>CALMPK010000110.1 GCA_937873575.1 uncultured Hyphomicrobiaceae bacterium
CGTGACGCAAGCGAAATCCTCTATGTGGGCTTTTTGTGGCGTCTCGGCATAGGAGAGGGGTGGTTCCATGAGATTGGCCCACCCGCCCAAAACCGCCATGCCGTTGAGCAGGATCTTCACGCGGTCGTCGTTGAGGCCGTTGATCGCCGGGAGACCAGAAACCGCGCCCGTCTGATAGATGCTGACGCCGGCGGCGCGCGTCAGCAACGACGCGGTATCGCTCGTCGCGACACGATCCGGTGCCAGCGACTGGCTGCGCAACGTGGTCGTCGTCGCGGGCACGCCGAGGCCCGTGCTCGCGACACCCGCCGCCGCGCGTTCAGCCTGAATGTCGGCCGCTTCAGCGTCGGATTGCGCGGACGCAGCTGCTTCCGGTGCGGGGATCGCGGCAGGCGCCTCGTTTGTGCCGGACGGCTTCGCCGGCTTCTTCGATTGCACGGTTGACGCCGCAGGCTTGGCCACGGGCTTCGCGGTCTTCTGGATGACGACGACCGGGGGCAACTCGCTGCTCACCGTCGCCTGCTGGGCACGGGCGTCGAACATCGGCACCGCGGTAGCACCGGAAAGAGCAGTGGCACCGAGAAGCCAAACGGAGAAGCGCGGTGCCGTGCGCGGGCGATGGCCGGGTTGCCGATCGCACCAGTTTCGCAGGTCTGAGGAGGTTCGCATGAGGCAAGATCCGTTGTGCCGTCGGCGCGGACACTGAGGCCGCATTCCGCACGGAATCGCTGCTGACAGACTTGCGCCGCGCCGCGGGCACGTCGGCACAGGCCGGCGCTGCCCCATCGTCACTGGGCGAAGTCATTGGACGGTGAAGGATGTGAGGACGGAGGGCCGCACGCCGCGAGCGCCGGCAATGGAGGCTGCAGCTCAAAGGCGATATGAGAGCTTATGACCCTGCCTGCGCGTGCGCGTCCGTCAAATCAGGCAGCAGGAGGTCCGCGGCTCTTGGGCGAAATGGCGCGGCCGACGAAGACCGCATCGTCCGACGCCAGTTCGAACACCGGCTCGTGGACGACCACGGGCAACGCAGCGACGATAGCTGGCAGCACCGCGAGATGGAACGCAGCGAGCCCCTTGCAGATCGGGCAACTCGTCTCGTTCTCGACAGGAGAGATCGGTTGCTGCGCATCGGTCGCCGCTCGCGATGCGGCCCCACCCGGCAGACAGTTGACGTGCAGAGCGGCGATCAGCGTGCGCTCGACAGAGCGCTCGGCGAAGCGTGAGGAAAGGTGCCACGGCACGAGTGTGGCATACGCCAGCACGCCGAACAGCGCCAACGCTGCGGCGACACGCTGGGCAGCGCTCGTCCGGAACCATTTCATCGCCACAACATAGACCGTGCATGCGCAGGCGGACAACGGGCAAGACGTCGCAAAGGCGCGGCCGTCACCGCATGTTGCCTCCGAGCACCGCGAATTCCTGTGGCGCGACCGCGGCCCTCACCACTGAAGCTTTCGCTCGTGGTGGTCTGGCGCGCGCGCCACGCTCTCGACGAAAGCGCTCCGCGCTCCCGTCTCGACCGACCGCACAGGATCGCCTCGGACGATGAGCGGTCGGATAGCGATACTCTCGAATCCTGATGCTAGAGCCGCCGGTACAGCAGCCGCGCGCGGATGGTGCCCGGCATGGAGCGAATCTCCGCGAGGATGTCGCGGGCGCCGGAGAGAAGATCGTCGCAATCGAGCACGACGTAACCGATCTCGCCGTCCGTCTGGTAGTACTGCGCGGCGATGTTGACGCGGTGCTTCGCGAACACCTCGTTCAAGCGCTGCAACTCGCCGGGCAGATTGCGCTGCACCTGGATGAAGCGCGTGCCGTGCGGACGGATCGGCAATTGCACCTGCGGGAAGTTCACCGCGCCGACCGTCGAGCCGACGTCCGAGTACTCGATGAACTTCTTGGCAACCTCCGAGCCGATCCGCTCCTGCGCTTCCTCGGTCGAACCGCCGACGTGCGGCGTAAGAATGACGTTGTCGAGACCTTGCAGCGGCGAGGTGAAGCGGTCGGCGTTGGACTTCGGCTCGACCGGGAAAACGTCGATGGCGGCGCCGGCGAGATGCCCATCCTTGAGGGCGGCCGCCAACGCCTCGATGTCGACCACCGTGCCGCGCGCGTTGTTGATGAGGTAGGCACCCTTCTTCATCCGGCGGATCTGCTTCTCGCCGATCATGCCGCGCGTCTCGGGCGTCTGCGGCACATGTAGAGAAACCACGTCCGATTTCGCCAGCAGCTCGTCGAGCGTATCTGTCGGCTCAACGTTGCCGTGGCGCAGCTTGTCGGTCAGGTCGAAGAAGATGACGCGCATTCCGATCGCCTCGGCGAGAACGGCGAGCTGGCTGCCGATGTTGCCGTAGCCGACGATGCCGAGCGTCTTGGCGCGCACCTCACCCGCGCCTTCGGCGGTCTTCTGCCAGATGCCCGAATGCGCTGCCATCGATTTGGGAAACGTGCGCCGGTAGAGCATGATGATCTCGGCGATCGTCAACTCCGCCACCGAGCGCGTGTTCGAGAAGGGCGCGTTGAATACAGGCAGGCCCATGTCGCGGGCGAAATCGAGCGCGACCTGATTGGTGCCGACCGAGAAGCAGCCGATGCCGATGAGCGAGCGGTTGCCGTCGAGCACTTCAGGCGTCAACTGCGAGCGCGAGCGAATACCGACCATGCTCGCGCCTTCGAGTGCGGCCTTGAGCGCGGGGCCCTCGAGCGCCTTCGCGTGATGCTCGATGTTGGTGTAGCCCGCCGCCTTCAGCGTATCGAGCGCGGTGTTCGAGATGCCCTCCAGCAGCAGGATCTTGATCTTGTCTTTCGGCCGCGACAGCGGCATTCCCGGCGTTGACGGCATGGTAGGTCCCGATTGTCGATTGGATTGGGCTCGCGGGCAGTGCTGGAGCCGAAGCGCGGCACGCGAGCGAGCGACGCGCACCTGATCGACCCTCGATCCGCAACGGTCAATGGAACGATTGGACTAGACGTTTTCCCAGATGCAGGGAGCGGCCAATCGAACGGAGCGCCGGGGGCAAGAGATGGCCTGCCCCCGCTGACGCGCCATTGTTTTGGTGCGGCCCGGCGGCCGATACCGGCCGCCGTCAACGCATGTCCCGTCGCGGTCCACAACACGGCGGCGGGCACACTTCCCCGTCGCAGGTGGATCAGTCGCTCGCGGCGACCTTTTGCCGCTTCGGCACCGGACGGCGCAGGAAGGCTGGAACGTTGTCGGCGAAGCCGTGTGCGGCACCCTGCGTCCGCTCGCCCTGCTCGGCCGCGCGCTGCGGCCGCGGCTGGGACGGACGCGGCTGTGCTGGGGGCGATGCAGCCCGCTGCGGACGCTGCTCACGCTGCTCCCTCGGCTCACGCTGCTCGCGTTGCGCTCTCGGCTCTCGCTGCTCGTTGGGGCCTCGCGCCTCGCGGCGTTCCGGCGACGTGTCTTGGCGGGCGCGCTCGCGGCTCTCTGCACCGGCATTGCCTTCGCCGCTCGTCGCCACGGCGGCGTTCTCGCCCCGGCCCTCGCCCTCGCCGCGTCCACCGCGGCCACGGCGACGGCGGCGACGGCGCGCATCGCCCATCTCTCCTTCACCGGCAGCCTCGCTGGCGAGCACCTGGATATCGGGCGGCGCCACGTCGGGCTGCTCGCCAAGACCGGGAACCTCCGCTGCAGGCCGGCGCGGGCGTTCAGCGCCCGGCTCGTCGTGGCGCTGCGGCTTTGCGGCGCGCGCTTCCGGACGCTCGTCGCGTCCACTACGGCCACGCTCCTGAGCGGACGACTTCGCTGGCGCTTGCCGGCCCCGGCGATGTCCTCCTCCGTCGGGCTCTCGCCCAGCCAAACGGCCGTCTCGCTGGTGATCTTCTCGATGTCCTGGAGCAACTTCAGATCGTCGATGGTGACGAGTGACGCCGAGTAACCGAGCTTACCCGCGCGTCCCGTACGACCGATGCGATGCACGTAGTCGTCCGACTGCCAGGGAAGGTCGAAGTTGAAGACGTGACTGACGTCGGGAATATCGAGGCCGCGCGCCGCGACATCGCTGGCGGCGAGGAAGTTGATTTCGCCCGAACGGAACTTGTCGAGCGTCTCCATGCGGCTCTTCTGGTCCATGTCGCCGTGCAGGGCACCGGCATTGAAGCCATGCTTCAGCAGCGACTTGAGCAGGATGGCGACATCGCGCTTGCGATTGCAGAAGATGATGGCGTTGCGCACGTCCTCCGCACGCATCAGATTGCGCAACTCCTCGCGCTTGGCCCAGTCCTCGCCGTTCGCGCAGAACCTGAACCGCTGCGTGATGGTCTTCGCCGTCGTCGCCGGCTTGGCCACCTCGACCCGCACGGGATCCTTGAGGAAGGTATTGACGAGCCGCGTGATCTCCGCCGGCATCGTCGCCGAGAAGAACAGCGTCTGGCGCCGCGGCGGCAACAGCTTGCAGATCTTCTCGATGTCGGGAATGAAGCCCATGTCGAGCATCCGGTCGGCCTCGTCGATGACGAGGATCTCGACGCCCATCAGCATGATGCGGCCGCGGCCGAAATGATCGAGCAACCGTCCCGGGGTCGCGATCAGCACGTCGACGCCGCGGTCGAGCTTCTTGACCTGGTCGTCCATCGAGACGCCGCCGATCAGCAGCGCCACGTCGAGCTTGTGGTTGACGCCGTACTTTTCGAAGCTCTGAGCCACCTGGGCTGCGAGTTCGCGCGTCGGCGCAAGGATCAGAGAGCGCGGCATCCGCGCTCTGGCGCGCCCTGTCTCGAGGCGCGTGATCATCGGCATGGTGAAGGCGGCCGTCTTGCCGGTGCCGGTCTGGGCGATGCCGAGGACATCGCGACCGGTCAACGCGACCGGAATGGCCGACGCCTGGATCGGCGTTGGCGACGAGTAGCCGGCGGCCTCGATGGCGGCCAGCACCTTGGGGCTGAGACCCAGCTCAGCGAAGGTCGTGGGTTCCAAAAGCTCTTCTCTCCATCCTCGTCGCGGCATCCACGCGCGCGGGCGCGATTACCGGTCCCATGACCGGAAAACGGCGGGGCGGCGCAGGGCCATGCTGACAGAGCGCAGGGGGGGGGAACGCCAAATCTGGCAAAGCAAGCAACTTGGACTTCTCAAAAGGGATCAAGCGAATGGCGAAACGGGCTCGCGATCCCCTGCGCTGATGCCGAGCCTCTGCTTGCACACACAGCCCAAAAAGGCAATACGGATGGCCGATATTCCCTTGGATTGAGGCAGTTGGCCGCGCCCGCCGCCATTCCGGCCACACCGCAGGCCGGGGCCGGGAGGCCAGCTCAGCCCGTCGCCGCAGGTCGACCGCTCCGGTGGATCATAGAGGGCCGCCGGCCGAGGCGGCTCCTCGCCCGAGCTCCCTAAACCGTTGCCTCCTCGCGGGGCCGCCTCAGGTCCCCCCTTCTGCGTCTCATCCTGCGGGACCATGGCCGTCCGCTGCCGGCAGCCAAAGAAGCCGACGGGCGTGCCAACGGTTGAGACCGTGCCTCCCATCGCGCGAACGACTATCCTATGAGCCATCTGATCAATGAGCCATCGACCGCGCCGAGCGCTCGGCGTCCCCCAACCGCCGTTGCGTCCCGCATCAGGAGCACGAACCGCATGCCCGCACCCCATCTGGTCCTGATCCCCGGCCTCCTCTGCACCCGCGAGCTTTACGCGGCGCAGGTCGGTGCGCTCGCCCATCAGGCTTCCATCACGATTGCGGATCACCGCCGCTCCGACACCATGGCGGCCATCGCCAGAGACATTCTCGCCAACGCACCGGAACGCTTCGCCCTCGCCGGCCTCTCGATGGGCGGCTACATCGCGTTCGAAATCCTGCGCCAAGCTCCCGAGCGCGTCGAGCGGCTGGCGTTGCTCGACACCTCGCCGCGCCCGGATCTCCCCGAGCAGACCGAGAACCGACTGCGGCTCGTCGCACTTGCCGAGAAGCGGGGTGTGGCGAGCGCGGCACGGGAAATGTTCCCGAAGCTGGTCGCCCCGGCGCGCCAGAACGATCCGGCGCTTTCAGCGGCCTTCTTGCGCATGTCGGAGGAAACGGGGAGCGAAGCCTTCGCCCGCCAGCAGCGCGCGATCGCCGCGCGCGCCGACCCCCGCCCGCCCCCCGCTCCGCCCGCGCCCCCGCCCCTCGCCCCCGCGGGGGCGGGGGCCCCCCCCCCCCCCCCGCCGCTCTCGGTCGAGATGTCGACGGCGATCCCCGCCAGCCGCTTGGCCGTCGTTCCGCACGCGGGCCATCTCTCGACTCTCGAGGAGCCAGCGGCCGTCACGACAGAGCTTCGAGCATGGCTCGGCGCATAAAGGCGAACGCGCTTCTCCGTGGTTCTCAGAAGAGCCGTACCGGAGAGCCGCTCCGATGCGCGGTGGCGTTTGATCGCGGGACAAATCGCGGGCATTCTGCGGCGGATCATCACCAACTGCCGGAGACAGCCGCATGCGCGACCATAACGACGACCGTGGCACGTCCGGACGCATCTCGGTGTCGCGGCGCGGGCTCATGGCGGGGAGCGCTGCCAGCATCGCTTGCTCGGCGGCGGGCGGATTGGTCGGAACGGTCGCGAGCACGCTCGGCGCGCGTCACGCGATGGCGGCTGCGACCACGCACAAGTTCGCTTTCGGCAACTTCGAGATCACCGTCGTCAGCGACGGGCACATGATGCTACCCGCACGCCTCGCCGCGCCCGACGCCCCCGCCGAGGAACTCAATGCAGCGCTCGCCGCCGCTGGAACGACAGGCGACATGGCGCAGCCGCCAACCAACGTCACGCTCATCAAATCAGGCGCCGACCTCATTCTGGTCGATACCGGCGCCGGGCCGAACTTCATGCCGACCACCGGGCGCCTGCTCGCCAACCTCGAGGCTGCCGGCATTGCGCCCGACTCCATCACCAAGGTGGTCTTCACCCACGGTCATCCGGATCACTTGTGGGGCTCGCTCGACGATTTCGAGGAGAACCCTCGCTTCGCCAACGCCACCCACTACTTCCCCGCCGATGAATGGGATTACTGGACCTCGGACAATGCCGAGCGCGGCATCCCGCCAGATCGCGTCACGTTCATCGCGGGTGCGCGACGCAACATGAAGGGCATCGAGTCCAAACTGCAGCGGATCAAGACCGGCGACGATATCGTAACGGGGATGCGCCTGATCGCGACGCCGGGGCACACGCAAGGCCATGCCTCGCTCGAGATCGCCGGAGGATCTGAAACCCTGATGGTGCTCGGCGACGCCCTGACTCACCCGGTCATCTCGTTCGCGCACCCGGATTGGCGTCCGGCGGCCGACCATGAGCCGGAGCGCGCCGTCGAAACGCGCAAGAAGCTGCTCGACCGCCTCGCCACCGAGAAGGCGCGGGTTATCGGATACCATCTGCCGTTCCCTGGCACGGGCCGCGTGGAAAAAAAGGGGACGTCGTACCTCTACGTCGGAGACGCCTAAGATGCGATCGGTTGAGATGGAAGCTACCGGCGCTTCCATCGATGGCGAAAAGCGCAACCGAAGCTCACGTTCGAGAGCGCGGACCAGGACCTCCGTGGATCGCCAGCACGCTTCAAGCAATGCGTAGGTACACGGCGTAGGTAAACGAGGGTGGGCTCGTCCCCGCGGCCGTCAGAGACGTACGACGCGCGGTGGCTTCAATCCCAAGGCGCGCTGGCGCGATCAAGGCTTGAGCGGGCGCCCGAGCGGTCCGAGAGCTGTTGCTGTGCGCGGCGGCTGCCCGAGCTTTGCCGCAGGAGTGCCGGTCGATTTGCGCTTGGCCGACCGCGGCCGCGCCGGCGGCGGCGCCATCGCAGGAGCGAGCGAAGCAGACTCGGTCAATGCAATCGGCACCGTCGTGACCTGGCGGCTCGAAACAGCGCCGATTGCCGTCGGCTGCTCCCTCGCCACCGGCGGCGCCTGCGGTTCGAGGTTTCCATGGCCAAGCCCCATGCGGCCCTCGAGGTCCGGTGTCGGGCGAGTTGCGGCGGTCTCGGCCTGCCGTGCTCCATCACCTTGCGCGCGTGGCACGGCAGAGGCCGCGGCGGAGAGTGTCGTCACCGTGCCGGGCAGCGTCGAGACGGGCGGTGAGACCACCGCCGGATCGGGGCGCCATGCAGCCGCGGCGGGCTCATCCACCCCCTTGATCGCGATCTCGGATGCCGCCCCGTTCGACCCCATCGCCCAAGCGCCGATCGCGAAGCGGCGGCTCAGCTCTTCCGCCCGCGAGCGCCCGCACCGCGGGGGGCAGGGGTGAGAGTTCCAGAGAAGTCGGGGGAGGCCGGTGCGGCAGCGCCGCCGCCGAAGATAGGTATTTGCGGAAGGCTCGGAAGAACCGACGCGAGGCCGCTCCCGAACACGAAGGCCCCGCCGTTGGCTGCCGGCCTGGCGCTCTCGGCCTCCCCGGATGGCGTGATCGCCGCGTGCAAAGCATCCTTCAAGCGGTTCAGCGCCGCGCCGTCGAGAAAGTTTGGCATCGCGGCAGCCAGGGACTCTGTGAGCGGCGCCGGGCGGCGGGTCTCTTCCCCATAGGGCGTCACGATCGAAGGATCGCGCACGAGATCGCTGGCGGTGATAGGGGGGGGAGCAGGCGCGCCGAGCGCGTCTTGTGCCGACGCCGGGGCTGGTGTTGCCGAGAGTGCCAGGGCGAGCAGTAGCGCTGCTGTGTCTGCAGCACTGAAGCGAAGGTTGGCTTTCGGTGACAACCCGGACGCTGGATGATCGTTCGCCGGTTGCCCAGCGGCGCAGAGTTGGGCGCGAGAGGCGCGGGCGCCCTCGGAAAACGCGATACACATGACGCAATACTCGAACTACATGGGTGCCCGGCGCGAGGCTGCACCGGTCCGCGTTGATCGTTCGCATCGTCGCTTGCACGCTCGTCGGGATCGTCTCGGCGTGCCACCGCTCTGCGGTCCGCCACAACGCGCCTGACGATCGAATGCCGATCGGATGCCCTGATCGGGCCGGCGCAAAGGGGCATGTGAGGAAGGATTTGGCCACGCCCCCCGACGCCGGCCCATGAAGCGATTAACCCCCGAAATCGCGTTGAAATTTTGTCAGATCGTATGAAGCCGTGCCGAATTCGGCAAAATGCCGTCGCACTTTTGGCGGGAAGAGAAGTGCGCTGCGGTTCTGAGCAAGCCAATACCAGCACGCACCGGGCCTGATCGCGCTGCGAGAGCTCGATGGCGGCAATCACGATGGCTCTTGCGGGAAACCAAGAGCGGCGGGAGGGGGTGCTATTTGCGGGGCTCAACGGCACTCCGCCATTTCACGCCGCGCGCACAGCGCTTTGCCACGAGCAAGTTGCACACCGGCGGTTTAGGCCGTCGCGATCCCCAAAGCCGGTAGCCGATCTACTTGGCCGGTCTATTTACCCGAAACTAATGGCGCGTCGGCTTGGCGAAGGCGGAAGTGTCGAAGTGTCCCGAACGCAGGTCGAACTCGATCTGCTGGCTGTCACGACCGCTCTCGGCGAGCAGATGGACGTGCACCTCGTTGGCACCCAGCAAGGCACCCTGATGGCGCACTTCCGCGAGATTGAGCGACGGCGAGGCCGTGGCGAGCCGATTGATGGCGAGCACCGTGCGGCGCCCATCATGTTCGCGGCGAACCAGGATGTAGTTGCCACTGCTCAGAGCGGGGCAATCGAGTAGCGTGTAAATGGTGTGGACATAGCGCACGCCGGACGCCCCCCGCCAGAACAGGAAGCGCTGCATCAGATCCGGTTGCGGCTCGATCGTCGGCTGCTGGTTCATACGGCGCATCGATCTCTTGGACTTGTGCTCAAAGGCCTCGGCAAAACTGATGACACGCGCACTCATGCAACATCCCCTCGTCACATCCCGTGACGCCGAACCGAACTCCTCGACAGCCTGGAGCGTGCCGAAAACTTCTAGCTGAAATATGGCTCCGAGACGGAGAACTGGAGGCATGGACAACGCCAGGTTAAAACGCGCGCCATCCAACTCCCGTTATCCCGAGCGAGCCCTTAACGAAGGGTTGCCCGGAGTGCTTTTCGATCCGAGCGCACGCCGTCTGTTGCGCTTCTGCATCGAGGTGCGGCGAGCACCCGCCGCACGCGAACGGACTGCCGTTCCGCGTGCGAGCGTGGCGCAAGCATCAAGGATCATCGCGCTCGCATCGGCGATGGCGCGCTCGCATCAATCGCACTTGGAGAACCCGCAGTCGCGGCAGATCGAGCACCCCTCCTGGCGTTCGAGCCGCGCCGAAGAGCATCGGGGGCAGAAGTGCGCGGGTGGCGGCCGTCGAGTTGCATCGCCAATACTGTCTTTCTCACCGGACCGGTGCTGCCCGGTTCCGCCTCCCTTCCCCTTCGCTCCAGTGCTGGAATTGATCCTGGTGCTGGTGCTGGTGCTGGCGCTGGCGCTTGAACTCGCACCACCCGTCAGCACGCTGGCCGCGGCACGCACCGCTCCAGCCTCCGCTTCGCGCCCCGCGACGACCTCGACCGAAACCGGGCCCATGTCCGCACCGCTTCCCATCTCCGGCGTATTGAACCCGATCTCGACCAGATGGCGCTGAATGACATCGCCGATCGCCGCGAGCAGGCTCGGAACGTAACGGCCCTCCAGCCACTGCCCACCCTGCGGATCGAACACGGCCTTGAGTTCTTCTGCGACGAACGAGACATCGCCACCACGCCGGAACACCGCGCTGATCATCCGCGTCAGTGCCACCGTCCACGCATAGTGGTCGAGATTGCGCGTGTTGATGAAGATTTCGAACGGACGCCGCCGCCCGCCGCGCTCGATGTCGTTGATGGTGACGTAGATCGCGTGATCGCTCGATGGCCAGCGCAGCTTGTATGTAAAGCCCTGGAGCACCGCGTCACGCTCCAGCGGGTGCGAGATGTAGACCACCTCGCGCTGACCGTGAGGCACCAGCGCACGCGGCACATCCCGCGCAACCCCGCGCGCCGACGCGGCGACAACGTTCTCGCCCACCCCGGCAGCGGCCTTGCCCGTGAAGGGCGGTTCCGCAACCGCGGGAGCCGAGGCAGCGTGCGACGGCCCAACGGCCGCGTCGGTCGGCAGCGCCCCACCGGCGCCAGCCTCCAGCACAGCGCCGGTGACCGCGTTCGGCCGATAGGTCGTGCAACCCTTGAGACCGAGTGCGTCTGCCTCGAGGTAGATCGCCTCGAACTCCTCGAACGAGCAGTCCGCGGGTACGTTGATCGTCTTCGAAATGGAACTGTCCACGTGGGGCTGGAGCGCGGCCTGCATGGCGAGATGCGCCGACGGCGCCAGTTCACGCGCGGTCACGAACGCCGGGGGCAGCGGCGCATCCTCGCCGAACCTGCGGCGGAACTCGGCAAAAGCATGATCCTCGACGGTCTCCTGGCGCCGCGCTGCCGTCTTGTCGAGCACGTTGCGCCGATAGCGGTAGTCGAAGATCGGCTCGATACCGCTCGAAACGTTGCCGGCGAGTAGCGAGATGGTCCCCGTCGGGGCAACCGACGTGAGGCAGCCGTTGCGGATGCCATGACGTGCAATTTCGGCCCTGGTCGTCTCACTGAGGCGCAAGACAAAGGGCGCCGCCAGGAAAGCATCACGATCATAAAGAGGAAACGCCCCTTTCTCGGCGGCAAGTCCGGCGCTGGCTCGGTAGGCGCTCTCGGCGATCACCTCCATCCAGCGCCCTGCCATATGCCGCGCCTCCGCACTGTCGTAACGCAATCCCACGAAGGCGAGAGCATCGGCGAGGCCCGTGACCCCGAGCCCGATCCGCCGCTTCGAGAACGCCTCCTGCCGCTGGCGAGGAAGCGGATAACGCGAGACGTCGATGATGTTGTCGAGCAGGCGTACGGCGATGCCCACACGCTCCTCCAACCGCGCAAGATCGATATGCGCGTCGGCCTCGAATGGCTTCTCCACCAATGCTGCAACGTTGATCGAGCCGAGAAGGCACGCACCGAACGGCGGCAGCGGTTGCTCACCACATGGATTTGTCGCGCTGATCGTCTCGCAATAACGCAGGTTGTTGGCGCCATTCACGCGGTCGATAAAGATGACGCCCGGCTCGGCATACTCATAGGTCGCGCTCATGATCCGCCGCCATAAGGCGCGCGCCGAAATCGTGCGGTGAACCTTGCCGCCGAACACCAGCGGCCACTCCGCGTCGCTTCTAACCGCGTCGATGAAAGCATCGGAAACCAGCACCGACAGATTGAAATTCCGGAGTTGGCCCGCCTCGCGCTTGGCATCCACGAACATTTCGATGTCGGGATGGTCCGCGCGCATGGTGGCCATCATCGCCCCGCGCCGCGCGCCCGCCGACATGATGGTGCGGCACATCGCGTCCCAGACATGCATGAAGCTCACCGGGCCGGAGGCATCGGCACCGATGCTGCGCACTGGAGCACCGGCTGGCCTCAACGTCGAGAAATCCATGCCGACGCCGCCGCCGGCCTGCATGGTGAGCGCCGCCTGTTTCACGCCATCGAAGATCGACCCGAGATCGTCCTCGATCGTTCCCATGACGAAGCAGTTGAAGAGCGTGACGGCGCGCGCGGTTCCAGCCCCCGCGAGAATGCGCCCAGCCGGGATAAAGCCAAGGTCCGACATCGCGCCATGAAACGTGCTCGCCCAACGCTCCCGCGCACGCTTGCCGCCCTTTTCGGCACCCGCCGCAGCCCGAGCGACGCGCATCAGCGTGTCGTCGAGCGTCTCCTCCGCCGAACCGTCAGGTCGAACGAAACGATACTTGCTCCGCCAGATTTCCTCGGCGATGGCGGCCTTGAAAGGCGAGTGAGAGGGCATGGCTGCATCCTCGGCGGACGATCACCACAACGTAGCAGCGCCTCCGCAAAAGTCAACAATTGTTCTTCTCTTGTTCTTTTTTTGTTTTCGTGCCATTTTGCTCGTTAGGATGTTTGCGCTCCAAGCGCGGAGTTTGCGGAATGTGCCTCGTTCACAAGCCTATCGGTGGCTGTTTCGATGCGGGCCTTCAAGGCCTCACGGAATGCGGCGCGCGGCAGCCCAGGCGGAATGGCAGGAAGAAACTCGACAACGATAGTCCCCGGCACGCGCATCCAACGCCGACGCGGCCAGAACAATCCGGAGTTGAGCGCCAGCGGCACACACGGCAGGGCGAGGGCCTCGTAGATCGCGACGACGCCCGGCTTGTAGTCCGGCGGTGCTCCCGGAGCGCGGCGGGTGCCCTCCGGGAATATGACGACTTCGCGGCCGCTCGCAGCCCGGTCTTTTGCGTCCCGGATCAAACGCTTGAGGGCCGAGGGCCCGCGTTCGCGCTGGACGAAGATGTGGCGGAACTTGTGGCTGAACCAGCCATAGAGCGGGATCCACCCGAGTTCCGCTTTCATGACCCTGGCAGGATCGCGCAACAGCCCGATCAGCGCGAACGTGTCCCAGGCCGACTGGTGCTTGGCGGCGACGAGAACCGCCCCCTCCGGAAGATGTTCGCGGCCGCGGACCTCGAGCCGCGTGCCGACGATGACCTCGAGCCACCAGAGCGAGGCGTGCGCGTGCGCCTTGAGCCCCAACATTGCCCAACGCCGCGGGCCAAGGAGCAGCGGCGAGCCGAGCACGAGGAACGCGGCAGTGTTGAGATAGAAGACGACGGCGAAGGCGATGGAGCGCAGCATGCGGAGGACTTCGGTCTGAGGCAGGGACGGATCGTTCCGGCCCTGGCTGTGATTTTGGGGCACCCCTTTGGGCCGGCAGGCTCCGACACTAGAGCGCGATCGACCTTGATGGAATCGTTCTTGCGATCCTTCAATGCCGCCAAGGGTACTCTAATCCGCGAGCTTACGGTGCTTTCGCGCCTGACGCGGCCTCAAGCCGCCGACTTCGCACCCGAGGGGCTACTTCGCCAACTTGGCACTCGAAGGTTCACCACTGGGGGCGGACGCGAGCAACGACGACTGAAAGCCGTGCAGTGCCCGCGTCGCAGTCAAGCGCACCGCCGCAGGCAGGAATTTCAGGTACTCCGACAACAGCAGGCGGGCAGTCCCCGGATGCAGCCACCAGGCGTCGACGGGGAACGACCTCGGCACGACCGCGTGGGGCTCCAGGCGAACGTCGGGCATGACACGCGAGAACTCTGCGAGACTGCGCGGCATATGGTAGTTGGACGTTACGAGAAAGAGGCTCTTGAAGCCGTGGTGGCGGAGCCAGACGCCGGTCTCCGTCGCGTTACCGATGGTATCGAGCGCCTTGGTATCGATATCGACGCAGCAGTCGAGCATAGCGGGCGGAAGCCCCGTGATACGAGCGATATCACCGTTCGAGACGCGCGGATTGACGCCGCTGATCAGAAGGCGGCGGCCACGGCCGGATTCGAGCAGGCGCGCGCCCTCGGCGATGCGGAAGTCCGCCCCGGTCAGCACGACGATGGCATCGGCGTCGCCCGCCCCGCGGATCGGCTCGCGCATGACATAGCCGGCGAACAGAACGAACCCGAGCGCGATCACGGCCAGCACAGCGCCGGCCAGTCCGATCACCGCTCGAAGGGGGCGCCTCATGGGCTGTCTCTTGATTCTCCTACAGGTGTTCAGTTTTGCAGACGCAGCGACGTAAGCAACCCGCCTCGCCGCAAATTCGGCCCCCTCGGCGGCGGATCGAGGTCGAGCCGGCTCGCCGAAGACTTCGAGGAGAGGACCCGACGGGGCCGCCAGTGCGGAATCTCTCGTGTTATACCCGATCGGCCCTTTGCATGCGCCCTGCCCCGCCGCAGGCAGGAATCTCCCGGAGGCCCTGTGCGCTTCGAGCGGACGAGGCGTCCGGCGACCTTCGAACCCATAGTGCTACCGCACTTTGATGGAAGTAGGATCAACCGATCCGGATCGTCGTGAAGGGGGCGTTATTCGGAAGGCAAAAGCGCGCCGCGCGCAACCCGGATGGATTCCACGGTCCATCCACCTCAGCCCATTGCCGCCTGATGGCGCTCCTCCCGACGGCACCAACACGAGTTCACGCGCGGCCGCCGCGACGAGCGTGCACGGGCGGGCAGATGGCGACGCGAGCGCACCTGCCGCGCCGGCCTACACCGCGGTGCGGCGACCGCAACGGGCCACGGGCCACGGGCCAGGCAGTGCATCAGGCGCGATTATTGAGGATGCGATAAACGCCCAGTCGCGATGTCAGCATACACAAGGACGAGATCACGACGACCACGATCATCAGCAGCACATAGCCCGCCGCGTCGAGTGTCCCCGAGCCGATCATGCGATGCATCTCGGCGAGCGTAACCTGTCCGCCGCCCAGCAACTGCATGATCCACGGCATCGAGAAGAAGACGAGCATGGCGAATAGCGCGCCGACCAGCCCCGCGCGGATACCGAGTCGCAGGAAATGCTTCTCGAACTCGCGGGCGATGAACCTGTCGGTCGCGCCGACGAAGTGCAGAACCTCGACGATCTCGCGGTTCGACGCCATCGAACTCTTCGTCGCCGAGATGATGATGGCCGTGGTTGCTGCGCCAACGAGAATGAGGATCGCCAGTCCGCCAAGTGCGAAAGAACGGGTGACGGTGCGGATCTGCTGCTGCCATTGACGGTGGTCGTCGAGCGTGACGCCAGCGTGCGCGGCGGCCAAGCGCTTGCGCACCTCGGCGAGATCGGGCGGTGCGGCGCGATCGACCTCCACGGCGATGATGCGCGGCACGGGGAGCGCCTTCCAGGCATCCGAGGTGCCGAGCCAGGGCTCGAGCAACGCGCCCGATTCCGCCAGAGACAGCACGTTGACGTTGGCGACACCGGCCTCGCGCTTCAGCAGCGCCTCCACCGAGGCGATGGTTTTCTCGGTATCCACGCCATCGCGCGGCTCGACCTGCACCGAGACCTCGCTGGCGATGTCCTTGAGCCAGGCGTCTGCCGACTGATTCATCATGTACACCGCACCGGCGGTAAGGCAGGCGAGGAAGCACATGATGGCGATGACGAGCGTGAGCGAGCTGCCCGTGACGGTGCCTGCCGGCACGATCGGCGCATTGCCGTTCACGCTGCCGGCGGCGGCGTCAGCTGTCGCGTGAGTTGCATAGGCAGGACGGGCCTCCGGCGCTTCGAGCCGTGGAGCGGACGGCTCTGCAAAGGCAGGCCCAGTCACCACGTCGTCGTAGTCGAACGAGGGCGGCGGCGGCACAGGCCGCGATCCCGGCCGCATGGGCGGTCTGTTAGACGATGCGGACATGGCCCTCGTGCAGCTCCAGTCGCGGCGCCTTGAACTGACGCATGAGTTGGTGATCGTGGGTGGCGATGAGTACGGACGTGCCGAGCCGGTTGAGCTCGACGAACAGCCGCAGCAGACGCCGCGCCATCTGCGGGTCGACGTTGCCGGTCGGCTCGTCCGCCAGCAGCAGTTCCGGCTTGCCGATCACCGCGCGGGCGATGGCGGCGCGCTGCTTTTCGCCGCCCGAGAGAACCGAGGGGTAGGCGTGCATGCGGTGCCCGAGGCCGACCCATTGCAGCAGGTCGGTGACATCCTCGCGATAGTCGGACACGCGCCGGCCGACCACGCGCAGCGGCAGGGCGACGTTCTCCCAGGTGGTCAGGTGATCGAGCAGGCGGAAATCCTGGAACACGATGCCGATGCGGCGGCGCAACTGGGCGCGCTGCTGCGTCGAGATGTGGCTGACATCCTGATTGAAGAGATGGATCTGGCCGCGCGTCGGATGGATCGACATGAACAGCAGCCGGAGCAACGACGACTTGCCCGCGCCCGATGGGCCGGTGAGGAAGTGGAACGAGCCCGGTCGCAGGTGAAAATCGATCTCGGTCAGGATTTCCGGACCGGTATCATACCTCAGCGCTATGTTGTTCAGCCGGATCAATGCTGCTGTCGCATTTCTGCTTGGAGTTCCAGTTTAGAGCATCATCCGACCGCTCAGAATCGCAGAACGGCGACGAGCGGTCAGATGAAGGGCCCTCGAACACTCTAGGTCTAACACTCTAGGATCGTGCCTTTTCGTCCGATCACCGGAACTGGTCCCGGCTCCGTCCGATCGGGTAGCGCTCCAGAAGCACCTAAATCGGTGAGTCTTCGGAAGATAGATCGGCTAGGAATGTGGCGTCCTCGTGTAAGTCCTGCCTCGCCGTCGCCGCCCCCGCCGAATGGTGGAGCCCGCACGGCGCGGCTTGCGCCCACCGCAACTGCCTCGATGTCGGAGGCGGCCGTGTTTGGCAAGTGGGCAAACGCAGCAGATTATGGATAATTGGCGCGTGCCTGTTTCTGGAGAGCCGATGAAAGAGACCGTGACCCGACCGACCCCCGCGGCCGCGCCCGCATCCGACAGCGTCGAGGTGATCTACACCCCCGAGGCGATCGCCGCCCGGGTCGACGAACTTGCCAAGGAGATCGCCGCCGCGCGGCTGGAGCCGCTGCTGGTGATCGCCGTGCTGAAGGGGAGCTTCGTTTTTGCCGCCGATCTGATCCGCGCGCTGAACCGGGCCGGCCTCGAGCCGGAGGTCGATTTCATCACGCTGTCCAGCTACCGGAAGAACCGCATTTCGCAAGGCAGCGTCGATATTCTGCGTGACGTCGAGATGGACGTCGCGGGCCGCAACGTTCTGCTGATCGACGACGTGCTCGATTCGGGCCGCACCCTCGCCTTCGCCAAGGACCTGATCTCGGCACGCGGCGCCCGTTCCATCAAGACCTGCGTGCTGCTGGCCAAGGCGACGCGGCGGGCCGTCAACGTGGAGGCCGACTTCCGCGCCTTCGACTGCCCGGAGACGTTCGTCGTCGGCTACGGTATGGATGTCGCCCACCGGTTCCGCGAGTTGCCCTATGTGGGGCGGCTCACGGACGAATAGCACGAGACCTGCGCGCCGGGCGGCACCCGGCGCGCATGGCAAGCGAGCACCGTTCCCGAGCCCGACACACAAGCCCCGTGAGTGCGAGATGGCCCGTATCCTGCTGGCGGACGACGACAAGGCCCTGCGCGATCTCGCCGCCCGCGCGCTCGAGGCGGACGGCCACAAAGTCGCGATCGCCAGCGATGGCACCGAAGCCGCACAGCTTCTCGAAGCCGGCGAATACGATCTCCTCGTCACGGATGTCGAAATGCCTGGATGCGGCGGCTTCGAGCTGGTGCGGGACTTCGCACCCCGCAAACCCCGCATGCGCTTCCTGCTCGTCTCGGGCTTCGTCGAGAAGCTCGAAAGCGCCCCGGCCGGGACAAGCGGCAAGTACGTGACGCTGGCGAAACCCTTTTCCCTCGAGCGGCTACGCGCCGAAGTCGCCCGTCTGCTGGGCTGATCGCCGCCCGGGAAGCGACGGTGAGACGGGCGGGGGGGGCAGCCTGCGCGCCCCTTACACGTCCGCGTCGCTCAGATGACGGCGGTAGCTGAAACGCCGCCGGTCGCCCGGCTTCATCCGCCGCACGAGCCGCGCGCCCTCGGCCCGGCAGCGCTTCGCCCGGCACAGTGCTTCCGCCCGCGCCGATGCTGGCCCAGCGCTCGCGCAACGGCAGGGTGCCGAGCGGCAGCGCCCGAACACGCCACCGATGACGCCCAGCAGACGCTCGAGCTCCCGCTCGCGGATGCCAAGCTCGCGCATGTGACGGAGCGTGTTGACGAGATAGTCGAGGTTGACGCCAGAGAGCCCGCGCGCGCCCGTGATGAGCCGCGCCTGGCAGGCGAGCGGCAGCCGGCCGACGTAGCTCGGATGCGCACGCTCGACGAGATAGGCGACGGCGAGGACCGGTGCATGGGACCGGCCTTCGATTTCCGCCTCCACTCGAACCTCGCGGTAGACGCCGTTGACCTGCTCGCGCTCTCGTAGATAGGCGAGCGTCGCGCGGGCCTGCGCGGCGGGAACGCGGTAGACGAGCCCTTCGCAGACGCCACCCCGGTCGAGACCGAGCACGAGCCCCGGGCGTTCCGCCGAGCCGCGGTGATGAACCGAGGCGACGCAGAACCGCCGCGAATAGCCGGTGACCCGTGCGCGCGCGACTTCGGCGAACGGAAATCCGGGTCGCCACATCAGCGAGCCGTAGGCGAAGACCCAGAGGTCGCCACTACTATCGCGCGATTGGCCCGCCGAACCGGCGCAACGGGTCATGCCTTCGTCCTTGCGTTCGCCTTGTCGTGCGGGCTCGCATCAGCCCCGCGTGAAGGATATCGCCGATTCGTCCCGAGGGCGCGCCATCATGCACGCCGCTCCGCATTGCTCAGCCCTGCGGCGGTTTCTTCGATTGCGGCGAGCGCCCGAAATCGGGTGCCGGCGTGTCCTGCCCGGCCATGATGATGCCGCGGCGGATCTCACGTGCCTCGCCGAACAGTTGGAACAGTTCCTCGCCGTCATCATAGCGGATGGCCCGCTGGAGGTGGAACAGGTCCTCGGTGAAGCGGCCGAGCATTTCCAGCACCGCGGCCTTGTTGTTGAGAAACACGTCGCGCCACATCGTCGGATCGGAAGCGGCGATGCGCGTGAAGTCACGGAAACCGCCAGCCGAGAACTTGATGACCTCGCTGTCCGTCACCCGCTCGAGGTGCGCCGCCGTGTTGACGATGTTGAACGCGATCAGATGCGGCAGATGGCTGGTGATGGCGAGAACGCGGTCGTGATGCTCGGCCGTCATCAACTCGACGTTGGAGCCGAGCGCCTTCCAGAATTGAACGAGCCGCTCCACCGCTTCCGCGCGGGCCGTCGCCGTCGGCGTCAGAATGCACCAGCGCCCGTCGAACAGCGAAGCAAAGCCCGATTCCGGACCCGATTGCTCGGTGCCGGCGATCGGATGGCCGGGAATGAAATCGACGCCCGCCGGCACGTGCGGGCCGACATCGGCGACGACCGCCGCCTTGACCGAGCCGACATCCGTCAGGATCGCCCCGGGCGAGAGCGCCGGGCCGATCGACTTGGCGATACGGGCATAGGCGCCGACGGGCGCGCAGAGGATGACGAGATCGGCGCCCGCCACGGCGACCGCCGGATCGGCGAAGGCCGCATCGACAAGCCCGATCTCGACCGCCTTCTCGCGCGTCGATGCGGTCGGCGACGAGCCGACGATCGTCTCGGCCAGACGGCCGTGGCGCCGGATCGCATGCGAGATCGACGAGCCGATGAGCCCGATGCCGATCAAGGCGACGCGCCGGAAACGTACGTCAGCAGCCCCCGTCATGAGGCGCCTCCCGCGACGAACGCGGCGAGCGCGGCGACGACACGCCGGTTCTCGTCCTCGGTGCCGATCGTCAGGCGCAGGCAATCGCCGAGGCCGTAGCTCGCAACCATGCGCAGGATGAGTCCTTTCGACTTCAGGAACGCATCCGCGTCCGCTGCCGTGCGGCCGGCGTCGCGCGGAAACCGGATCAGCAGGAAATTGGCGACGCTCGGCGTGACGGCGAGCCCGAGCTTGCCGATCTCGGCTTCGAGCCACGACAGCCATCGGTCGTTGTGGGCGGCGGCGGCCTCCACATGGCCCTGATCCTCCATCGCCGCGGCCCCGGCGGCAATCGCCGCGCTCGAAAGATTGAACGGCCCGCGAATACGATTGAGCACGTCCGCCACGCCGGGCGGGCAGTAGGCCCAGCCGATGCGCAGCGCCGCCAGCCCATAGATCTTCGAGAAGGTGCGCGTCATCACCGTATTGTCGGTGGTCGCCACCAGCTCGATGCCCGACTCGTAATCGTTGCGCCGGACGTATTCGGCATAGGCGCCGTCGAGCACGAGAAGAATGTCCGCGCGCAGCCCTGCCCGCAACCGGCGCACCTCGTCGATCGGAATATACGTGCCGGTCGGGTTGTTCGGGTTCGCCAGGAACACCATGCGCGTCTTCGCCGTAACGCGCGCCAGGATCGCGTCGACGTCCGTCTTCAAATCGCGCTCCGGCGCCACCACGGGCGTCGCGCCGTTGGTGAGAATGGCGATGCGATAGACCAGGAATCCGTGCTCGGTATAGATCGCCTCGTCGCCCGGCCCGAGGTAGGCGTGCGCGAGCAGGCTCAACAGCTCGTCCGAGCCCGAGCCGCAGACGATGCGCGCCGGGTCGAGCCCGTAGCGCCGACCGATCGCCTGGCGCAACGTCGTCGCCTGACCATCCGGATAACGCTCGAGCGCGCTTGCCGCCGCCGCGTAGGCTTCGGCCGCCTTCGGGCTCGGCCCCAACGGCGTCTCGTTCGAGGAAAGCTTGGCCGGCTTGATGCCCGACGGCAGCTTGCTCTCGCCCGGCACGTAGGCCTCGATGTCGAGAATGCCGGGGCGCGGCACCGGCGCGGAGGAGGTCATGGCGGTGTCTTTCGGTTAATGCAGGCGATGGAGCAGGCGAACCGGCGGGCGGTGGCCGCGGCAAGTGATAGACGAGCAGCGCCGGGATGCAAAGCGCTGGCCGGCACTGGCGAGCGCCGCCCGCCCCTTGACGCTCGCCGCCCCGCTCCGATATTCAAGAGGTGATACGTCGTGGTGATTTGGCCGGCCGGCTTGCAGCCACGTAAAACAACTCGCTAAAAGGCCGTGCGAAACCGTCTCTTCGGTGCAGCCCGGCCGTTTCGAGGGCAGTGCCAAGGCGGTAGCCGAAGGTGCCGCCCGATACGCCCGGGAGACGTCGCACCGATGGCCGCCATCGATCCGAGACAACACCCTGACCTGATCGAGCGCGCGGCGCACAGCCTCGCGCCGGAGACTGTGCAACGTCTGCGCGAGGCCTGGACGCCGTCGAGCAAGGTCGTACGCTTCTCAGGTTCCCCCCTGGCGCTCGACGGTGGCTCGCGCCTCGAGACATTCCAAGTGGCCTACGAGACGTGGGGCGAGCTCAACGCCGACAAGTCGAACGCCGTACTCGTCTGCCACGCGCTGACGGGCGACCAGTACGTCGTCGGCGAAAACCCGGTGACGAAGAAGTCCGGGTGGTGGGAGACGCTGATCGGCCCCGGCAAGCCGATCGATACGCGGCGGTTCTACGTCATTTGCGCCAACATCCTCGGCGGCTGCATGGGCACGACGGGCCGGGCCTCCATCAACCCCGCCACGGGCATGCCCTATGGGCTCGGCTTTCCCGTCATCACCATCGGTGACCTGGTGGAAGCGCAAGTGCGCCTGATCGACCACCTCGGCATCGACCAGCTCTTCGCCGTGATCGGCGGCTCGATGGGCGGCATGCAGGTGCTCGAATGGTGCGCGCGTCACAAGCAGCGCGTCTTCTCGGCCATGCCCATCGCCACCGCGCCGCGCCATTCCTCGCAGAACATCGCGTTCCACGAGGTCGGCCGGCAGGCGGTGATGGCTGACCCGGACTGGGCGCGTGGTGACTATCACGGCAACGGCAAGGTGCCGCGGAACGGCCTCGCCGTCGCGCGCATGGCCGCCCACATCACCTATCTGTCGGAGCAGGCGCTGCACGAGAAGTTCGGCCGCAACCTGCAGAACCGCGAGGCGCGCACGTTTTCCTTCGACGCCGATTTCCAGGTGGAAAGCTACCTGCGCCACCAGGGCTCGACGTTCGTCGACCGCTTCGACGCCAACAGCTACCTCTACATCACGCGCGCCATGGACTACTTCGACCTCGCTGCCGAGAACGGAGACGTGCTGGCCAACGCTTTCCGCGGCACGCGCACGCGCTTCTGCGTCGTGTCCTTCACTTCCGACTGGCTCTACCCGACGCGCGACAGTCGCGAGATCGTGCAGGCCCTCAACGCGGTGGCCGCCAACGTCTCGTTCGTCGAGATCGAGAGCAACAAGGGCCACGACGCCTTCCTGCTCGAAGAGCCGGAGTTCTTCGCCACCATCACCGGTTTCGTCAACGCGGCCGCCGCTCATCGCGGGCTGCAATGACGCCACGCCCGGCGCCGCGCGCCGCGGCGTGCCGCCCCAACGATCAGGCCAAACGAACAGGCCAAACGAACAGGCAAGTGTGCCAGCATGACCTCCGATCCGCACGACATCGCCCACGCCGCCGCATCGCCCCGCCTTGATCACCTGCTGATCGCGGAGATGGTGACGCCGGGCTCGCGCGTGCTCGACGTCGGCTGCGGCGACGGCGCGCTCCTGCAACTGCTCACCGATACCAAGGGCGTCGACGGGCGCGGGATCGAACTCTCGCGCGAGCGCGTCAATGCCTGCGTCGCGCGCGGCCTTTCCGTCATCCAGGGTGACGCCGACCGTGACCTCGCCGACTATCCCGACGACGCCTTCGACTATGTGATCCTGAGCCTCACCATCCAGGCTACCCGCTATCCCAAGACCGTACTCGAGAACCTGCTGCGCATCGGCCATCGCGCCATCGTTTCGTTTCCGAACTTCGGTCACTGGCTGATCCGCGCGCAACTGCTGTTCACGGGCCGCATGCCGATGACGGCCAACCTGCCCGAACCCTGGTATGCGAGCCCCGACGGCCATCTGTGCACCATCAAGGATTTCGCCGATCTGGTGACCAAGATCGACGCCGAGGTTGAGGACGCGGTGGCGGTCAACGCTCGCGGCCGGCGCATGGGTCTGAAACGCTCGATCCGCTTGCAGAACCTGTTCGGCGAGAAAGCCGTCTTCGTGCTGAAGCGAAAGTGAGCGTGGCGGTGGCGGGTTTTGACCCTTTCCGGCCCTGAGCAATCGCAGCATGCTTGGTTTGCCGGCCAGCACCCGGCGGAGTTTGCGGACGTCGCGCCTGCTCCTTAACCGGTCGAGGTTTGGCGGGTCGGGACGTCCGCATCACATCTACATGCTGAAACTCCTTCCCGGTGCGAGGAACGAGGTGAGCCAGCTGACGTACCCCTGTTGTCGAAGTGGTCAAATGCCGACCATCGGCCCGCCGACGGTAAGGCCAGGACCGCCGAACGCATCGTCACGCCCAGTGCGCCGCAAGACAGTTGCGTGATACAAGTGCCGAAGTGGCACCGAAAGAGGGGCGGTTTCTCGTAATTCCCGTCGGTTCAGTGCACGACACATCTATCGGAACACCGTGCACAACCGGATTGGAATGACGATGCTGGAATCCATCCTGCTGACGGCGACGCGGGTTCTCACATTCGCTGGACAACGACCACTGACGAATGCGAGCGGCTTCTTCTTCGAGCGCGATAACAGGCTGTATTTGGTAACCAGCCGGCATGTGGTGTTCGATGAGCCAAGCAAGCATTTCCCTGACCGCATCGAGATTGAACTTCATGACGATGCAGAGAACCTGTCGGCGTCAACTCACTTTTCGATCCTACTCTACCGCAACGGCAAGGCTGTTTGGCGTCAAGGTCTAGACTCTGCAGGCGAGATTGATGTCGCTGTTATTGAACTGGACAGGTCTGCGTTGCCGAAGTCAGCCGTTTTCAAAGTGTTCACACCTGGGCACATTTATGGACCGCAAGACGAAATTGAGATTGGGAGTCCCCTAATAGTGGTGGGCTTTCCACTCGGTTTTCACGACACGTTGCATCATATGCCAGTCGTGCGCCATGCCGGGCTGGCGTCATCATTCGGATTGCGCTTCCAAGGGGAGGGCTACTTCCTTACAGATGCCCGCACGCATAGCGGCACCAGCGGTGCGCCAGTGGTGATCAAGTGTTCCCAGCTCGAGAAGGTTGACGACGGGCCGCGTTGGAAACTGCTCGGAGTTCATTCCGCACGTCTGGACGTGGGAACACGCAACATCAAGATTGACGAGGCACTCGGCTTGAATTGCGCATGGTATGCAGACATTCTGATGATCCTGACGGACAAGGGACCGAGCAGCAACGGTAATTCCGGATGCTAGGTGAGTGCGCGTGGCCGGTAGGGTGCGAGACGAGGGCGTAAAGCCTGGAATGCTCGACGCATATTGAGTTCACAATGGGGCTCGCCGTTGCTCCGGAGCTTGCCGCAGAAACGGAAATCCTGTTGTTGCGGATCGCCTATCGGCCACCGGCAATCGCTCGGCATCAGCGTTTCGACCGACTTGCGCTCAATGAACGGTATGTAGACATCATCGCACTGCGGTAATGTCGGGGAACGCCTTATGCTGCACATAAAAAAGCAATCACCCAGTTGAAGAGACAAGCCTACAGGTACGTGTAGCCGCAGGAACCAAGCCTCAGCGGAGCGATCTCACTGCCTCAAAGTCGCCGCTTGCGTACTTATTTTTGCGAACTTATTAAGGTGGGGGCACCCGCCAGAAAAGCTCAATGAAGCGCGACCAAACCGGCAGCTACATCGCTAAAATGGGACCGGTCAAGATCATCGACGAATGCATTCAATTCGCGCGTCGTCATGTGACGGACATCGTACCATCGACCAAAGCTCTCTACGACAATGCAATCGCCCAGGGATGGCGTGGGCCCAACTATGAGGAAGTCTGCCTCAGCTTTGGTTATCGAAATGGCCTTGTGGTAGCGCATGGGCGACCAGTAGCACACTATGGCCGCAATGTCGATGCAACGGCACTCGCGCGACGGTGAGCGTGCCAAGGATGCACCCGGCAATTCCAGGCCTTCACGTCAGGACGAGCCCATCGACCTTTCCGCCCGTGAACGTGCTTGGGTGAACAAGACCAGCAGCCCATATACCTCGCGATGCTCCGATACGTGCTTGAACCACTTCTGTAATCGTGCGTTGATAGTGTGCAACAATCGAAAATTCGCTCTCACGGCTAGTGAGCCTATCTTGAAACTTCAGATCGGTTATGAGTTCGGCTACCATTTTCTGCAGCCAACCCCCTGCATCCTCATCCTGAATGTTCACCACAGCCGGGTCGGCGATCTCGAGTATCCCGATCACATCGTTGTTACTCCGGCGGCGCCTCTGTCCGGATACCGTGATGGATTTGGCAACTGGTGCGTGCGCATCGTCGCGCCCGCGGGGCGTGTGCGCATCGCGAGTTCGGCTGTCGTTCGCGATAGCGGACAGCCCGATCCCATGGCATCCGTTGCCGGGCAAGTTCCAGTCGAATACTTGCCGGATGAAGCGCTCGTATACCTGCTACCAAGCCGCTTTTGCGAGAGCGACAGGCTTCTCGACTTGAGTTGGGAGCTGTTCGGGAGGAGCCGTCCCGGCTGGGATCGCGTGCAGGATATCTGCAACTTCGTGCACCGTCACATCGCCTTCAACTACGAGGGTGCAAACCCCACACGCACCGCCTGTCAGGCACACCAGGAAGGCGTTGGCGTATGTCGCGACTACGCGCATCTGGCGGTTGCATTCTGCCGCGCGCTCAACATTCCTGCGCGGTACTGCACCGGCTATCTCGGTGACGTCGGTACTGAGCCGCCATTTCCACCTGGCGATTTTGCTGCGTGGTTTGAGGCCTTTCTCGATGGCCGCTGGCATACGTTTGACCCGAGAAACAACACGCCACGCGTCGGCCGGGTGTTAATTGCACGGGGGCGCGATGCTGCCGACGTGGCGATGGTAACGACCTTTGGTCCCAACACGTTAGAGTCGTTCCGCGTATGGACGGACGAGATTGTTGCGGGTGGTATTGTGCCTGAAAAGAGCTGAATTGGCTTTGCTCAAAACAGGGCGAGTGACACATCGGTCTTGTAATTGACCAGGTTGAAGTCTACATCTGGTGGATCGAATTCTGCTGGACCGACTGTCCGTTCCGCTGCGGCTGTGCTGAGCGCGCGTTCACAAATCTCGCATAAATCGAAAATCAGAATGGCCGCTCACGGCACCGGGAGCGGCCATTCGTGGGCATTTTTTCTCATAAGGACACGTCATGGACAAGGGTACAGTCAAGTTTTTCAATCATCAGAAGGGCTTTGGATTCATCGCACCTGACAACGGAGGCAAGGATGTCTTCGTTCATGTTTCCGCCCTGGAACGTGCCGGCGTGAGCAATCTGGCCGAAGGGCAGAAGGTCAGCTACACCACCGAAGAGGATCGCCGCTCCGGCAAGATCGCAGTCGCGTCGATCCAACTGGCGTGAGCATGGCGCGGTCGTAGCGCTG
Source organism: uncultured Hyphomicrobiaceae bacterium (assembly GCA_937873575.1). Taxonomy (GTDB): domain Bacteria; phylum Pseudomonadota; class Alphaproteobacteria; order Rhizobiales; family Hyphomicrobiaceae; genus JAEUMD01. Next base: position 26,791 of record CALMPK010000110.1, read on the forward strand.
GCGAGAGCCTCATCTGACAGGGGGCCACCCCGCCGCGGGGTGGCTCTCGTAACATTTAAACCGTTTCGAATTCTCGGGAGCGGTGTCTCAGGTTCCAATGCCCTCATGAGGAAGCCAAAATGGCAATTCATCGCTACAAGATCGGGCAGGCTTTGAATTTTTCACCAGGACGCATGGGGCACATGCAGTCAGACCGCTCGTGTAAGGTCACACGACTTTTGCCAGCCAACGAGGGTGGCGTGCCTCAATATCGCATTCAATGCGCGTCTGAGTCTGTGGAGCGCGTTGCCAACGAGAATTCACTTTCTCGCAAGGCCTGAGTCGCCTCACTCCAGCAACGGCCTATCGAGTGGACCGCGTGACGAACGCAGTGGCAGGCCCTCGAGAGCACACCTCAGTCAGCGCCGCCACGGCAGTGAGCGCTCCGCAGCTTTGATGTTAATCGCTTCGGTTATCCGGGCTCGAATTTCGCCCCATCAACGACAAAATCATGCTAGGTTGAAAAACTTCGTCGATGCGCGGCAGCCGGAACTGCATTCTTCTTGCCAGATATTGGTCTCAATCGACCGATCAGAATTGCGAAGAGCCGCACAGACCTGTCCCTGACGCTGGGCAGCAATGCAGTCGCTGATCTATGCGACTGGACCTGGGGCTGTGGCCCAGAAAGATTGATATGTCCGACGCTCTCACCTGCGCGCGCACCGCGCGCGGAACGAAACGCCGTTGCCCATCTTGCGAGAAGCCCTTCTACGATCTTGAACTCTCTAAGGTTACCTGTCCCTACTGCGGTGAATCGGTCCGCCCGCGCGGTGCGTCCGAGCATGACGCAACCGCCAGCAAGCTGCAACAAGCACGCGTAAAGTGGTCGACAGCGGCGGCACCACTCGAGCCGGCCGAAATGGACGCGCCAGCCGAAACGCATGAGCCCGCCGACAACGATCAGTGAGTCTGGATGCGGGTGTCCACCCATTCGGCTGGATTCAGGAGTTGCCCAATGAAACGACTCGGTCTGGCTCAACTCTTCAAAATTTCATTGTTGGCGGTGAGTACAGCACTTTGCTGTCTAGACCCTGCCTTCAGTCAACCTGCTGATGGCAATCTGCCGGCAAATGCCGTGTCTAGCAGCTACGGTGCAGGATGGACCTGCGACAAGGGCTTCCGACGCCAAGACGACCGGTGCGAAGCCATCGAGCTTCCTTCGAATGCCTTTTTCACCAGATCGTCATTCGGCACGGGGTGGGATTGCAGACATGGATACTATGTCGATGGAAATCACTGCGTGCAAATAGCCGTGCCTGAGAACGGCTACCTCGACGGCACCCAACTCAGCGATGGCTGGCAGTGCGATCGCGGGCACAGGAGAATGGATGGCAAATGCGTTGCCGTGGTTGTTCCGCAAAACGCATTTCTTTCCGATTCGTCCTATGGGACAGGCTGGGAATGCGAACAGGGCTATCGTCAGGCAAGGTCTGGCTGCGATCTGATCGTGATCCCGGCAAATGCCTATCCCGATGCGAAAGGCTATGGGCCCGGATGGAGATGCAGCAGAGGCTACATTCAGTCCAATGAGTCGTGCATCCCGATCCGCGTTCCCCAGAATGCATACTTGGTTGGAGATGGCGATGATTGGAAATGCAATCGCGGATATCGTAAGAACGGAAACGCTTGCGACGCGGTTATCCTGCCGGAAAACGCATATTTGAGACGATCAGGGGACGGCTGGGCCTGCCAAAGGCCTTACCGCCATCGTGGCGACAAGTGCATCGAGCCCTAACGAGACGGGGCGGAACTCGTCCACACTCGGCGGAACCGACATTGTCAGGGCAGTCTGGTTGGATACGTCAATGACTGAGGGAATTGCCTGTGCAGCCTGCCGGATTGGCTCGCAACGTAGAGAGAGGCGCGTCTTGAGAAAGCTTGAGCACGTGCAAAGGCCAATCCGTGCGATCGCTTTTTGAAAGACAGCCTGGTCAGCCCTTTGCTGGCACCTCCGACAACCCACCAGCCATCATTGCCTTGTGTCAGCGTGATTGGATTATTTTTCATCGTTGTCTCCGGTATCGTTTCCCTGAAGTTTACAGAACGAGAGCTACCGGACGGCAGCGCCGAACGCAACCAGCACAACAATCGAAAAAGCCGAGACGGTTACAAGCGACCATCCCCAAAAGATTAAACGCTGCATTTGAGCGTTTGACAGATACGTAATGTCATAATTTGACACAAACTATTCCTGACATAGGTTGTGCGCAGGCGCATTGAAGGAATCCGTTGATCGCCTCATGCGGAAACGATCGAGCGAAATCCTTTAGCGTATGCGCGGATTAAGTGAGAGCTGCTGGACGCGAAGGAGTAGCGCAGCTTACCTGGCTCAAAGAACGTTGCTGAACCGGCTCGCAAAAAGCGGGAGGTCGACACGCGAACCTTCTTATGCGCGGCAATCATTCAAGATCGCACTAAGCCATCACTTAATTAACCTACGCGCCCTTGGCCGTGTTGTCGATGGCAATGCTCTCGTCGCTCATCACGTTTAATTGCAGTGCCTTGCCCGGCAATGCCTCGTTATTCGCCGCTTCGGCTTGAGCGTATCATCGAGCGGCGGAACTATTAACGACTTTGCGTTAGTTTGTTGTGTTACCCGCAGAGGCTGGTGGCAAGAATTGCGCGAAAACAGCGCCTGCGGAGAATAGATGACAACGATTCTAACTTGGCTTGCGGTAGCAGTGCCCATCGCTGCTGGATTGGGGTTTGCCCTGCGCCGCTCACTTGCGTCACAGAAGCTTCGTGCCGCAGAATTGGCAACAAAACGTGCGCGATTCGCGCGTGCGCGGGAAAGCATTGACTGCGTAACCCCATTCAGGCGCCGTCCCAAAGTATCCTTTGGTCGTCGTTGATACGTTGTAGCGCGGCGTAAGAAACTGGTCCTCTGACGACACGAGGAACTGGTCCACTCCGGCGGACGCCGCTGATCAATGGTAAATATCTGACGCAGGACACCAATAAGCGGACATCGTTGGCGGCGCAACGTGCGCCGCCGATCACAGGTGATCCTGTCAGCCTATATGTGTATAGGCCCGTCGGTGTGCAACGCAGCAGGGCTTGGGTAGCGAATGTCGGCACCTGGCCCCAACCTGCCCTCTCACCATTCCCACACCGTGCCCCGGGGGCGCCGACGGTGGTGATTTTGGGGAGAGTGCTGGCCTGCACGCGCTTGCCGGTGCGCGCTACCGTCTCCGTTCCTCCCTCGACGATCAGCACTTCGGTGATACCGGGCGTGATGCGGATATTGCCCGAGCCCCGGCATGCGAGCCCTGACGGCCATCTGCGCGCCATCAAGGATTTCGCCGATCTGGTGACCAAGATCGACGCCGAGGTTGAGGACGCGGTGGCGGTCAACGCTCGCGGCCGGCGCATGGGTCTGAAACGCTCGATCCGCTTGGAGAACCTGTTCGGCGAGAAGGCCGTCTTCGGGCTGAAACGGCGTTGAGCCCGCTATTGCGCCGACATCACCAGCGCACGCGCGGCCGCAGCAGCGGAATCCGCGTAGCCTGCATCGCGATGGATCAGCATGGTTGCGAACGCGCCTTCCATGAGCAGCACGACGCCCCGCGCGACCCGCTTGGGATTGGCGAGGCCGGATTGCGCGTAGCGCCGCGCGAGCCACGCCTCGAACTTCTTCTTGTGGGCGGCCCCGATTTTGAGTGCAGGATGCCCCGGCATGTTGGCGAGCTCCGCCGCCGTTCGCAGAAAGCCGCATCCCTTCCATTTCGGATGCCGCGCGCTGTGCGCGACGTGCAGGAAGATCTCCGCGGTCCTGTCGGCGGCACTGCCGTCCGCCTCGTCGTACCATTTCTCGAACAGCGCGAGGCTCGGCTGGTCGCGCGATGAGAGATATCCGGCGATGAGGTCGTCCTTGCTCTTGAAATGATAGTAGAGCGTCTTCTTCGTCACCCCCGCCTTCTCGGCGATGGCATCGAGGCTGACGGCGCGAATTCCTTCCGAATAGAAGAGCCGGTTGGCCGCGTCGAGAATGCGGTCTCTGGTCGTCCGTTTCATCATGTATACTCACCAGTGAGTTTTCTTCATCCAGCGGCGCGATTAGCGTCGTTGTCAATACGGCTGGAGAGAACGGAGACGCGAATGGATACCGTGTTGATCGAGAAGGCAGGGCGGATTGCGCTGTTGACGCTCAATCGCCCGGAGAAGCTCAACGCCATCAATTACGCGATGGCCGACAGGCTGCTCGCGCTCCTGGACTTGCTCGAGGACGACCGGACAGTCGGCGCCATCGTCATCACCGGCGCGGGAGAGCGCGCTTTCTCGGCTGGCGGCGACATCCACGAATTCTCGAAGAGCGTGCGCAAGGGGGCGGACGAAGCCTTGAAGGTTTTCGCCCGGCGCGGGCAAGCGGTGACGCAACGGATGGAGGCTTTCACCAAGCCGATCATCGCCGCCGTGAACGGCATCGCCTACGGCGGCGGCTGCGAGTTCACCGAGGCCGTGCATTTAGCCGTCGCATCGGAACGAGCGGTCTTCGCAAAGCCGGAGATCTGCATCGCCATTCCTCCGACGTTCGGTGGAACGCAGCGCCTTCCGCGCTTGGCCGGCCGCAAGCGGGCGCTCGAGCTGCTATTGACCGGTGACAGCTTCGGACCGCAACGCGCCCTCGAGCTCGGCCTGGTCAACCGGGTCGTGCCCCACGGCGATCTTCTGAAAGAGAGCTTCACGCTGGCGGAGCGCATTCTGAGGCATTCGCCTCTCGCCGCCGCGCGGATCATCACGGCCGTCACGCGAGGGCTGAACTCGACGATCGGCGAAGGGCTCGCGATCGAGGGCGAGCAGTTCGCGCGGATGGCTTCCACGCGGGACGTCCACGAGGGGCTCGAAGCGTGGATCGAGCGCCGCACACCGTCGTATTCCGGTACGTGAGGCGAAGCGGGCGCCGGCCCAAGCGTCGGCACACGCGCTCGGGCTCGCGTCTCGTCACCCGAGGCGCGTCACCTCGTGTGCAGTTCGGGTGCGATCACACCTTTGACCAGAGCCTGCAGCGCGTCACGTCTCAACAGATCGGACCCTGGCGACCACCAACCCGCTCGCGGCCGGCACCCGTCAGGGGCTCTACCGCGGATCAGGCCGGAACTCGCGCACCGCTCTACTCGGACGCGACCTTCTTCTTCGTGGACGTGCCACCTGTCTTCGCGGCCGCATTCTTCGTTTTTGCCTTGGAGGACGCGGCCGCCGGCTTCTCGTCGCCGCCAAAGCCGAAGTCGAAGATCGAGAACATGGGTGCGTTTTCGCTGACACCGCCCGCGTAGGACTGAAGCACCTTCACCTTGGTACCGACCTTGGTTATCGAGGCGAGATGAACGACGTGCTCGTTGGTCAGGCGGAAGCAGCCGGACGAGTTCGCCCGTCCGACAGTGCGGTCGTTGTTGGTGCCATGGATGCGGTAGACGGTATTGCCGAGATAGAGTGCGCGCGCACCCTGGGGGTTCTTGAGACCGCCAGTCACCGTGAGCGGCAGGCCGGGCACGCGCTTGTGCATCTCGGGCGGCGGCGTCCACGAGGGCCATTCAGCGACTCGGCTGATGCGCTCCGTCCCGGTCCAGGTGAAGCCCTCACGGCCGACCGAAATCGGATACTGGTAGGCCTTCTTGCCGGCGAGCACGTAGTAGAGCTTGCGCTCCTTGGTATCGATGATGATCGATCCGACTTCCTCGTTCTGATCGAAGTAGACGATCGGCGGCTCGGCCGCCTTGATGTCAGGCCGCTCACCACCTTGCATGAATTTCGGATAGACCGTCGGACCATAGGATTTCCGGCGCTCGGCGCGCGCGGCTTCATCCATTTCGGCCTTCCGCTGGACGTCGCTTTCGAACACCGGGCCCCGGTCGGTCCAGGTCTGGGCCAGGAGACTTGCCGGGCCCATCGTCAGAGCGCCGGCAAAAACGGTCAGTGCAAAGAAAACAAATCTCATCCCGATCCCTCAACGTCCTCTCGCTGCGGTTGTCGCGCGCTGACGACACTCGAATTATCCACTTAGGGGGCCATACCACAAGTTTGCAGGGCCTGTTTTCGGCACCTTCTTCACAACTGTTGCCCCCCTGCGCCGATCACAGGATCAAACACCATCCCCGGCTCAGCCCGGGGCCAGCGTCACCTGCCCTGCTCGCCTGACGCCGCCCGCGGGCCACCTTGGCGGCGGCTTTGCGGTCAGATGCGCGAGCCGAGCACGGCCGGAGCGGGGGCCGCCGCGGTCCGCGCCCGTTTGCCGACCAGCGCGACCATCTCTTTCCGCGCCTCGACGATCAGAACGCCGGCGAATCCGGGTGTGATGCCTTGGCCCAGGCGTTCCCACGCCGTCGCCGAGCGCACCACGATCCGGTAGTCGAGCGGCGGCATGAACAGCGCGGTCGTCCAGTCGACCGGTGTGAACATGGCTTCTTCCAGCAGGCTCACGAGTTGCCGACGGCTGTAGGGCCGTCCCTGACCGAAAGGCGTCGTGTCCATGCGTGCCCACAGCCCCCGCCGGTTCGGCACGACGATGAGGACGCTGCCCGCCGGCGCCAGCACGCGCCACATTTCGCGCAGCAGCGGCCGCACCCGCTCGGCTCCCTCGAGACAGTGAACGGCGAGCAACTTGTCGACGGAGGTGTCGGGGAGCGGCAAGCGGTCCTCCTCGACCAGCGCCGTTAGAACCCCGCCCTCCTTCGGCCAGACGAGGGCCCCCTGCGCCGCCGGCATCAGTGCTGCGACGCGGGAAGCGTCGTGGCGCAGACTGCCGAGGTAGGGCGCGGCATAGCCGAGGCCGACAATCGTCTCGCCGCGAACCACCGGCCAGCGGCGGCGAATCCGCGGCATCAGCAGGCGGCGCACCACCTGTCCCAGCGGTGTCGCGTAGAAATCGCGAAGCTCGGAGACGTCGACATGCATGGCCCGCACTCAAGGCAAATTCGCCGACGAGCGCAACCCCCGCCGCCGCCGGGCATTGCCCGAAACCGCGCCATTCTCCCGCCGTGATGGAATTGGCTGTCCTGGCGAGCGCGTCTTGCTAACATGGTCCGACGCCGCAGTGATCCAGGCGCGAGCACGACATCGAAAATAAAATGCCGGGAGGACCTTTCATGCCGATATCGACCGCATGCCCGACCACGTCCGCGCTCCGCGGGCGTGCCTGCGCACTGTTCACCGCCCTCGCGGCGTCCGCCGCAGTCGCCGCCCCCGCCAGCGCCGAGACGTTCATCAACGTTCTGACCGGTGGCACGAGCGGCGTTTACTACCCGCTCGGCGTCGCACTTTCGAAAATCTACGGCGAAAAAATCCCGGACGCGCGCACCCAGGTTCAGGCCACGAAAGCCTCCGTCGAGAACCTCAACCTGCTGCAGAAGGGCAAAGGTGAAATCGCATTCGCGCTCGGCGATTCCGTCAAGCTCGCCTGGGAAGGCGATGCGGACGCGGGGTTCAAGGAGAAGCTCGACAAGTTGCGCGGCGTCGCCGCCGTCTACCCGAACTTCATTCAGATCGTCGCGTCCAAGGACAGCGGCATCAAGAGCATTGCCGACCTCAAGGGCAAGGGGCTCTCGGTCGGCGCGCCGAAATCCGGCACAGAACTCAATGCCCGTGCCATCTTCGGCGCATTGGCCATGAGCTACGCCGATCTCGGCAAGACCGAGTACCTGCCGTTCGCCGAATCGGTCGAGCTCATCAAGAACCGCCAGCTCGATGCCACACTGCAGTCGGCCGGCCTTGGCGTCGCCTCGATCCGCGACCTCGCGAGCTCCGTTCCGATCACCGTCGTCGCCATCCCGGCAACCGTCGCGGCGAAGCTCGGCCCTCCGTATATCGCCGCCGAAATCCCGGCCGGGACCTACGAGGGGCAGACCGAAGCGGTACCGACGCTCGCAGTCGGCAACATTCTCGTGACGCATTCGGACGTGCCGGAAGAGGTCGTCTATCAGATGACCAAGCAGATGTTCGAGAACCTCGACGGGCTCGTTGCCGCACACAAGGCGGCGAAGTCCATCAAGCCCGAGACAGCCGGTAAAGGGCTGCCGCTGCCGCTGCATCCGGGTGCCGAGCGCTACTACAAGGAAAAGGGGCTGCTCTGATCGCCCCCGCCCCTAACGGAGAGAGGACCGCTCCTCTCTCCGTTCCTGCCGTGCACGAACGCTCGCCGAGCGCTAACGAGAACGGGCGACATCCACCATGACCGGCGCACCAGGCACCCCGACCCCCCCGGCCGAGCGGACGCCAGAGGCCGAGGCCGCGCTCGACCTGCACGATCCGCTGGCTCGGTCGTTCCCCGCCGGCCCCGAGGGCATGGTTCTGTTCGCCATCGCCATCGCCTTCGCGCTGTTCCAGCTCGCCACCGCGGCCCACGTCATCGACTTGCCGAGCCAGCTCGTGCGCACCACGCACGTCGGATTCCTCGTGCTGCTCGTGTTCCCGCTGCTCGCCGCCGCCCGGCACCGGACGTGGCCATGGCATGTCGCCGCGTGGGCCCTGGCGCTGACGGGCTTCGCGGTCGCGATCTACCAATGGGTCGAATACAAGGAGCTGATCCTGCGCTCGGGCGACCCGACCAATGTCGACATCGTCGTCGGCTGCATCGCGCTCGCCGTGCTGTTTGCCGCCACGTACCTGCTGATGGGCGCGGCGCTGCCGATCCTCGCAGGGCTCTTTCTCGCCTACAGCCTGCTTGGCCATCTGCTGCCCGCGCCGCTCAATCACCGCGGCTACGATTTCTCGCAAGTGATCGATCACCTCGCGTTCGGCACCGAAGGCATCTATGGCGTACCGACCTACGTTTCCTCCACCTACATCTTCCTGTTCATTCTGTTCGGCGCCTTCCTCGAGCGTGCCGGCATGGTCCAGCTTTTCACCGACGTCTCACTCGGCCTGGTTGGCGCCAGCAAGGGCGGTCCGGCAAAGGTCTCGGTGATCTCCTCGGGCCTCATGGGAACGATCTCGGGCTCGGGCGTCGCCAACGTCGTCACCACGGGGCAGTTCACAATTCCGCTGATGAAGCGGTTCGGTTATCGCGCCGCGTTCGCCGGCGGCGTCGAGGCGACCGCGTCGATGGGTGGGCAGATCATGCCGCCCGTCATGGGCGCCGTCGCCTTCATCATGGCCGAAACGCTCGACGTTCCCTATTCGGAGATCGTCAAGGCCGCAGCGATCCCGGCCATTCTCTATTTCGCCGCCGCGTTCTGGATGGTCCATCTGGAGGCGGGCCGCCGCAACCTGCTCGGTCTCTCACGCGACGAGCTCCCCTCGGCCTCCCGCGCGCTGGCTAACGGCTGGCACCTGATCCTGCCGCTCGCGGTGCTCGTCTACCTGCTGTTCTCGGGCTACACGCCGCTGTTCGCCGGCACTGTCGGCCTGGCTTTGACCGTGCTGCTTATCCTCGGCGCTGCTGCCGCGCTCGGCCTGCCGCAAGGCGTCTTGCGATTGATCTTCTGGATCGGCCTCGGCCTCGCCGGCGCATCGTTCTTCAAGTTCGGGCTTGCCGGCGTCGCCGCCGCCATCGCCGCTCTCATCGCCGTCAACATGCTGATGACGAGCGGCCGCGCGACCGTGTGGAACGCCATCGTCGGCCTCGCCGAGGGCGCGAAAACCGCGCTCTCCGTCGGCGTTGCCTGCGCCATCGTCGGCATCATCATCGGCACCATGACGTTGACCGGCGCGGCGACCACCTTTGGCGGCTATGTCGTATCGGTCGGCAAGGACAGCCTTCTGCTCTCGCTCATGTTGACGATGCTGACGTCGATCGTGCTCGGCATGGGCATCCCCACCATTCCGAATTACATCATCACGTCGTCGCTCGCTGCCCCGGCCCTGCTGGAACTCGGCGTGCCGCTGATCGTCAGCCACATGTTCGTGTTCTACTTCGGCATCATGGCCGACCTGACGCCGCCGGTGGCCCTGGCGGCCCTGGCGGCCAGCTCCATCGCCAAGGCCGGGCACATGGAGATCGGCCTGATCGCGACGCGCATCGCGCTCGCCGGCTACGTGGTGCCCTTCATGGCGGTCTACGACACCGCGCTGCTGATGCAGAGCGACGACGAGCTCGCCATCGGCTACGTGACGGTCAAGGCCGTGCTGGCGATCCTGCTGTGGGGCGCCATCGCCATCGGCTGGTTCCGCGACCGCCTGGCGCTCTGGGAGGATCCGCTGGCCGCCGCCGCCGCAATCGGGCTGGTGCTCTCGACGCCGCTGTCGGACGAGATCGGCTTCGGCCTGGCGGCGCTCTTCCTGGCCTCGCACTTCTGGCGCACCCGGCGCCGGCCTGACGCGATGGCGGCCTGAGGCATGGGCGGCCTGCTCTGCGTCGCGCTGCTCTCGGGCGCCCTCAGCTGGGAGCTGCCGCTGCCGGGGTTCGAGCTGGTCTGGACCCATTCGGTCGAGCGCGTGGAATGGCGCGAGGCCTATCGCGTCGAGCCCGATGCGCTGCGGCTGGTCGAGGTCAAGGTGAAGGGCTCGGGCGCCGGCATGGAGCCGCCCGAAGGCGCGGTGCTGGAGGGGGGCTGGTGGGTGGCCCATCCCATGACGCCGATCGAGCGCCTCGTGCTGACGCGCTCGGGCGTGGTGCAGGACTATCGCCTCTGCTTCATGGCGGACTGCCGGCCGCTGGCCGGCTGGCTGCCCGGCCTGCCGGAGACCGGCGCCGTGGCTCTGCGTTCCTGTATCTAGGTGCGTCCCTTGCGATAGCCGGGCAGGTCCGCCGGGATGTCCCGCCAGCTCACCGCCGAGTCCAGCCAGGCCTGCTGGACCGGCTGCACCAGCGTCGGATCGTCGAAGGAACCGGACTTGATGAAGACCAGGTCGGGGTGCTGCGGCGGATCGGTCCAGACCGGCGCGCCGCAGTCGGCGCAGAAGTGGCGGCGGATCGGCCGGCCGCTGTCGGCTGCCTTGGTGTAGGCGCGAGGGCTGCCCTGGGTGACGCGGAACCGCGCCGCCGGCACACGCACGCTGACGTTGAAGGCACTGCCGGTGACGCGCCGGCAGTCGCTGCAGTGGCAGATGCCGGCCGGGCCGACCTCGCCCTCGACCTGCCAGCGCACCTTGCCGCAGAGACATCCGCCTTCCTGCATCCTCGCCTCCTTCTCGCCGCGGTCCGACGGCGCTACTCGCCCGGCCAGTCCTCGTAGGGCGCCAGCGGCTGCCGGCAGGGCATGACATGATGCGTCTGCCGCGGCCAGAGGCCGACCAGCAGCGGCACGTAGGGAAAGCGCTCGACCACGGGCGCGCGCGCCGATCGCGGCGTCCAGCCGGCGAGACTCGCCTCGGCGGCGGCGCGCTCGTCGGGCGCGAGATCGCGGGTGAAGAAGTGGTAGAGGTCGGCCGCCAGCGGCAGTCCCTGGTCGCGTGCCGCCGTGGCCCAGCGGAAGGCCTCCAGCTTGTCGGGCGCGACGCCGCGGCCGTTCGGCGGCAGGTAGGAGAGCGCCAGCCAGAACTGCGCGCTGGCCTCGCCGGCGCGGGCCGCGCGGTAGAGCCATTCGATCGCCGTGCAGCGGTCGCGCTCCAGGCCCCAGCCGTTCATGTAGTACCAGGCGATCCGCCAGGCGGCGGGCGGGAAGCCCGCCTCGGCCAGGGCGGCGGCGCGC
>CALMPK010000111.1 GCA_937873575.1 uncultured Hyphomicrobiaceae bacterium
CCCAGCGCATGATCGGCGAAGCGCGCCGCCACGGCGTCGCCGTCCGCCCCCGGAAGTCCCCGGATCTCGTAGGTAAAGCGGCACGAGCGCGCCAGGATGTTCTGCGCCGTCCCGCCGCTGATCGTGTTGGCGATGACCGTCGAGAAGGGCGGGTCGAACCGTCCGGTCGCGTCGCCCGCCGCGCGCAGATCGGCGGCGATCTCGGTCAGCTTGCCGATCAGTTCGGCCGCCACCATCACCGCCGAGACGCCCTTGTGGACGTTCGACGAGTGCGCCTCGTGCCCGGTCACCGTCACGCTGTAGGATCGGATCGATTTGTGGGCATCGACCACGCGCATCATGGTCGGCTCGCCGATCACCGCCAGGCGCGGCTTCACGCCCAGTTCGCCGATCCGCTTCACCAGGCCGTGCACGCCGATGCAGCCGACCTCCTCGTCATACGAGAGCGCCAGGTGGATAGGGGCTTTGAGGCCCGCCGCCAGGAACTCCGGCACCAGCGCCAGCGCCACTGCGCTGAAGGCCTTCATGTCGCAGGTGCCTCGGCCGTAGAGCCGCCCGTCGCCCTTGTCGGTCAGCGCCCAGGGGTCGGAGGTCCAGGGCTGGCCGTCGACCGGCACCACGTCGGTATGCCCCGACAGCACCACCCCGCCATCAGTATCCGGCCCGATCGTCGCCCACAGATTGGCCTTCGCCCCCGTCTCGTCATGCACCAGCTCGCTGGCGATCCCGTGATCGGCAAGATAGCCGGCGACGAAGTGGATCAGCTCCAGATTGGAGTTGCGGCTCGTCGTGTCGAAGGCGACGAGCCTGGCCAGCATGTCGACGGAGGAAGGGCGCGTGGTGGTCATGCGCCGAAGCCTACAGCCTCTCCCGGCGGGGCGGGAGAGCCGTCATCAGCCCTCGAAGCTGCTGCTCGGATTGCTGATCAGCGACAGGAACTCGCGCCGGGTCAGCGGATTGCGGCGGAACTCGCCCAGCATGGTCGAGGTCACCATGCTCACCCCGGCCTTGTGCACGCCGCGCGTCGTCATGCACTGATGCGCCGCCTCGATCACCACCGCAACGCCCTTGGGCTGCAGCACGGTCTGGATCGAATTGGCGATCTGTGCCGTCATTTTCTCCTGCACCTGCAAGCGCTTGGCGTAGGTATCGACGACCCGGGCGAGCTTGGAGATGCCCACCACCTTGTTGGTCGGCAGATAGGCGACATGCGCCTTGCCGATGATCGGCGCGAGATGGTGCTCGCAATGCGACTCGAAGCGGATGTCGCGCAACGTGATCATCTCGTCATAGCCCTCGACCTCCTCGAAGGTCCGGGCGAGATAGACTTCCGGGTCCTCGGCATAGCCGCCGAACCATTCCTCGAACGCCTTGGCGACCCGCTTCGGGGTGTCGATAAGGCCTTCGCGGCCCGGATCGTCGCCGGCCCAGGCGAGCAGGGTCCTGACCGCGTCCTCCGCCTGCTCGCGGCTCGGCTTGGTGTCGTTCGCGGGCAGGACCTTGGGTCCGGCCTTTCCTCTGGCTGCCATGTTACTGGTTCCCCGCAGCGTTGTCGGCGCGTGGATTCGCGCCGGGGCGTCATCCCGAAAACACCTACGCGCGCCGGGCGCGCATGGATGCGGGCGCGCGGGGATGATCTGACCGCAGGCCGTCCGTCTAATATGGGAAGAGATTGTGCCCTGCGCCAGCGCCGATCGCGCGGCCCCGTCTCCGGCGGGCCCGGATCAGTGCATCCGCTTGATGTCGTGCGGGCTGTCCAGCGAGAACAGCGGGATCTCGACTTCGAACAGGTCGCCGTCCGTCGTCTGCACCTGATAATTGCCGCCCATCATGCCCGAGGGGGCCTGCAGCGGCGTGCCGCTCGTGTACTCGAACTTTTCGCCGGGGCGGATCACCGGCTGCTCGCCGACGACGCCGAGCCCGCGGGTCTCCTGGGTCCGCCCGAAGCTGTCGGTGATGCGCCAGAAGCGCGAGCGGATCTGCACCGTCTCGACGCCCTTGTTCTCGATTTCGACCTTGTAGGCCCAGACGTAGTAGTCGTCCTCGGGCGCGCTCTGGTCCGACAGATAGATCGGCTCCACCGACACGATGATGTTCCTGGTCGTGCTGATGTAGTTCGACATGGCCCGGGCCCCGATCCGCTATGGTAAGCGCGCGATTCACGATCTGCGGGCTTGTTGTAGGGCGCGTCTCGCAAGCCCCGCAAGAGCCGTCGCGTCTTCACCATGAAGGGGTGCGGTTAACCGGCGGCTTTGAGCGCCCGGCCGATGTCGTCCATCAGGTCCTCGGGGTCTTCAAGGCCCACCGACAGGCGGAACATGCCCTCGGTGATTCCCAGCATCCGCCGTTCTGCCTCGGGAAGCCGGGCGTGGGTCGTGGTATCGGGATGGGTCAGCAGCGACTTGGCGTCGCCGAGATTGTTCGAGATGTCGATCAGCGCCAGCGCATCGGCGAAGCGGAACGCCCTTTCGCGCCCGCCGTCGATGTCGAAGGTGACGATCGTGCCGCCGCCGCTCATCTGGCTCCTCGCCAGCGCGGCTTGCGGATGGCTGGCGTCGAAGGGGTAGCGGACGTTCGAGACGCCCTTTTGTCCCTTGAGGAAGCCGATCAGCGCCTCGGCCCCTGCCGCCTGCGCCCTCACGCGCAGATCGATGGTCTCCAGCCCCTTCAGCAGCACCCAGGCGTTGAAGGGGCTGAGCGTCGGTCCGGTATTGCGCAGGAAGACGCCCAGTCTGTCGGCGAAGAGGTCCTTGTGCGCGAGGATCGCTCCGCCCAGCACGCGGCCCTGTCCGTCCATGTGCTTGGTCGCCGAATAGACGACGATGTCGGCGCCGAGCGCGAAGGGCTTCTGGAAGACCGGGCTGGCGAAGACGTTGTCGACGATCAGCAGCGCGCCGATGCTGCGGGCGAGCGCCGCGATGGCCCTCAGATCGCAGATCTCCAGCGTCGGGTTGGACGGCGTCTCCAGGAAGAAGGCCTTGGTGTTGGGGCGGATCGCCGCCTCCCAAGCCTTGAGGTTGCGCCCGTCGATCAGCGTCGAGGCGATGCCGAGCCGCGGCGCCAGCTCCTCCACGATGTAGCGGCAGCCGCCGAACAGCGCCCGCGCCGAGACGACATGATCGCCCGCCGACAAATGCCCGATGATCGAGGCGTTGATGGCGGCGAGGCCGGTCGCCGTCGCTCGGCACTCCACGCCCTCGGGCGCGTCCTCCAGCAGGCGCAGGCGTTCCTCGAACATCGCGACGGTCGGGTTCGAGAAGCGGCTGTAGATATAGCCCGGCTCCTCGTTCTTGAAGCGCCGCTCGGCCGATCCGGCGTCGGGATAGGCGAACCCGGAGGTGACGAACATCGCCTCGCTGGTCTCGCCGTTGGACGAGCGCCAGGTGCCGCCGCGCACGGCCCGTGTGCGCGGGCGCCAGGACTTCGGATTGCTCTCGTCGCTCATCGGCGGACCCCGCAAGGAAAAACCCCGCGACCGCTGTCAGGGTCCGGGGCTGGGTCAGGCGCACGCGGCGCTTCCATTCTCCCGGCCATTTTAGCGGTCGCTCATTCCGCATGCGACCCGCAAGCCGGCCGGCTCAAATCCTCGCATGCAGCGTGTCGGATAAGCGCCCCCCTTGCTTCCGTCAAGCCGCATGTGGGCTATAAGAGTCCAGATTCTCAAGGACTGCGTGGGGCGCATGACGCCGGACGACGATACGCTATTCGGCGGCCTCGACGCCGCCGCACCCGAAGCGGGGCCGAAGTTCTCCACTGGCCTCCTGCCGGGGCAGAGCCTGCGCGCGATGATCCACGCGCACGAGATCCCCGCCGCGGCCTACATCCGCGAGGAGCAGATCCAGCCCGCCAGTCTCGACCTCCGGCTCGGCCAGGTCGCCTACCGCATCCGCGCCAGCTTCCTTCCCGGCGAGGGCGCGACCGTGCGCGACAAGCTGGAGCAGGTCGTGATGCACGAGATCGACCTGACCAAGGGCGCGGTGCTGGAGACCGGCTGCGTCTATCTCTGCCCGCTGATGGAGCACCTCAATCCCGGCTACCGGGTTTCGGGTTCGGCCAACGCGAAAAGCTCGACCGGCCGGCTCGATGTCTTCACCCGGCTCGTCACCGACGGCGCGCGCGCCTTCGACACCATCCCCTCGCAGTATTCCGGTCCGCTCTGGGCCGAGATTTCGCCGCGCACCTTTTCGATCCTCGCGCGTACCGGCTCGCGCCTCAACCAGCTCCGCCTGCGCCGCGGGTCGCCGACCGTCACCGACGCCCAGCTGAAGAAGCTCCAGGCCGAGATCGGCATCGTTTCCGGCGTCGAGGACGCCCAGATCGACAAGGGCGTCGGCTTTTCGATCGACCTCGACGGCGATCCCCTGACCGGCCTCGTCGGCTACCGCGCCAAGCGCCATGCCGGCGTCATCGATATCGACAAGGTCGCGGCCGCCGACCCCCAGGATTTCTGGGAGCCGGTCCACATCCGCAAGCACCGCTCGATCATCCTCGACCCCGGCGAGTTCTACATTCTCGCCTCGCGCGAGGCGGTTTCCATTCCCCCCGAATGGGCGGCCGAAATGGTGCCGTTCGATCCGCTGGTCGGCGAGTTCCGCGTCCACTACGCGGGCTTTTTCGACCCCGGCTTCGGCTATTCGGGGGCGGGCGGGGCGGGCAGCCGCGCGGTGCTCGAAGTGCGCAGCCACGAAGTGCCCTTCGTGCTGGAGCATGGCCAGACGGTCGGCCGGCTGATGTTCGAGCGGCTGATCGAACCGCCCCAGCGCCTCTACGGGCAGGGGATCGGGTCCAACTACCAGCGCCAGGGTCTGGCGCTCTCCAAGCACTTCAAGCGGTCCTGATCCTCAGGGCGCGTGCGCCTTCAGGAAGCTCTCGACGCAGTAGCTCACGCGCCGCTCGATGTCGGCATCGTTCAGCGGCGTATCCACGCCGAACAGACGCCTCATGTGCAGCGGGCCGATGGTGAACGATACGAAGTGTTCGGCCGCCAGGATCGGGTCGGGAATGCGCAGCCGTCCGGTCGCGTCCTGTGCCGCCAGCCAAGTAGCGAACACACGGGTGAACCTGGAGGGTCCTTCGGAATAGAGGTTGCGCAGGATGTTTGTCGCGCTTGGCGCGGCGATGACCGCCCGCAGGAGCTTCACGTTGTCGGGGCCGATGACTTTGCGGTGATAGGCCCGGCCGATCTCCGTGAGCACCCCATGCGGATCGGCATCGGCGGCGGCCTCGACGACAGGCGCGAGCATCTCTTCGACGCGCGCATCGACCATCGCGAGGAACAATTGTTCCTTGGAGCCGAACTGGTTGTAGATCGTCTGCTTGGAGACCTCCGCTTCGAAGGCGATCTCCTCCATCGATGCATTGTAGCCCTTCTCGGTGAAGACCCGCCGGGCAGCGTCCAATACGGCCTGGCGCTTGCGAGGCACGCGCGCCTGCTTGCCTTCGCCATCGTCGACATACAGATCGGCGGCCATCAGTGCATCTCCTCCGCCAGCCTGTTCACCGGCTTCCCGAGGGCGGCGATCAGCAGCATTGTTGCTGCAAACCCGACGGCTAGCATCAGGAACAGGTCGTTGAAGGCTAGGACGCTTGCCTGCTGGAATGTCAGTTGGCCGAGAATCCTCAAGGCCGCCATGTCGGGATCGCCTCCGGGGACCAACTGCGCGTAGCGCGCTGCAAATCCCTCCAGGAAGGCGGTGGCTGTGGGGTCGCCCGGCTGCAGCGTTTCGCGCAGCCGTGCCCAGTGGTGATTGGTGCGGTCGATCAATCCGGTGTTGAGCAGCGCCAGACCGAATGCGCCGCCGGTGTTGCGCATGAGGTTGAACAGGCCTGACGCTCCCTTCACCTGGACCGGACTCAGCGACTGAATTGCGATGTTCTGGATACCCATCATGGATGTCATGAGTCCCATGCCGCGGAGCGCCTGCGGCAGGAACATGTCCCAGTATGAACTCTCGGAGGTCAGGCCTGTGAGAAGCCAGGTAGAGGCGCCAAGGAAGATGAACCCCGCTACAGCCAGATAGCGTAGGTCTATCCTGTTCCCCAGCAGGCCCATCGTCGGGGCCGTCATGAACATGAACAGACCCGTTACCCAAAGCGTCTCTCCGATCTGCATGCTGGAGTAGCCTTGGATGCGTCCGAGATAGAGCGGCAGGAGATAGGTTACGCCGAATAGGCCGACACCGACCATAAACGCCAGCAGAGTCGCCATTGCGAAGGTCCGGTTGGCGAAGGGCGAGAGGTCGACAATCGGCGTTTCCCTGCTCAGTGTCCGCCAGAAGAAGCCAACGCCGGCGATGATCGAGATTGCGGTCAGCTGCCTGATCTCCGAGTCGCGGAACCATTCGTTCTTGGCGCCTTCCTCGAGCACATACTGGAATGTGCCAAGGAAGACGGCGAGGAAGACCAGACCTGCAACGTCCAGGTTCTTCCAAAGCCGCCAGTCCGGCCGGTCGATGTCCATCACCAGCCAGACGACGGTGGTGACAATGATGCCGGGTATGACATTGATGAAGAACAGCCAGTGCCAGCCGACGGCATCAGTAATGTAGCCCCCGAGCGCAGGGCCGATCGTCGGAGCCAGCGTCACGGTCAGACCCACAAAGGAGGACGCCAGGGCGCGTCGCTTTGTGCCGAACACCAGATAGGACGTGGCGAAGGTCGTCGGGATCATCGCGCCGCCAATGAACCCTTGCATCGCACGATAGATGATCATTTCCTCAATTGTCGTCGCCGTACCGCACAGAAAGCTGGTCGCCGTGAATCCGGCTGACGAAAGAGTGAAGAGCACGCGTGTCGACATCATCCGGCTTAGGTAGCCGGACAGTGGAATCATCACGACCTCTGCTATGAGGTAGCTGGTCTGGACCCAGCTAACCTCGGACGCGGATGCTGACAGCCCTGCCTGGATCTGGGACAGGCTGGAAGCCACGATCTGGATGTCCAGAACCGACATGAACATGCCAAGCACCATGGCAAAGAAGCCGATGACAACGATCGGCCCGCGCTCTTCCAGCAGCGGCTTGGCGAACATGGCATTGGCATTTTCGGCGGCCTGGCTCATGGCGGCGCCTCAGGGGCCGGCCGCCTCGACGGGTCTCGGCGCGGGCGCAAGTGTGGCGGCGAGACCTTCTCCCTCGCCGCGCGTATCGACCGAAACCAACACAGACATCCCCGGCCGAAGCAGTGCGCGCAGGCTGGCGTCACCTTCCAGCACTACTTTGACGGGCAGGCGCTGGACGATCTTGGTGAAGTTGCCCGTGGCGTTTTCCGGCGGCAGAAGCGAGAACTCCGATCCGGTGGACGGGGAGAAACTGTCTATCCGGCCCGTCAGTTTGATATCTGGAAATGCATCGACCTTGATCGAGACTTCCTGGCCGCGCCGCATTTCGCCCGCTTGGGTCTCCTTGAAATTCGCGATCACATAGACGTCGGGCAGACGAACGACGGCCAGCATCTGAGCCCCGGCTCGGACATACTGGCCATCCTGAACCGTTTTCGCGCCGACGACACCGTCGAAGGGTGCGCGAACCAGCGTATAGCTGAGATTGAGGTCAGCCTGCTTGAGCGCAGCGTTCGCGGCATCGAGTTCAGCCTGCGCCTGCGCCCGGGCACTCTCAAGCACCATCAGCCGCTCTCGCTCGGCGGCCAGGTCTGCAATCGCGCTCTGTACCGCTGCGTCGGCTTGAGCCGCGGCCGCCACGGCGGCGTCGAGCGCTTGGCTAGAGCCTGAGCCGTTGGCACGCAGCTCGCGTGCCCGCTCCAGATCGGCCGCCGCCAGCTTTTGCAGCGCCACTGCGCTATCGACGGCGGCGACCTTCGCTTCGATCAGCTTTTGCTCCAGTTTGACATTCGCTTCGACGCCGGTCAGGCCCGCTGCCTTTGATGCGACAGCGGCGCGCGCTTGCTCCTGCGCAGCACGGTAATCTGCATCATCGATGCTGACGAGGACATCGCCGGCTCGAACGCTTTGGTTGTCGGCGACCAGGACCTTCGCAACATGTCCGCTGATTCGCGGTGCAATCGCTGCCGTATCCGCCTTGATATAGGCGTCATCGGTGGTCTCGATGTACTGTCCATGGGTCACGTAACTGATGCCAAAATAGGCGGCCATGCAGAACGCGATCGCGGCTGCGGCTAGAAGCGCGTAACGACGCATGGACAAGCCTTCTAGACTGGACTTTAAAGTCCAATTTATCGAATTGGACGCGTAAATCAAGTTTATGTGTAGCGTCAGCAGCAGACCCCGTGCACCCGCTTTCTTTCGCCTCAACGGGCATGCTAACCAAGCGGTACGCGGGTGTAGCTCAATGGTAGAGCAGAAGCTTCCCAAGCTTACGACGAGGGTTCGATTCCCTTCACCCGCTCCAATCCGGTGACTGTCATCACAGGATCGGGAGTACGACGAAATCCTCGGCCTTTCCCCTGAAAATCCTGTTAACCTGGAAGCTGGGCTCGAACTCAGGCTTGGGGATGACCATGAAGGCATGGTTTGCTGTACCGGCGGCCGCAGTTGCAATGACTGCGGCTCTGGTGATGTCACCCAGTGAGCTGTCCGCCACTCCCGATGCAGCAAGCGGACAGGCGCAGAGTGTTGCCATGGTGGTCCGGGTCGCGGTTGCAGAGCCCGCGACAACCATGTCGGATGCTTGTGTATTTTCTGCTGAGGCCATGGCGGCTGGCTCAGCTTCGCAATGTGGGGACGCTAGGTTCATCCATGTCATGCTTGCGACCGATGAGACACCAAGTGTTTCGGCCGACATGCCGCTGGAGTGGCCAGGAGACTTTTTCGCCCTAACACTCGGCGCCGCAATCGATGCGTGGGATGCGACAATGTGCTTCGTCGGATCACTCTTCCACTATGCCGGGGTGGCTGGGGGCTTGGACATTTAGCGCAGGAAGCGTTCCGTGTCCTCCTCCATTGTTTGGCCACAGATGTCCGCCGCAACGCTTGCCCAGATCTGCTGAGATCTACTCTTGTAGTGCCGAAGTCTGCGGTATTGTCGATCGCGCGACTGAGCCATCTGAGATCATTGTTGGTTGTCCGCTTGCTGCCGGTGCGACCCCTGGCGGCGCGAACTGCACAGTTCCGCTTGTAGGTCTAGCTACCGGCGGTGCTTCCATTGGGAGGGCATTCCGCGCTTGGGGAAGTCGGCATCGGAAGGTGCTTGGGCAACTGAGAGATTTCGATCCGCATCGCCGGCAACGGCATAAACATGAACGCCTTCCGGCACGAGGATCGACGCCGTGACTTTGCAGTGCGCGTCGCCGATTCTCCGCAGAGCGCTGCGCTGCATAACCTCCGACTTCGTCGGAGGTGATCAGAGCCAAATTGGCGCTCCGACTAGGGAATTCGCGCTGGGGAGCTCTATGGTCACCCAACATTTGAGCGAAATGGCTGCTTGGGAAGTGATGTCCTTAACGGCATCTTAAGGAAGTTCTCGCCGTTGCCGAAGACCCGCGCTAGGCTTTGTGTGGGAGCAAGAGTGGGTCAACCTGACATGTCTGCTGACGATTTTTTTGTGCGCGCGGCTTTGCGCGACGACGCGGCAGCTATCGCTAGGATCTTCGTCGAGTCCTGGCGGGAATCCTATGCAGGCATGCTGCCGGCAAACTACCTCGTGCGGCTATCGGAGGTTCGCCAGCGCCTATTGTGGACACGGGAAATAACGCGCGGCGGTCCCCATGACGGCGTTCTTGTTGCCGAACACGACTATTTTGGCGTCTTTGGGTTCGCCAGCTTCGGACCCGCACGCGATCGGGCGGTCGGCTATGACGGCGAAGTCTACACGATCTATGTGGATCCAAACCATCTCGGAAGCGGCATCGGTCATGCCCTAATCCAAGGCGCCTTTTCGCGCCTTTGGGCGGAAGGATTCAAGTCTGCCGTCGTCTGGGCTCTTAAGGGAAACCCTTCGCGTTACTTCTACGAAAACGAGGGCGGGCGCTTGGTAGCGGAACGACCCGGCACAATTGCAGGCAAGCCCGTTCAAGAGATAGCGTTTGGGTTTGCTGACATCGCTTCGGCATCCGGTGCGCGCGTTGGCTGACGTCGGGGATCGAACGGGAGCCTCTTCCGAGCTGCCCCGAAATGTTATCTTTCTTCTGTTCGACAGCCTGAATCGTCACATGCTTGGCGCCTATGGCGGCCGCGAGTTCGCGACTCCGAACTTCGACCGCTTTGCAGCGCGATCTGTCAGGTTCGACAAGCACTATGTTGGCTCGCTGCCATGCATGCCTGCGCGTCACGACATTTTGTGCGGAGCATGGGATTTCCTATGGAAGGCATGGGGATCGCTAGAGCTTTGGGAAGACGGCATTGCCGGCCCGCTTTCACGCGAAGGCGTTGTGAGCCAGCTTGTGACGGACCATCCGCATCTCTTTGAAACGGGCGGCGAGAACTACCATGTCGACTTTTCGGCATGGGACTATCAGCGTGGTCACGAAGGTGATCCATGGAAGACGGCGCATGACCCAAGCTGGACCGGCGCGCCCCTTATGGGCCGGCGGTCCATGCCCTACGATAGGTCTCGAGGCTGGTTCCGCGGTGAGGCAGACTTTCCAGGGCCGCGCACTATGTCATCGGCATCGAAGTGGATCGATGACAATGCCGGTCGGCACAGCCGGTTCTTCTTGTTTGTTGATGAGTTCGATCCCCACGAACCGTTTGATACGCCTGATCACTATGCGCGCCTCTATGATCCCGACTGGAAGGGTCCGCCGTTGATCTGGCCGCCTTATGGTAGGGGCTGCGTTCGTCGGGGTGTGATTACAGCACGGGAGGGCCAGCAGATCCGTGCACGATACGGTGCGAAACTGACGATGATCGACCACTGGTTCGGCAAGATCCTGGATGCGATCGACAGGAACGGCCTCTGGGATGATACGATAGTCATCGTTACGACTGACCATGGGCACTATTTTGGTGAAAAGGACATCTGGGGCAAACCCGGCGTTCCGCTGTTTCAGACGATTGCCCACATTCCTTTAATGATATCGGGGGCGGGGCTGCAAAGAGGAGTGTGCGACGCATTGACGACAAGCGTCGATCTGTTCGCCACAGTTGTGGACGTCTTTGGTGCCGCTCAGCATGTTCGCCAACGAACACATGGGCATTCACTTCTGCCGCTCTTGACACGAAGTGCGACCGCCATCAGAGACCACGTACTCGCCGGCGTTTGGGGACGGGAGGTGCACTTCATCGACGGCTTCCACAAGCTCGTCAAGGCGCCTGCCGGCGACAACGCGCCATTGTCGATGCTGTCCAACCGCTGGTCGACAATGCCTACCCATCAACTGTCGCGGGAACAGGAATTGCCGCTGCCTGACGCGCGTGCTCGTCTGTCACGTATGCCTGGATCCAGCGTTCCCGCTATTCAGCAAACTTGGGAAAGAGGTGACCGAGTACCCTATTGGGCATGGACGAAGTTCTCGGGCGATCATCTCTACAACCTTTCGGATGATCCGGCCGAGGAGAACAACCTGATCGATTCACCAGCAGCGGCAGATGTTAATAAGAGATTGAAGTCGGCACTCTCAGCAATTGATGCTCCAATCGAGCAGTTCGCAAGGCTTGGCTACACCTAGGGGGGTGAACCAGAAAGTCTTCCAGTTAAGCAAGCCGAAAGCCTGCTGTGGATAGTATTGTACTGCTGCTCCAGTTCCTCGCTTGCACACGAAGAAATGCCGAATTCGCCGCCGCAGGGCATGGATGCCCTCGCTATTCTCAATGGGTCGCCGGCGATCACATATGTGGCCGCCGTAGACGGCGAGCCGTCTATTGTCTTCGTGTCGGCTTCCGTCTCGACCGTGCTGGGATACGAAGCGCAGCGCTTCTACGAGCAACCGGGCTTCTTGACGACGATCATCCACCCTGACGACGCCTCCAGCGTGCGCACCGCCGTCGATATTGCACGAGAAGTGGGTGCAGCAACCTTAGATCGGCGGTTGAGGGTGGCGGGGGGGGGGTGGCGGTGGTTCCGGGACCATTTCCGTTTGATTCAAGGGGATACGGGCGGACGCCAGTACGGTATCGGGACGATCCACGACGTTACAGAGGAGAAACGGGCGCAAGCCAGGCTCGAAATGCGCTCGCAGGAGTACCGCGTCCTCGCCGAGCACAGCTTCGACCTGATCTCGCGGGTCTCGCTCGACGGCCAGATCCTCTACCAGTCGCCGTCGACCATGCAGGTGATGGGTTTCGGCCCCGGCGGCCGCGTCGGCCAGCCGGCGCTTGGCCGCATCCATCCCGACGACCTGCCGGCCGTCCAGGAGGCCTGGCGCCTCTGCCTGGAGACCCGCAGGACCGAAATCCGCCAGTATCGGGCGCAGCGCGCCGACGGCCAGTGGATCACGCTGGAAGCCGCCCTGAACCCGGTCATCGACCCGGCGACCGGCGAGGTCACCGAGTTCGTCGTCATCTCGCGCGACATAACCGACCGGGCCGCCCGCGAGGCCCAGCTCGCCGCCGCGCGGCAGGAGCTTGAGCTCAGCCGCGCGCAACTCCAGCTCGTCACCGACAATATCGCCGACATCGTCACGCTGGTGAAGCCGGACGGCGTGCCGGCCTATATCTCGCCCTCGGTGAGGCACATCATCGGCTACGAGCCGGGCGAGGTCGGAGGCGACGCGCTGGGCCCCTACGTCCATCCCGACGACAAGGCGCTCTTCCTCGCCGAGCGCGAGCGCAATCGGGCCGGGATCGTGACCCCGGTGTTCCGGCTCAGGGTGCGCCACAAGAGCGGGCACTGGGTGTGGCTGGAGCGCCGCGCGAGCGCGATCCGCGGGCACGATTTCGGCGAAGGCGTCGCGGTCCTGTCGATCATCCGCGACATCACGCGGGCGGTCGAGGCGGAGGAGTCGCTGGCCAGAACCCAGCTGCTGCTCAAGGAGCAGAACGAGCTCTACGATCTCTTCGCCCGCCAGGGGTCGGAAATCTTCCTGCGCTTCACGGCCGACGGCAGGGTCATCCACGTCTCGCCCTCGCATGAGAGGATCCTGGGCAAGCAGACCCTGGTGCGCGACGGTCAGGTCGTACATCTGGTCCATCCGGACGACCGGGCGGTCGCCGAAGCGGCATTCCTGGAGGCCCACCGGACACGGACGACCCAGACCTATCGCCATCGCTACCGGCACGAGAACGGCAGCTGGGTCTGGCTTGAAGTCTCGCTGACGCCGCTCGTGCCGCCGGGCTCCGACGAGGTCGGCGAATACATCGCCGTCGCCCGCGACATCGGCGAACAGGTCAGGCGCATCGAGCAGCTGGAAGCCGCCCGGCGCGAACTCCACGAGAGCCGCAGCCAGCTTCAGCTCGTCACCGATCACATCGGCGACGTCGTCTCGCTCTTCCGTCCCGACGGCAGCACGGCCTATCTGTCGCCGTCCGCGGCCAATCTCGTCGGCTACACGCCCGACGACCTGGCCAAGATGCCGCTCGGCACGATGGCCCATCCGGCCGACCGCCAGACCCTGTTCGAGGAGTCGGCGCGCAACCGCAAGGGCATCGTTACGCCATCGCTGCGCTATCGCCTGCGCCACCGGGACGGCCGCTGGATCTGGGTCGAGCGCCGCGCACGGGCGGTTCACGAGCACGATTTCGGCGAGGGCACGGCGGTCCTGTCGATCATCTCCGACATCACGGAGCGCGTCGAACACGAGCGCGACCCTGCGGCCGCCACGACTGCCCAGCTCGAGGC
>CALMPK010000112.1 GCA_937873575.1 uncultured Hyphomicrobiaceae bacterium
CCCCGGCCGTGCCAGCACCTCGGCGTGCGGCTCTCCGGCGGCGGCGGCACGGCTCAGCCGATAGGGCGCTGGGGCGGCCTCGGCGACACCGTTGAAGGCATCCTCGAACGTGCCGAGAGCGCCGGTATTGGATCGGCCGAGCAGAGCGGCGATCGCGCGGTTCGCGTAGAGCGGCGGACCGCCGCGCGACGCAACGATCATCAGGCCGCCCGCCTCCGCGTCTGCGATGGCCTTGAGCAGGTCGCCCTCGGGAAGGCGCTCGCCAATACGGATGTGGCCTGCGGCGATCCCGAACAGGAAGAACACGCCGAGCATCGCCATCGTCGCCAGCAGCGAGATGAGTAGCGGCGTCGCGGAAGTCGAGGCGATCAGCGAAAGGACTACGGCGCCCGCAGCACCAAGCACGACGAGGATGGTTGTATATCCACCACCGCCGCGAAGCGCCGCGAGCGGGTCATCGGCGGCTATCCGTTCGGCCTGGGCCCTGCCCTCGCTCATGTCGCCGGTGGGGCGCTGTATCGCCGGGAGGGGCGCCTTCGAAGACTGAAGCATGAACAACCAACTCGTGATGGAACGCGGATGCGGCGGAACCGCTACGGCGGTTCCGGAGCACGTGCCGTCGCGCGCGTCTGGCGGGGCAACCTCGAACACCCCCACAGGCCGACATAAATCCCTGGATTTCCGCCCGAAATTCTGTCCGACCGCCGCGTTACAAGCCGAACTTGGCCAGCACGCTCCAGACACGGCTCGACAGGGCCGTGACACCATCAACACTTCGATCATTAGGGTTAAAATGCCATGAATTCCGCGCTATAGGTTGGGACTGCTGCCCCTGTTCAGGGCTCTCCGCTGATTTCGGAACCAGCGACGGCGGGGCGGCCCGAGTGCGGGCGGAAGTGGCCAAGCGTTGAAACCGGCGCGACCGGGCCACGCCGGTGGCGAGCAGTGCGCGGTGCAAGGCCGGCCGAAGGCCCAAACGTGCGTTTGTCGCTCACGTCCCGAGGGTAATTCGTCCCCAGGGCTTTTCCGTTCCCGCGCCTGCCGGAGTGGCGCTTGGGTCTTGCGGGTAGTACCAGTTCGCCATCCCCGTTCAACGGGGGTGTCTATCGGGGTCAGATCTGTGCGGAAACGCTGCGGGGGTTGAGCATGCTGGATATCCTGTTCTACCTGCTTCTCGTCGCTGCCATCGGTGGCGCCGCTGCGGCCGCCTATTTCTACGGGCCGAGCCTGTTCGGGGGCGCCGGTGGTGGCAACGGCTTGTTCGGGAATCGCGCCGAACGCCGGCTGGACGTCGTCGAGCAGTCGAACGTCGACGGGCGCCGCCGTCTGGTGCTGATCCGTCGCGACGATGTCGAGCACCTCATCATGACCGGCGGGCCGGTGGATGTGGTGATCGAGACCGGCATCCAGCCCAAACGGACGCGCCCCGCGGCCGAAGTGGTCGAGGCGCCGCACCCCGTTTTCAGCCGTGCGCCGAGGACACTCGGCACGGCGCAAGAATGACCGCCGCAGCATCCTTCGCCACAATATGATCGCTGTTTCGGCCGAAGAGGCCTCGCCGCTGCGCCCTTTGCCGTCGCCGTCGAGACCGTCTGGCCGCGCCCGAGCAGCCCCCAATTCCCGGAGACTCGTCACCCTGTCGCGTCAGTTGCAAATACTCCTGCTCGTCGCTTTCGCGGCCCTGCTGTCGCCGCGGCCGCACGCAGCCGCAGCCGAGACCGCCTTCGTCGTTGCACAAGCCGCGGGCGCGAAGCCGGCGGCGCCCGGCGGAGCTGCCAAACCTGCACCGGCCGCGCCTGCTGCGGCGGCACCGCCGCCTGCTGCCCCGTCAGCCAAGCCGCCATCCCAAACGCCCGCCGCCCAGCCTGCTGTCACACCGCCGGCCGCCGCCCAGCCCCCGGCCAACGTGGCACCCGCCAGCGAGGCACCCGCCAGTGGGGCAACGGCCGAGCCGCCACCCGCGCCGAAGCCGCCACCGCCCGCAGCCAACCTCGAACCTCTGCTTCAGCCCGTCCGCCGCTTGTCGGCCCTGCTCGACGATCTCGAAAAAGCGGTAGAGCGAGTCAGCGACCGCGAGGAGGATCTCTCCAAGGTCCGCGTCGAAATCGACCGTCTTCCCGGCGACGCGCGCCGGGCGATCGAGGACATCGAGCCGCGCCTTGCCGATTTCCGTTCCCAGGTCGAAAAGCTCGGTCCCGCGCCCAAGGCCGAGGAGCCCGAGGAAGCCGAGCAGATCGCGGAGGAGCGCGCGCGCCTCAACGCGGTCGTCAGCGAGCTCGATGGTGCTATCAAGTCCGCCGAACTCGCGAGCGAGCGCGCCCGCCAGCTCGCTCAGCGTGTGCAGGGCTTGCGCCAGTCGATCTTCACCACGCAGCTCTTGCGGCGGACGCAGAACTCACCGTTGAAGCTCAGCCTGTGGCGCACTGTCGCCGCGGAGATGCCCAGCGCCGCCCGCAACGCCACGACCATCGCACGCAACTGGTGGCGCGCCGCAGAGAACCACGCGCTCAAGCTCGGCCTGCTGATCGCGTTCGTCGCCGCCACGTACTTCACCGTGAGAACCTTGCGGCGCAAGCTCGTGCGCCGCACGCTTTCCGCGGCGAGCGATAAGCCGCCGTCGTTCTTTGCCCGCGCCGTCACCGCCGGGTGGACCGCGGCCGCCTACGCTTTCCCCGCGGCCGCCGCAGCGATCCTGCTTTATCTCGGCCTCGACAACATCGGCCTGCTCTATCTCCAGGTCGAGGCGCTGGCCGAGACACTGCTGACTTCGGTCCTCATCTTCGTGGCTGTGACCGCGCTCTCGCGCGCGATCCTTCAGCCGTCGCGACCGCACTGGCGTTTGTTCAATCTCTCCGACGCCGCCGCCCGCCGCCTGCACCAGATCACCGGCGCGGTCGCCGCCGTCTATGCCGTCGACCTCGTGCTCAGCCGCTTCATCAACGCGCTCTATCTTCCGTTCCAGGTGAACGTGGCGCAGGCATTCGTGTTCTCGATCGCTTTCGCGGGCCTGCTCGTGATGCTGGCGCGTACCCGGCTCGAGCCGCGCACCACGGCCGCTGACCAGCCGCAGGTTTCGTTCTGGTATCCGTGGTGGCTCAAGCTGCCGCTGATGACGCTCGCGCTCGTCATCGCCGGTGTCTCGCTCGCCGGCTACGTCGCGCTCGGCCGCTATATCTCGGCGCAGGTCGTTCTGTCGGGCACGGTGATCGTCGTCATCATGCTGCTCCACCTCGCCGTTCGCGCCATCTCGGGCCAGGCGGGCCTCGACGAGGACAGCCTCTCGACGCGCCTTCTCGGCGAGCGCTTCAAGCTCGACGACACACAGCGCAGCATGGTCGACGGATTCGTCTTCGTCGTGCTCAACATCGCGGTGGCGCTGATCGCCGCTCCGCTGCTGCTGTTCTCGTGGGGCTTCTCGTCTCCCGAGGTGCTCGGCTGGCTCAACAGCGCGATCTTCGGGTTCCAGCTCGGCGGCTTCCAGATCTCGCTGGCCCGCATCCTTCTGGCCATCGTCCTGTTCGCCGGCGTCATCTTCGCCACGCGCATCCTGCAACGCTGGATGCAGAGCACGGTGCTGCGGCCGGCGCACATCGACGCGGGACTCGCCAACTCCATTCACACCGGCGTCGGTTACGCCGGCTTCGGCATCGCCACCCTCTCGGCCATTTCCTACGGCGGCCTCGACATTACGAACCTCGCGATCGTCGCCGGCGCTCTGTCGGTCGGCATCGGTTTCGGTCTGCAGTCGATCGTCAACAACTTCGTCTCGGGCCTCATCCTGCTGGTCGAGCGGCCGATCAAGGTGGGGGACTGGATTCACGTCGGCGAATTCGAGGGACACGTGCGGCGCATCTCGGTGCGTTCGACCGAAATCGAAACCTTCGATCGCTCGAGCGTCATCGTTCCGAACTCGCAGCTCATTTCAGGCACGGTGCGCAACCGGACCCATCGCAACACGATCGGCCGCATCATGATCGACGTCGGCGTGTCCTACTCGGCCGATCCCGCACAGGTTCGCGATCTGCTGCTGCGGACGGCGCAGAGCTGCCCGGCGCTGGGCTGGGACTATGCACCCTGGCAGCAGATCCAGCGTCTGG
>CALMPK010000113.1 GCA_937873575.1 uncultured Hyphomicrobiaceae bacterium
AGGTCGGAGAAACGCACGGGGCGTGAAAGCTGGCGCGAGACGGCGATGATATCGCCCTGCTTCAATGCAGTTCGAGGGGCGACCGGATCGACCACCGGCTCGCCAGAATAGACGACGAGATGCTGAAGTTGCGCCAACACGCCGGTGCCGACATCAGGGAAACGGTCGCCCGGTACGCCGCCGCCGGTCGCGCCGATGCCGGCGAAGTTGTTCTGGCGCGGGCCAACGTCGCCGGGACGTCCGTCCGGTCGGCGGAAGGTCAGATAGTTCGTCTCGATGAGCATCTGGAAGAAGGCATAGTCCCAGCGGACGCGCAGCCGTTCGCCGTGATGTCGATACCACTTTGCGATGTCGCGATGGCGCGCTTCGAGGCTTGGATTGCGCGCGACGAGAAAGCTCATCAATCGCTCGGGCGTCGCACATGCGGGCACGCGATTGGCGCGATGCAGGCGGATCTCGGGTGGTGCCGCGAGCGCCGGGATCGTCGATGCGACGAGCACCATTACGGTGGCTGCCGCGCGACGCTCGTTCTGTTGCCAGGTCTTGGCGAATGTTCGCGCGCGAACCGACGTCACGGCATGGCGCGGCGCATCGCGATCAAGCGGCGCTATAGCGCCACGAGGACGGGCCAATATTCGGGTCAGGAAACGGGGAAGTGCCATCGCGAGTCCCTAAAATGAAGGGCCTTTCTTCGCGTTGCCGGCTTCCCCCGAAGCTCGGGCGCTCGGTAGATTTCGGCGTGCGGCTCCCTGTCACCGCACGCGCTGGTATCAACCTTCCGGGCAGATTTCGAACGCCTTGGTCAGCGCTTTGCCCTGCGTCGGGAACTCGCCGACAGTGACGCCGTCCTTGGCATAAGCGGCGATGTAGGCGGCAACTTCCCGCTGCTCGCGGCCCTCGTTCACATCGAGAACCGTGTAGTTCACGAGCCCGTCGGCGACAGCTTTGATGATGACGGCCTTGGCGCCCCCGTAGCTCGCCTGCCAGACGCGGCATGCACTCTTTGCCGCCGCCTTCGCGGTTTCGGCGGGAGCCTTGACGCCAGCGGCGGCGGAGCTTGCGGCCGAGGCGAGCTTGAACTCGGCTTTGGCGGGTTCGCTCTTGCCCGTCTCGGTGTCGGGCTTGGCCTCGACCTTCGCGACAGCCTTCTGGGCCTCACCCGCGCCGCTCTCTGTCGGCGGCGTGCCGGCACTGTTGAGCACCGTGAAAGCGGCAGGTGGTGCGCTCGATTTCGCGGGGGCCGCCTGCGGTTGCGTCTGCGCGAGCACGCCGGCGCCAAGTCCGTTGATCTCGGCCGGCCCGGTCTTGCGGGCTTCGGCAATGGCCTGCTTACCCGTTTCCGTCGCTGCTATCGTGCCCGCCTTGTCGACACTCACTCCGGTGCCGCGCGCTTCCGCGACGAGTTCGGGGCGCGGGTCCTTGATGTTGCAGAACTTGTCGTAGAACGTGTCGCCGACCGAGGCGATGTCACGCGAGTAGCCGCGGTCGCCCGGCGACCATTTGCGCGTGAGTTGCGTGAAGGTCATCGGGCCGGAGATGCTCTTCTGCCATTTGGTGAGAACGCCCCATTCCTGAACCTTGCGGGTGCGCTCCGCGACTGGATCGGTGACGGTCTCGCCCGAATACATCAGGACGTGCTGGAGGTGCGCTTTCACGCCGAGCGAGACGTTCTCGAAGCTCTCTCCCGGTTCACCCCCGCCGGTGGCGCCGAGGCCCGCGAAATTGTTCTGCTTGGCGTTGACGTCGCCGGGGAACTTCAGATTGGCCGTCTCGACCAGCATCTGGAAGAAGGCGTAGTCCCATCGCAGCCCGAGCGCCTCGCCGTGGCGCATGTACTCGGTGGCCACGCCGTTGAATTTGTCGGCGAGGGAACCATTGCGGGAGGCGACGAATTCCATCAACCGCCCGGGTGTTGTGCAGGCCGGGACCTTGTTGGCGGACGAGGCCTTCAACGCAGGAAGCTCGGCCGCCGCGGCGCTGGTGGCCCCGGCCGCGAGAACGGCGCCGACGACGAGAAAGTGCACGCGAAACGTCATGATATCACCCATCAACCGTCGAGGCCGGAAACAGCCCTAACAAACGGTTACGATCGTTGCACAGTTAGCGTTAACGGCGGGTAAACTCGTACTCGAATGGCACCCCCGTGCCGAGGTGCCATTGGTCCATGTGTTTGCGGCACGAGTGGGGTGTGTGGTCCGTCAATTGTGGCAATCACGGGTCAATTGCGGGACTATTGTGCGGTCGGTGCTGACGTAGACCGTGAGCGAGGTGACACCTCGCGAAGCACAGGCCGCAAGCGGCCCGGCGCATTTCGCCGCCCCCGCGGAGGCCCTGACGGGCCGTGAGCGAAATGCCGTGAGCGCGATCACCTCTCCCGAAGGGCAGGCCGCAAGCGGCCCGGCGCATTGCGCCGCCCCCGCGGAGGCCCTGACGGGCCGTGAGCGAAATGCCGTGAGCGCGATCACCTCTCCCGAAGGGCAGGCCGCAAGCGGCCCGGCGCATTGCGCCGCCCCCGCGGAGGCCCTGACGGGCCGTGAGCGAAATCACGTCAGATGCTGGCCACCGTCGAGCACGATCATCTGCCCGGTCATTGCGGGGGCTTCGAGGATGAACCGAACGGCCTGGGCGATCTCGGCGGTACTCGCACCGCGCTGCATCAGCGTCGAGGCCTGCTCGGCGGCGAAGTCGTCGTCCGTCTGGTGGATGCTCTTGAGCACCGGACCGGGGCCGATGGCGTTGACGCGAATGCGCGGAGCGAGAGCCTGGGCGAGCATTCGGGTCGCTGTCCAGAGGCCGGCCTTGGAAATTGTGTAGGAGAAGAAGTCCGGCTTCAGGTTCCAAACGCGCTGGTCGATAACGTTGATGATGTTGCCTTCGCACCCGTGGGGAAGGTGAGCCGCGAGCGCCTGCGCGAGGAACACCGGGGTCTTGAGGTTCGTGTCGAGGTGGAGGTGCCACGTCTCGCGCGTCAGTGTCTGTAGGGTATCGAGCTGGAACTCGGAGGCGTTGTTGACGAGGCAGCACGGTGGGCCGAGCAGCGAAACGCAAGCCGGCACCAGGGCATCGACGTCGTCGGCGACCGAGAGGTCGGCCTTGAGCGTTGCGGCCTTCACGCCGAGGTTGCGAATTTCACGCGCCAACGCCTCGGCTTCATCGGCAGAATTGCGGTAGTGAACGGCGATCTGCCAGCCGCGGCTCGCCATGTCGAGGGCGATGGCGCGCCCGATGCGGCGGGCGGCCCCAGTGATCAGGGCGGTGCGCTGTTTCGGCGGCGCGGACGACGAAGCTCCCCTGCCGTCGTTGGTCTCCGCGCTCGGCGGTCTCGGCACCCGGGTCATGATGCGTCAGCTCTCGGGTTCGGTCGAAGGCGGCGGAGCCCTGCGAACGGCGGGCGAATCAAGTTGTGGATAATCGCGGTTAGCACACGCCGGCCCCGGCCTCCAGCGATCGACAAGGCCCTGGGCGAGGTCGCCAGCATGCTGGAGGCACCGGCAACACACCGGTGTGGCGCCCGTGCCGTTGGAGGGGCCTGCGACAGGTTGTAACCACTCAGACTGCCTCCCAAATTCCAGCCCAAAAACCGGGCATTTTGCTAGGCTTGCGACCAAAGCGCCGTTTGTGACGGCCTGTTATTTAGGCAGCCGCGACCGGTCGTTTGCCCAATAGTAAGGATTCGTTGCTGATGCGCTACAGCGCGGTGTCAAGCCCTTGTTGCACGGTCGAATCCACTTGTCCGCAGCGTGTGTTTCCCGTTTTCTAGCAACAGCAAGCGGCTGATTCCGATCTCAGCACTGCGGTGAGCCGTGACCTCGTGTGGGGGTGGCGCGGCATGAAACTGGGGGTTTAGATAGTCATGGCAACTAAGAAGTTCTCTCTCATCTGCACGGCTGCGGTCGCCGCCTCGGCGCTCTTCGCGGCTGTTGCTCCGGCCTCCGCAGGCGATCTGTTCGGCCGCCGTGACGGCGGTTCCATCAAGGACGCTCCGGCCGAGGAGCCGCGTCGTTGCTCGTTCTCGTTCAACGTCGGTGGCACCACGGACTACGTGTTCCGCGGTATCTCGCAGACGCAAGAGGATCCGACTGTGCAGGGCGGTGCTGACGCTACCTGCGGCATGTTCTACGCAGGCGTCTGGGCTTCCGGCGTCGATTTCGTGAAGGGCAAGGGTGGTCCCGGCTCTGGCGACGCATCCATCGAAGTCGATCTCTACGCCGGCATCAAGCCGACCTGGGGTCCGCTGACCTTCGATCTCGGCGTCATCTACTACGCCTATCCGAGCGCGAATGACGCTCCCGGCGCCGAACTCGACTACGTCGAGCTCAAGGGCGGCGTGAGTGGCACTTGGAACAACTTCTCGCTCGGTGCGACGTTGTTCTGGTCGCCCGAGTACACCGGCGAGACCGGCGACGTGCTGACGGCTGAAGGCACGATTGGGTACACCTTCGCTGCGATTGGTCCGGTCACCCCGACCATCAACGGCTTGGTTGGTACCGTACAGTCGCTCGATTCGGGCAGCCTTCAGGCTGACTACACCTACTGGAACGCCGGCCTGGCGCTCGCTGTCGACAAGTTCACCTTCGATTTCCGGTACTGGGACACGGACCTGTCGAACAACGGCCTTGCTGACGAGCGCTTCGTCTTCACCGCGAAGGTCACGCTGCCCTGATGAAGGGCGAGACGGGGGCAGCTCGGCTGCCCTCGCCTAGTGGCACGAAATCACTATCGGTGTGGACCCGATCTCCACACTTGGTCCGTCCCCCAATCGGATCGAAAAGCCGGAGCCCCAAGCTCCGGCTTTTTCATTTCCGGGCCCCGCTTGAATTGCAGCGGTGTCTGGGTGCGCGATGGGTTCACGCGATCGGTTGAGGTGAAAGCACTCGACCTCGTTATCGCGAGTGTGAACCGCGAGCCCGCGGAACGATCATGTCGATGGCGCGGTCGACCGTCTCGATGCTGAGCGGGCCGCGGCCGAGGACATCGCCGTCGATCTCGAGCGGTAGCGCAATCGGAGGCTCGATCACCACGGTGCGGCAAGGCACGATCTCGACCGTGCGGCAGCGCGCGGGGTCCCGGGCGGCGATAGCGAGTAGCTCGGCGATACGGCCGGTTCTCGTCGTTGCGGTCATCACCGCCGCGTGCAGGCCGGGCGTCGAGACGTCGGCGCCGGGTGCGATGATGAAGCGGCCGCCGTAGTGGCGCACGTTGCTGACGACGAGCCAGGTCGCCCGCTTCAGTACGCCGTCGATCGTCGCCGTGAACGGTATCGGCCGTGCCTTCAGCGCGTGCAGGACCGGAGCCGTGTAGGCGGCCCGGCCGATCCGCTCCTTGAGGCGGGACGCGAGATGGGCGACGACCTCGCCGTCAAAGCCCGCACCGCACATCGAAAGGAACAGCTCGCCGTTCGCACGGCCGCCGGCTATGGGCCGAACGGGGCCGTGCAGCAACATATCGGCGATACCGGGCGCATCCCGCGGGATGTCGAGCTCGCAGGCCATCACGTTGCCGGTGCCCGATGGGATCAGAGCCAGCGGGCGTGCCGCTGCTGCCGTGCCGGTGATGGCCTTGGCCAGCGCGCGCAATGTGCCGTCGCCTCCGGCAGCGCAAATCGCATCGAAATCGGCGGCGCCCGCCAACGCATCGTCGAGCTCGCCGGCGCGCTCCGTCTCGATCAGCCGAGCCGCTCCGCCGCGTGCGGCAAGCTCCGTTGCGACGGCGCGAACCAGCCGCCTGTTGGCAAGCCCGGCATGGCGATTGCGGATGATGAGAAACCGGCGGCGCGGTCCTCCGGCGGTCACGACTTGGCGCCGCTTTCGGACGCGTCGGGCGTGCCGGCGCGGCAATGCCCCACCTGACCTCGATGGCGCAAGAGCTGGTCCGCCAGCACGATCGCCATCATGGCTTCACCCACCGGGACCGCGCGGATGCCGACACAGGGATCGTGCCGCCCCTTGGTCGAGACGTCGGTCTCGTTACCGGCGGCGTCGATGGTCCGGCGCGGCGTCAGGATCGAGGATGTCGGCTTCACCGCGAAGCGGCAGACGATCGGCTGTCCCGAAGAGATTCCGCCGAGGATGCCGCCGGCATTATTGGAGAGGAACAGTGGGCGGCCATCGTTGCCGATGCGGATCTCATCGGCGTTCTCCTCGCCGGACAGCTCGGCGGACGTCATGCCGGCACCGATCTCGACGCCCTTCACGGCGTTGATCGTCATCATCGCCGCGGCGAGCTCGGAATCGAGCTTTCCATAGATCGGCGCACCGAGGCCCGCGGGGATGCCTTCGGCGACGACCTCGACGACGGCGCCGATCGAGGAGCCGGCCTTGCGAATGGCGTCGAGGTAGTCCTCCCAGGCGGCAGCGACGACTGGATCGGGGCAGAAGAACGGGTTGCCGGAAACGGCCTGCCAGTCCCACCGCGTGCGGTCGACGCGATGCGGCCCCATCTGTACCAGCGCGCCACGGATGGTCACGTTCCCGAGCAGGTGGGAGAGCACTTTGCGGGCGACGGCGCCGGCGGCGACGCGCGCGGCCGTCTCGCGGGCCGAGGAGCGACCGCCGCCGCGATAGTCGCGAATGCCGTATTTGGCGATGTAGGTGAAGTCGGCGTGGCCCGGCCGGAACTTCTCTTTGATGTCGCCGTAGTCCTTCGAGCGCTGGTCCTCGTTGCGGATGACGAGCGAGATCGGCGTGCCGGTGGTGACCTGTCTGCCGGCGCTATCCGGAAAGACGCCGGAGAGAATCTCGACCGTATCGGACTCGCGGCGTTGCGTGACGAAGCGGGAACCGCCGGGCTTTCTGCGATCGAGATCGGCCTGAATCTCCGCCGCCTCGATTGGGATGCCGGGTGGGCAACCGTCGACGACGACGCCGAGCGCTGGTCCATGGCTTTCGCCCCAGGTGGTGATCCGGAAGAGATGCCCGAAGCTGTTGTGCGACATGCAAGTCTCGGCGATGTATTGCGCAGGCAGGTTGCGCGTACAGCCAGCTTGCGGGCAGGTATTGCCGCAAGAAAGCAAGCTTCGGCGCCTCGGAGTGTGGTGGAAATCACTCTTAGGGGGGGATCAACATGACCGCAAGGTGCGATTGTTCAGCGCGGTGGGTGACACGCGCGCCTCACCGGATTATCAGTCCATAGCCCTGCTGCGATTCGTCCGCGAGAAATCCCGTGTTTTGATCGGCACGCCACCTCGCGGCTCGAACCCGTTGCGTCGTCACCGGCCTAGCCCGCCTCAAGTCGGGAGGGCCACGGCGCAGCGGCAGCGTCATGGGGCCGGTTCCCTGTTGCGTCGGCGTCCGTTCGCTTTAAGGATGCTCTCGAACGGTCTGAGCAACCGGTCTCGAGCTTTCTCATGATGTGTGAGAGGGAGCCGGGTGCCGCTACCCCGGCTCCCCTTTTATCCGGGTGCCAGATGCGTGCGCATCGGCCCCCATAGGCGCTCCCGCAAACTCTCCAGAGATTGGACCGCAACCGGCCTTTGGGCCCTGCGATAAGGCGTGCCGTGCCGCCTAGAGCGCTATCGACTTCGATTGAATTGCGTTCGCGCTTCCTCGAGGTCGTCAACAGTGCGCCAAAACAAGATCTCAAGGTGCGATTCACGCGTCCGAAGGAAGTGCCCGGCCCGTCCTTCTCAACCGACCGCATCCTCGATCGCCCCTGGCGCGGTAAGCATGATCCGTATCCGTCATTGCCGCCCCGTCTCAGCCCCGCCATTTTCATCGGCGACAACCTGCCCGGCATGTCGGGGGGCGTGTTTGACTGCGGCCTCGACAGGGATCGATCGTGAGAACCAGCGCTTTCCGCCTCGCGTTATTCCTCACCCTCGCATTGCTCGCCGTGTTCTTCGTCGAGCGGTGGCATCACGCAGACACGCCTCGTCCGGCTACGGAGCCGAAGCTCGCCACACCGCAATCATCGCCCGCTCCAGCGCCACAACCCACGGTGGCGCAAGTGCCCGGCCGTGCGGTGTTCGCCCCGGTTCGCCGGGTTATGCCGAAAACCCCGCCGCTGCCCGAAGCGATCCTGCTTGCCGGTGACGTCGAGGAGCCGAACCGCGCGCCGGATCAAGCGCCGGCCCCTGGCCGCCGCGACTCCGCTCTTGCCTTGATGTACCTGGCCGGCGACGCCGTCGCCGTCGCAAAGACCGAGGCCGCCGACGTGCCGGCGCCTGTCGCCGCCATGACGCCGCCGCGGACGGTCAGTGGTGCGCCGTCGGGCAAGAGCAGCCGTCACATCGATTTCGATGAAGGCCGCATGGCGCTGAAGGGCCCGATTCGGGTGCCGGCGCCGCGACCGGCCGAGCGACCCGCTCCGCCGAAGTGAAGCTTCGCGCGGTCAGAGCCAGTCTGCCGTTCCGCCGCTTATCACCAGCACGCGGTCCTGCGGCACGGGCAGGGCTTGGATCTCCGCCTCATCGACGCCGACCAGCAGCCAGCGCAGGGCCCGGCTGACGCCACCGTGCGAAACCACCACGCAATCGCGATCGACCGTCGAAAGCCAGTGGGAGAGCCGCCCGGCGAGGTCAGCGTAGTTCTCGCCGCCGCGTGGCCGCCAGTTGAACGGATCGGCGGCGCGGCCCGCAACGCCGGCCGGGTCGAGGTTCGGCAGATCGGCAAGAAGCTGGCCCTGCCAATGGCCGTAATTTAGCTCGATCAGGCGCTCGTCGATGGCGAACCCGTCAGCGGCCATGCCGAGAGCGCCGCGCAAGATGCGCATGGTCTCGATGGTGCGACCGAGCGGGCTTGCGACGAAGTCGAAACCGGCCACCGCCGGTAGCAAAGCGCGCAGCGCTCGTCCGTTGCGCGCGGCCTGCTCGCGGCCCTTGTCGTTGAGCGGGATGTCGGCTTGCCCCTGGTAGCGGCGGGTGGCGTTCCAATCTGTCTCGCCGTGACGGACGAAATAGATCGTAACGCCGGCCGGCAGACGTTGCCTCACCCCGCGTCGCCCTTGACGACCGTGATGTCGGGCGCGTCCTCGTTCTTCATGCCCTGCACGTGATAGCCGGAGTCGACGTGGTGCACCTCGCCGGTGACGCCGCGCGAGAGATCCGACAGCAGGTAGACGCCGGCGCCGCCGACATCCTCGATGGTGACCGTGCGGCGCAGCGGCGAGTTGTACTCGTTCCAGCGCAGGATGTAGCGGAAGTCCGAGATACCCGAAGCCGCAAGCGTCTTGATCGGCCCCGCCGAGATGGCGTTGACGCGGATGCCGCCCTTGCCGAGGTCGGCCGCGAGATAGCGCACGCTCGCCTCGAGAGCCGCCTTGGCGACGCCCATGACGTTGTAATGCGGCATGACCTTCTCGGCGCCGTAGTAGGTGAGCGTGATCAGCGAGCCGCCGTCGGTCATCAGCCGCTCGGCGCGCTTGGCGAGCGCGGTCAGCGAGTAGCACGAGACCAGCATGGTCTGCGTGAAGTTGGCTTCGCTCGTGTCGACGTAACGGCCGTCGAGCTCGTTCTTGTCGGAGAAGGCGATGGCGTGGACCAGGAAGTCCAGCCGGCCCCATTCCGCCTCGAGACGGTTGAACACCTCGTCCATCGATTGGGCGTTGGTGACGTCGCACGGCAGCACCAGCTTGGAGCCGAGATCGGCGGCAAGCGGTTCGACCCGCTTCTTCAGCGCGTCGCCCTGATAGGTGAGTGCGATCTCGGCGCCCTGCTGGACACACGCCTTGGCGATGCCCCAGGCGATCGATCTGTTGTTGGCCACGCCCATGACGAGGCCACGCTTGCCCGCCATCAACGTGCCCGTTGCGACCTGGGCTCCGCCCTCGGCTGCAGTCATTGGCTGTCGACCCTTGTTCAATATCTGTCTGACTTCGGCCGGCATCCTACACAAAAGCCACCCCGGGTCCAGATGGGCCTGGGGTGGCGTGTTGTCGTTAGACTATCGGCGGAATTCCGAGCCCGGAGAGGAACCGAACCGCCGGCCACGGCCGGCCGCCGTATTGCCCCGGTCAGCCCTGCAACTGCCAGCGGCCGATGCCGAGCCGGCAGGCAACGCCTTCGGTCCGCTTAGAACGGGTGCCAGCGGAGAGTATCACGATGAGATGCCGGCAGACGTTACCATCGCTATCGCGAAAGGAGGCGGTCGGCGTCACCACGCCGGAGAGGCGGCCGTCGTAACGATGCCAGACATAGTTCGACCCGTCGCCGACCTCGGCAAGGGCGAGTTGGACGCTTTCCAGGGCGGCGATCTCGTCGCGCGCATCGAGCGGGCGGCGCATTTCGGCGAATTTCGGCCGCGGCCAGACCTTGCTCCGGTCCATCGCGTCGGGGCACGTGCAGCTCGTGGCCTGGTCCTCGTCCCTGGCTGCGGCGGGCGGCGCAGGGTTGCGGGCTCCGGGGGCGGGGAGCGGGGGCTGCTCGGCGGCGATAGCAAAATCAGGGACGATGAGAATTGCGGCGATCAAAAAGAACGCGACCATGACAGTCGCTGTGAACGCGAACAACGGATGACTTTCACGCATGACGCACCACTCGTACTAAGGGACACGAACCGGGCCGGGCGAGCCCGACTGCACCCAGAATGGACGAACAGGGTTAAGAGGTACTGAAGGAGTGTCCCCCGGCGAGAGCGGGCCCGTGCCGGGAGAGGCCCGGCTAAGACCAAGGGCGGGCCGCCAGACCATGCAGAGGAATTCGACGTGACGGATCTTGAGAGCACGACGGCGGCGGCTTCCACCGAGCCGGATTTCACGACGGCGGGCCAGCCGTTCGCGCTGTTCGCCACGTGGCTCGGCGAAGCGGAGAAAAGCGAGATCAACGATCCCAACGCCCTCGCGCTGGCGACGGCCGACGCCAACGGCCTGCCGAACGTGCGGATGGTGCTGCTCAAGGGGCTCGACCCGGCGGATGCCGATCTCCGCGGGTTCGTGTTCTACACGAACCTCGAGAGTGCCAAGGGCCGCGAGCTTGGCGCCAACATGCAGGCGGCGCTGCTGTTCCACTGGAAGTCGCTGCGGCGGCAGGTGCGTGTGCGCGGGAGGGTCACGCGCGTGTCTGATGCAGAGGCCGATGCCTACTATCAGTCGCGCCCGCGTGGGAGCCGCATCGGCGCCTGGGCGTCCGACCAGTCGCGCCCGCTCGAAAGCCGCTTCGCGTTGGAGAAGAGAGTGGCGATGGTGGCGGCGCGCCATCCCGTGGGCGAAATTCCGCGACCGCCGCGCTGGGCAGGCTTTCGCGTCGTGCCGCTCGAAATCGAGGTCTGGCAGGATCGTCCCTTCCGCCTGCACGACCGCCTCGTGTTCCGCCGTGCCGACGAGCATGCGGCCTGGACGAAGCAACGGCTCTACCCTTGAGCAAGCTTCGTCACCGCCGCGCCTGCGAGGTCATGGCCAGTCGAGACGGGCCATGCAGCCGAGGCCCGGCTCGTCACGGGCCTCGATGTCTGTCCTCTGATCCGAGCTGACGATGGCCTGCGGGCCGCATGCGCTGCTCGAGTCGGTGCGGCCACCGCGGACGTTGCGTCCTCCGAGCGCCACGGCGAGCCCCGCGGCTCGCTCGTCCCGCCAACGTGCGAGGGCGTCGAGTGACGGGCAGGGAGCGTCTCCGGCACCCGTGTGAGAGGTGGCGGAGCAGGTCTCCGGCAGATCGGCGGAAACAACCCACACGGGGCGTCCGTCCGCGAGCAGGCGAACGGCAAGCGCGGCAGCCGTCTCCGACGGGCCAGTCGCTTCGCTGCGGGGAACCACGACCTCGGCGATATGCTCCCGTCCGGTGATCCGCAGCCGGCGCTGCATACGGATCGCAACCGCCGTCGTCGGCGCTGGGCGCGGCGGGCCGGCCTCACCGGCCTCGGAGGTGCGTTTCAGGACTGGCGACAGGGCCTGGCGCGAGACGATCAGGCGCCAGGGCCGTGCCGGGGACAGCAGGGGCGCGGCCGCCGCCCGCCGCAAGCCCCGGGTCAATACGACATCGGCCGTGAATGTGGCGGGGTCGAAGGTGGACGTCGGCGGGGTATATCGCTCCGCGCCGAACGTATGCCGCCAAGCCCGGTCCGGTTCCGGCAGCATGGCGAGAGCGCCGGCGGTCTT
This sequence comes from uncultured Hyphomicrobiaceae bacterium, assembly GCA_937873575.1. Classification (GTDB taxonomy): domain Bacteria; phylum Pseudomonadota; class Alphaproteobacteria; order Rhizobiales; family Hyphomicrobiaceae; genus JAEUMD01. Next base: position 12,028 of record CALMPK010000113.1, read on the forward strand.
GGCGTCGTCGAGGTGCCAGGAGACGATCCGCAGCGGCTCGGGCGGCAGCAGCGGACGCCGGTAGGGGGAGTCGCCCGCCGCGCCGGTATCGTCGTCGGAATCGAGGGGCGCGGCGCCGAGTGGCGCCGTCAGCGGCTCGGGCTCGGGCCGCGGAATGGGAGCTGGCGCCGTGCCCGGAACAGGCGCTGCGAACAGCATACGGTCCTCGGACGCGGCGGGCGGCACCCGCACGTTCACGAACGTGATCGCCACCGCGCATGCCGTCACCCACCCCGGTCCCCAATGGCGCCCGGCCTCTTTCGACC
>CALMPK010000114.1 GCA_937873575.1 uncultured Hyphomicrobiaceae bacterium
GATCTAGTGGATATTTCGGTCAGGCCGCTGCGGCTCGAGCCCGGCGATTACGTGATCCTAGCGAGTGACGGGCTCAATACGCTCGACAATGGTGAAATCGCGCGGGTGGTCTCGGCCTACGGTGACGATGGGCCGGACGCGGTCGTCGCGGCGCTGATCCGCGCCGTCGAGAACATGCGGGAGCCGCACCAGGACAACGTCACGGTCATCGCGGTGAGGCTGGCGCCAGACTCCAAGTGAACGTCTCCAAGTGAACGGCGCCGAGTGAATGGCTCCTGTCGAACCTGCCGAACAACAATTCGGTCCGAGCTGCAAAAGGTCCTGAAACGGCCGGGTGGCACAAATGAAAAGGCCCGGCGATTTCTCGCCGGGCCTTTCACGTTCTATTATTCGATCGCTTCGCCGCGGTCCGGATGGGCGGTCCGGAAACGCGATCGAAAGCGGATCAAACGGCTTCCTTCAGCTCCTTGGCGGCGCGGAAGGCGATCTTCTTGCTGGCCTTGATCTTGATCTGCTCGCCGGTCGCCGGATTGCGGCCCATGCGCGCCGGGCGATTGCGGACCTGCAGAATGCCGAGGCCGCCGATGCGGATGCGGGCGCCCTTCTTCAGATGCGTGGCAATCATGCCCACCATCTCGCTGAGCATGGCGTTGGCCTGCTTCTTCGGCAACTCGTGCGTCTCGGCGATCGCGTCGCTGAGCTGGCGCAGGGTAATGGTGGCCTGCGGCTTGGCGGCCTTCTTTGCCACCTTCGCCGGCTTCTTCACGGCTTTCGCCGGGGCTTTCTTCGCTGCTGCTTTGGTCTTTGCTGCCATTTGAAAACTCCCATCTCTCGGTTCGAGTGTTTTTTGTTCCGAAAAGCGCGCCGCTTCCGGTGGTGTGAAGATTGGATATGTTAATTCCAATGTTCCAAAAAGCGTTTTCCTAGCTTTGCTTGGCGGAAAACGAAAAAAGCGTGACGTGAATGCAACGAAACCGCCTATTTCAGCGGGTTTTTCGCACTTTCGTAGCCTCGAGCGTGGGGGCGCATCGTCGCCGGCCCTGGCGTCGGGAGCGCCCGCGCAGCGATACAGCGCGAGTGATTCGCGTCGCCGCCGCGTCGCTCGGGAGACGTCCGAGTGGCCGGAAGTGCCCGAAAATAGCGTGTTTCCGAGCCAGGTTGAAGTGCGGAGGTTGTTGCCGGGAGAGACGGCGTATGCGGCAAAGTGCCGAGTGCGCTTCCACTGGGGAGCGCAGAAGTGCCCGATCCATGGGGCTTACTGAGCGCGCGGGGCTTGAAGCGCGCGTCGCGCTGGCCTTGTTCGCGGTGCGGTTGCTGGCGCTCTTGTGCGAACACTCGCGTGAGAACGCACCGCTTTTCCGTCGTGGTGAGATGGCTTACGGGCGGCGCGCCCGGAGCTTTCCCCGGGCGCCCGCCATCGCGTCAGAGCCAGGGGTGCTCCGACTTCATGCGGTCCTCATAGGCCGTGATGGATGGCGTCTTCTCGAGTGTCAGGCCGATGTTGTCGAGGCCGTTGAGCAGGCAGTGCTTGCGGAACGGGTCGATGTCGAACTTGATGACGCCGCCGTCGGGGCCGCGGATCTCCTGGTTGTCGAGATCGATGGTAAGAGTGGCGTTGGAGCCGCGGCTCGCGTCGTCGAGCAGCTTGGCGACTTCGGCCGGCGGCAGCTTGATCGGCAGGATGCCGTTCTGGAAGCAGTTGTTGTAGAAGATGTCGGCGAAGTCCGGAGCGATCACGCAGCGGATGCCGAAGTCGAGAAGCGCCCAGGGCGCGTGTTCGCGGCTCGAGCCGCAGCCGAAGTTCTCGCCCGTCACCAGGATCTGTGCCTTCCGGTAGGCGGGCTGGTTGAGGACGAAATCAGCCACCTCTTTGCCGCTCTGATCGTAGCGCATCTCGAAGAAGAGCGATTTGCCGAGCCCGGTCCGCCGGATCGTCTTCAGGAACTGTTTCGGGATGATCATGTCGGTGTCGATGTTGCGCAGCGGCAGCGGCGCGGCGATGCCGGTCAACGTCGTGAACTTGTCCATCGGGGCGTATCTCCAACGCTTTCGAGATGCTGGTCGGCGGAGGCGCCACACTAGAGCATGCGTCCCCCGCTTAGAATGTGGTCTTTGGCCGGGAGGCTCACGCCCCTAGACCGTCGGCAAGCGCGCGGAAATAGCCTTCCGCTGCTGCGAGCCGGTCGATACGCCGGGCACTCGCCGTCTGGATCGGATCGATCCGCGGCGCATGGGCCTCGAGGCGTTCGAGGCGCCTTTTAACGCCAGCGAGCTTGCGCCCGTCAAGATGCTGGTCCAGCACGCCCACCATGGTCTCGATATAACCGGCGATGCGGCCGAACTCCCGCGCAGCGCGGCGAGCAGCGCTGCGGTTGCCCGGATCGGCCTCGATCTCGCCGAGTGCATCCGCGGCACGGGCGAGCGTATCGGCGATGTCGCCGGCGTAGCGGGCGACACGGCGGCGGCGCGCGCGGTCGAGCGGTGCGATGGCAGCCATCCAGCGATGAACGGTTGCGGCGAGGTCGGCGAGGATCCTGGCGTAGTCGGCGAGCGGCAGCGACGTCATGACCGGCACGGGCTCCGGAGTTGCGTGGCACCCATGCTAGGTGGCGCGGGCCGGGCGGGGACAATTGAGACCTTGCGACCATTGGCGGAGCGAATAGGCGAGCTCCCGCATCACGCCATGCCCGAGGGCCTGCTGTTGCGGGGGGCGCAAGGTGAACGAAGCGTTGCCGGAACCGTTCGAATTTGCGGGCCCGCCGCAACTGGATGTTCAGCGGTGTGGAGCACATTCGAAACCAATTCACTCGGAGGTTACCAAAAAATGCTCGGTGTACTGGACGGAAGCGATCATTGGCGCCTTGCCTCGCCGCAGCATTTCGAAGGCGAGGGATACAAGGGCCTGCACGCATTCGTTCCAGCGATGGTCGGCGTGCTGGTTCCGCTGCTCGTGCCGGTGGTGTTCGCCCCTGCGATGGTCGGCAAGGCCTTGCCGCTGCTTATCGCTTTGCTGCTTGCGATGCTCGCTTTCGCGGCTTTCGCCGCTGCCTATTCGATGCTGGTCAAGGGCGATGTCGTTTCCGTTACGATCCTCCCGGAGGTGGGCCGCCTCGAGCTCGTGCACTCCGGTCTATTCGCCAACGCCAGGACGCAAGTCCCGCTGGCCGAGGTCGCATCCGTGGACATGAGCCCGACGCAGGCCGGGCGCCGCTTTCAGCAATCGTTTCCGCGTATCGTCTTGACGGACGGCAGGATGATGAGATTGCCGGAGGAGATCACGCGCGGCGAGGTGATCGCGTTCCGTGGCCGCATCGAGGAAGCGCGCCGCAAGCACGCGAAGTAAGCTCGATGAGCAACGCCAGCCGGGATAACTTGCCCCCGCGCCTTTGACTTCGCACATCCTTCTCCCTATGCACCACCACAGCGGGTGGTTCGTCAGCGATGCCGCAACCGAAGCGCAATCGGCCTCGGGCCAATGCCGCTCGCGTGGACGACAAGCAGGGAGATGCGCGGCTTGGCTCCGGCCCATCCAGTCGAACATGCCGCTTCCGCCGGCCGCTCGGTCTGGCCGGAGGGCGTTTCGCCGACGGCCGAGTACGAGGCGGCGCTGGACTTCGCGCGGACGGGTGCTGGGAACCTGTTCGTTACCGGGCGGGCGGGAACCGGTAAATCGACGCTGCTGCGCGTGCTGCGCGATTCACTCACCGCCGAGCTTGCCGTCCTCGCCCCGACAGGCCTGGCGGCCGTCAACGTCGGCGGCCAGACGATCCATTCGTTCTTCGGCCTTCCTCCGCGGCTGATTGGCCCTGGCGACATCAAGCGCAGTCGCAACGGTCGCGTCATGCGACGCCTCGAGCTTCTCATCATCGATGAGGTCTCGATGGTCCGTTCGGACCTGATGGCCGCCATCGATCAGTCGTTGCGCGTCAACCGGGGGCGCCCGCGCGAGCCGTTCGGTGGCGTCCGCCTGCTGCTGTTCGGCGATCTCCACCAGTTGCCCCCCGTGGTGCAGGAGAACGAGGTCGCGGCCCATCTGGAAGGCGAGTTCGGGGGCCCGTTCTTCTTTTCGGTCAGCGCACTGCGTGAGGGGTTCGGTACGCAACTGCTGGAGCTCGAGGAGGTGTTCCGCCAGCGCGACGAGACCCTGCTCCACGTTCTGAACCGCATTCGCGACGGAGAGGCCGACGAAAACGACCTCAGCATTCTCAACGAGCGGGTGCACCCGGTCCGCACGCTCGGCGAGGGCGACCCTTACGTCATTCTTACGCCGACCAACGCCGCGGCTCAGCGCATCAACATGGCCTACCTCGACGCTCTGCCGGCGCGCCCGATCGCCTACGACGCTGGCGTCACGGGCGAGTTCAATCCGGCCGCCCAGCCGACAGACCAGAAGCTGGTGCTCAAGGAGGGGGCCAAGGTCATCATGCTGCGCAACGACCCGGACCGCCGCTGGGTCAATGGCAGCATCGCCCGCGTCTCGCGCCTCAGCGAGCGGCAGGTGTGGATCGAGATCGGCGGGCGGGAGTACGAGATCGAGCAGGTATCGTGGGAGCAGCGGCGCTACCAGTACGACCAGACGGCCGAGAAGGTGGTCGAGCAGGTTGCGGGCACCTTCAAGCAGTTCCCGCTGCGGCTCGCGTGGGCCCTGACGATCCACAAATCCCAAGGGCTGACTCTCGACCGCGTCTATGTCGACCTGGGGCGCGGCACTTTCGCGCATGGGCAGGCTTACGTGGCGCTTTCGCGTTGCCGCTCGATGGAAGGACTGGCGCTGGCCCGCCCGCTGCGGCCTTCGGACGTACTGTTCGACGCCAGTGCGATGGGCTATCGGGAGATATTCCCGCGCTTGGTCTAGGCCACAACCGTCTGTTAGCTCACTGCTTTTTCATCCCCAACTTATTGCATCGCACAATCCTGTGCGCGCCTCTCGGAATAAGTGATGCAAGGCCCATTTTACGGGCTTTTTCTCCTGTTCATCTCTGATATGAAACCGTCTCATAAGGCGACCTGGGCCAAAGTATTGTTGCAATGCACAATGGGTCCCGCTATATCTGAATCACCGTCGCGGCGAAAGCGGCGGAACTGGTTTGAGCGATGCCGGCGACGCGCCAGAGCTTTCGCGCATCATCCAGCATCGAGTTCGCGTGAGACTATAAAACCCGACGACGAGGAGTTGAGACCATGAACGAGCAGTTCACCCGCACCGCCCAGGATATGTTCGCCGCCGCCAAGGACGCTCGCATCCCCGAGAACATCCAGGCCATCGCCGAGGACGGCGTGCAGAAGTCGCGCGAGGCCTACTACAAGATGAATTCCGTCGCCAAGGACGGCGCCAAGGTCGTCGAGGAGGTCATGCTCGCGACGCAGGCTGGCGCCAAGGCTATCGGCGAGAAGATCATGCACAACACGTCGGTGAACACCGAGGCCGCTTTCGACGCCGCCCAGGCTCTCGCCCGCGCCAAGACGCTCCCGGAGCTCGTCCGTCTCCAGGCCGACTTCGTGCAGCAGCAGATGGCTGTCGCTGGCGCCCAGAGCAAGGAGCTCTTCGAGCTCTCCGCGAAGGTCGCAAAGCAGACGCTCGACACCGTGAACGCCGCTGCGGCGAAGAGCTTCGAGCAGCTCAAGAAGGTCGGCTAATTGCCGGTTCCAGCAGACGGTCCGTATAGGTCGACCTCTGCTTGAAACGATCGAGAAAAGGCCGCCCGGTGCGTATGCGCCGGGCGGCTTTTTCATGTTGAGCCAGCAACGAAAAAAATAGATCACTCGGCGCCTGGTTCGACCGCGACAAGCGCGGAATTCGCGCTATACTTCTTTTCATGCTGAGTTCGAGTTCTCATGTATGCGTTCGCCCCGGCCGGCTTTCCGACGCGAAAGCTCTCGCCGATGTGTTCGAGCAATCCTGGCGGCATGCCTACGTTGGCATCGTGCCCCCGTTGCAGCTCGATTCGCTGATCCTGCGGCGTGGTCGCCGATGGTGGAGCAGCGCCATACGTTCCGGTGACATGATCCTCGTGCTCGAGGTCAGCGGCAAAATCTGCGGATACGCCTCCTGCGGTCCCGCGCGCCATCGCTCGCGCTATCAGGGCGAAATCTACGAAATCTATCTGGCGCCCGATCACCAGGGTCTCGGCTTCGGCGAGCTGCTGTTCGAAGCCTGTCGCAACGAGCTCGACCGGCGGCGCCTCAACGGCCTGATCGTTTGGGCACTCGCCGACAACGACACCGCCAACGCGTTCTATTGGCGTCGCGGTGGCCGCCCCGTGGGCGAAATGGTCGAGCGGATGGGCAGCGCCGATCTCGCGAAGGTCGCGTTCGGCTGGCCCTGAAGTCTCTGATTTGGGCTGCTCTCGATCGAGATGATAACGCTCCGCGCTTTCGCCGAGAGCGCAGGTCACACCCTAGCGTGCGATCCAATGTCCTGATGCACCCCCGGTTGTCGTCGGGGGAATCGGGTGCGTGAGGGTGCTCCCGGCAATGCGGGACCGCGCACAATAAGAGCCATTGCTGCCCTCGGCTCGCCGTCTATCCTTGGTGGCGACGCCCGTCTTACGTCTCGGCCAGAACTTCGGAGGCCCGGATCGACGGGCTCTGTCCCGTCCGAACCCCGCGCATTAAACCAAAAACCCCATTGCGCGGTGGGTTTCTGTCGTGCAGCAAGAGTGCGAACGCGGCTCGTCGCGATCGCCGGGCGAAATTTTCAAGGCCCGCCCTTCGCCATGAACGCGCGTGCGGCCACTCAAGGAGAAACATAAATGCGCATCGACGCCATTCCCGTCGGCAACAAGACGCCCCACGACGTCAACGTCATCGTCGAGGTGCCGCTCGGCGGCGAGCCGATCAAGTACGAGATGGACAAGGCATCCGGCACGCTGTTCGTCGACCGCTTCCTCTACACGCCGATGCACTACCCGGGTAACTACGGGTTCGTGCCGCATACGCTTTCCACGGACGGCGACCCGATCGACGTTCTCATCTGCAACACGCGCGCGATCGTCCCCGGCGCCGTCATGAACTGCCGCCCGGTCGGCGTGCTGGTGATGGAAGACGATGGCGGCGGCGACGAGAAAATCATCGCCGTTCCGAGCACGAAGCTGACGCGCCGCTACGAGAAGATCCAGAACTACTTCGACCTGCCCGAGATCACCATCAAGCAGATCGAGCACTTCTTCGCCCACTACAAGGATCTCGAGCCCGGCAAGTGGGTCAAGATCAAGGAGTGGGGCGATGCCGAGCATGCCAAGCGGTTGATCATGGAAGCGATCGACCGCGCCAAGGCGCCGGCAGCGAAGGCCGCCAAGGGCTGACGTGCCGCACCCGCCGGGTAAGGCATTTGACGCAATACTCTTCCGGCGCGCGTGAGGCGTTGCTAAAAGCCGCATCACGGGCGCCGGGCATCGCACGCCGCCCTCACGAGAAGCGGGCACCGCACGAACATGCGGAAGCCCGCTCCGTCAGGTTTTCCGTTTCGGCGGGGCCTGGGAACAACCGCGTGCGAGCAGTCATGGGCGAACAGTCATGGGCGACATGAAGATTGCAGTCATGGGGGCCGGTGGTCGCATGGGGCGAGAGCTCGTGCGTGCCGTCCACGCCACGCCGGGCTGCATCGTTGCTGGGGGAATCGAGCGGGCGGGATCGCCGATGATCGGTGCCGATGTGGGCGCCGTTGCCGGTATCGGCGATGTTGGCGCGCCTATAAGCGAGGACGCTCTCGAGGTCTGCGCCGCCGTCGACGCGATTCTCGACTTCACCTCCCCCGCGGCGACGGTCGAATTTGCGGGACTCGCCGCCAACGCGCGCATCGTCCACGTCATCGGCACCACCGGGTTTTCGGCCGCGGACGAAGCTGCCATCGCTGCGGCGGCGCGACACGCCACGATCGTCAAGGCCGGCAACATGAGCCTCGGCGTCAACCTGCTCGTCGCGCTGACCCGCAAGGTCGCCGCGGCGCTCGACGCCGATTTCGACATCGAGCTGGTCGAGATGCACCACCGGCACAAGGTCGACGCGCCATCCGGAACCGCGCTGATGCTGGCGCGAGCGGCGGCGGAGGGGCGCGCGGTCGATCTCGAGAAGGTTGCTGTGCGCACCCGCGACGGGCACACCGGCGAGCGCCGACCCGGCGATATCGGCATGCAGAGCCTGCGCGGCGGCAGCGTCGTCGGCGATCATACCGTCATCTTCGCCGGCGAAGGCGAGCGCATCGAGCTTACGCACATCGCCAGCGATAGGGGCGTTTTCGCGCGCGGCGCGGTCAAGGCGGCGCTGTGGGGACGTGGACGTGGCCCCGGGCTCTTCTCCATGGCCGATGTGCTCGGCGTCTGATGTGCGATCGGCCGAGATGAATATGGCAGCGCTTTGGATCAAAGCGTGATTTCAATTCCGCGCCACAATGATCGGTATACCGCGTGCGGCGTGTGCTCCAGGGGCGCCAGCGATTTCGAGCGATCCTTCGGGCACCATTGAGGCAGCATGGCTCATTTGAGCGAGGCAGTGAGATGAACAACGTACTGGTTCTGGTCCGGCATGGCCAAAGCGAGTGGAACAAGCTCAACCTGTTCACCGGCTGGCGCGATCCCGGCCTCACCCCCCTCGGCGTGGACGAGGCCAAGCGCGCCGGCGAATTGCTGAAGTCGGAAGGACTGCACTTCGACATCGCCTTCACAAGTGTTCTGACGCGCGCCAATCACACGCTCGAACTGATCCTCGACAAGCTCGGCCAGCAGAAGCTGGAGACGATCCGCAACCAGGCGCTCAACGAGCGCGACTACGGCGAGCTTTCGGGCCTCAACAAGGACGATGCGCGCAAACGCTGGGGCGACGAGCAGGTGCTGATCTGGCGGCGCAGTTACGACGTGCAGCCGCCCGGTGGCGAAAGCCTCAAGGATACCGCCGCGCGCGTGCTTCCTTTCTACAAGTCGCGCATCTGGCCCGAGGTCAAGGCTGGCCGTAATGTCATCGTCGCCGCCCACGGCAACTCGATCCGTGCCCTCATCATGTATCTCGAGGAGCTGTCGGCGAAGGAGATCCTGGAGCGCGAGGTTGCGACCGGCGTTCCGATCATCTATCGCCTGACAGAGGTCGGCCAGGTCGCCGAGTGCCGGGAGCTTGCGCACAAGGCTGCGTGACGGCCCAGTTGGCACCGCGCCTCCGGTTTGTGTGTCGAGCGTGTAGTGTTGGTGGGGGATGGCGATGGCATTCGACGATCTCTTGGGGGGACGCGACGACGACCGCACGACGTCCCGCGAGCGCGATCGCTGGATCGGTGTCTACATCGGCGTGCTGGCGGTGCTGCTGGCGCTCTGCTCCATGGGCGGTGGCAATGCTGCCAAGGACGCGACCCAGAGCAACATCGAGGCGTCCAACATCTGGGCCTTCTTCCAGGCCAAGAACATCCGTCGGCAGGTGATCCGGTCGCAGATCGAGGATCTCGAGGTTCTGCTCGCCACCGCTCCGTCGCTCGCCGATACGCAGAAGGCGATGATCGCGGAAAAGATCGCGGCCCATCGCTCCTTCGAGGCCAAGCTGACCACGGATGCCCAGAGCGGCGAGGGGTTGGACGAGCTGTTCAAGAAGGGCAAGGCGGTCGAGGCGCGGCGTGATGCGGCCATGGCCAAGGACCCGTATTTCGATTACGGGCAGGCACTCCTGCAGATCGCCATCGTTCTGGCTTCCGTGGCGATCATCTCGGGCGGGTCGTCGCTGCTCGGTTTGAGCTTCGTGCTCGGGGTGCTCGGCACCGTGACGACGCTCAACGGGTTTCTGATGGTTGTGCGGTTCCCGTTCATCGGCTGATGCCGGGAGAGCGGCTATCTCGGCCGATGACACCTTGTGGCTCGGGCGCCGCCGCGGAGGGCTGCCCGATCGGGGCATCAAAAAACAGAAAGCGGCGGTCCGTGGGACCGCCGCTCCGCCGCGCGCACGCCTTTAGCGGCGCGCTGAAATCCGTCTCGATCGACTTAGATGATGTCGATCTCGGCCGGCAGGTAGCTCGTGACCTCGAGGCCGACTTCCTGCTCGGAAACCTGGGGCTTCGTCCAAACCTTCATGGGAATTCTCCTTCCTTTTGCCTGGTGCTCTACGACACCTGCGACTTTAGATACCGCCTCGCCAGAATAAGTTCAAATACGATCTCCTGTTGGTGCCCATAAGTACAACTTAGAGGGGCGCCGTCGGAGCGTCGCGGTCGGAGCCCGAGGGAGCCATCGGTCGGGAGGCAAACCGCTCTGCGTTTCCCGTAGGGTGAGGCGTCACTCTGGAGTGCTATCGACGACGATTGAATCGGATTCGGGCTTCCAACTCGACCGATCGCACCCTAGCGCCGCACCTTCACCGGCATCATGAGCGCCATGCCGACGAGCAGGAACGCCAGAACCGCGCCCATGCCGATCCGCTGATCGCCGCTCGCCGCCGTGACCGTCGCGATCATGAACGGCGCGAGGAACGCCGTCACCTTGCCGGAAAAGGCGAACAGGCCGAAGAACTGGGTCACCTTGTCGGGGGGGGCGAGCCGCGCCAGCAGCGAACGGCTGGCTGCCTGGACCGGTGCTGACACAATGCCGATCACCAGCGCGAAGGCGAGGAAGACCCGCTCGCCGGCCGACGAGAACGGCGCCGACCCGGCTTGCTTCGCCGCCACCTCGATGCCGTAGAGCACGTGCGTCTTGTCGACCGAGAGAATGCCGAGCGCACCAACGATGAGGATAAGCAGGGCCGTCACGATCACCGACTTGGGCCCGATCCGGTCGTCGAGAACGCCACCGATGACGGCACCGAAAATGCCCGTGAGCGTCAGGATGATGCCGAACAGGCCGAGCTCCATCGCCTGCCACCCGAACACCGCCGCGCCGTAGATGCCGCCGAACGCGAAGATCGCCGAAAGGCCGTCGGTGTAGAGCATGCGCGCGATCAGGAAGAACAGCATGTCGCGGTGCTTCGGCAGGCCTGAGATCGTGTCCCACAGCTCGGCGAGCGGAGTGCGCCGCGCGGCCTCTCCCGTTCGCGGCGCCGGGCGAACGTCGGGCACGAACAGGAAGAACGGGATCATGAACAGGGCGAACCAGATGGCGGTGAGTGGGCCGACGAGCCTGTCTCCCTCGCGCGTCGCGGTGTCGAAGCGAACGATGGGGTCGAAGCCGAGGATGGTCTTGCCGGTCGCCGGGTCGGTTACGATGAGGCCGGCGACGAGCGCGAGGCTGACGAGGCCGCCGGTGTATCCGACCGCCCAGCCCGTGCCAGAGAGGCGGCCGAGCTTCTCCGGCGGCACCAGCCCCGGCATGATGGCGTTGGTGAATACCTGGGTGAACTCGGCGGCGACGGTTGCCAGAACGAAGCCGAGCAGAATCAGCATGATGGTCGGGTTGGAGGCCCCGGGTGCCGCGAACCAGAGCAGCGCGAGGCCGGCGACCAGTTGCGCCGAGAACAATGCGATCCAGGGTTTGCGCCGGCCGCGTCCGTCAGCGAGCGCGCCGAGCATGGGGCTGCCGATGGCGACCAGGATGCCGGCCGTTGCCGCCGCGTATCCCCAGAGCGTCTGGCCATGGGCAGCGTCGCCGACGACGACGGTCGCGAAATAGGGCGCGAACAGGAACGTCAGCACCAGCGTGTAATAGGGCTGCGCCGCCCAGTCGAAGAGAACCCAGGAGACGAGCGCGCGCATCGGCGCCTGTCGCACGGGCGCCGCACGGGTACCATCCGGCGCTGGGCCCGGTGACGACGGCGAGTGGGGCGCGGCGGCGGTCGTGGTGCTCATGCGTCGATGCTCCTGCGAAGCGGTCCCGATTGGGGGCCGGGAATCGGCGCACTCCATAGACCGCAGCATTTCTGCAGGATTTGGGCTGGCGAGGGAAGCAACCCCACGGGCGTCATCAACCGCCGCGAAGGCTCCGGCGCTGACGTCGGCACGGAATGCCCTCGCCCCGCGCGCAAGGATCGACGAGTGGCAGGACGGGAGGGCGGGGCTCGCCCCCGCCGCCCAACTCAGTTCCGGTAATGGGCGAACTGGCCGCGTGCGCGGAAGCGCTCGAGGTAGCCCGGAACGATCATCGCGACGCTGGCCGGTTGCGTCACGCCGAGCGCGGCGATCGAACGTCCCTCGTCCTTCGCCTGCGGGCTCTGGACGTTGTCGTGCTGAAGCATGCGCACCTGATCGAGCGTCACCGGGCGCAAGCTGTTCGGCAGGAGGGCGGTGCTGATCGCCTGCAGTTTGGCCAGGAAGAACGGCATCGGCAGGTAGCTCCGGTCGCGGCCGCTCCACGCTTGCGTCTTGTACAGCAATACGCGGAAATAGAAGATATTCGGGCTCGCCACCTCGGATAAAGAGTCAGGCAGCCCCAG
>CALMPK010000115.1 GCA_937873575.1 uncultured Hyphomicrobiaceae bacterium
GCGGGACAGGCTGGCTCAGCTGCCGTTCTGGAGCTTGGTCGCGACCGAAGATCTCGATGCGGCGGATGCGGTGGCGGATGCCTATCTGGCCGAGCTTCGGCTGAGCCCGGCCGGGTGTGCGGACTATGATCGAACCTCGCTTTGGCATGCCCGTCGGGAATATGAATTCACGCGCCTGGTCATGCGTCGTGCGCTAGGAATCTTCGCGCCGGTTCAGGTCGTTCTGCCGACAGAATCGGACGGAATTGCCCAAGGCATCCAGGACGCCTGCGGCGAGCTGGGCGTGGACATTGAGCGGGTGCCGCTCGACCCCGAGGGGATAACCCGTGCTCGGCCGCCGGCACCTCTGCCGCCCACGGCGCTGCGCATCGAAGCCTCGGAGCTGCTTGAGGTGCCGCGCGATTGGGTTCTGGTGCTGGCGATAGGGCTTCGCGATATCCATTCCATTCTTGGTGATCTAAGGCGCGATGGCCGGCTCATCGTGGTCGCCATGGATGAAACCTACTCAGGCGATCATGAACCACTCTATGCGTTGGCGGCTCAGCTCAGGACGGTGAGGATCGCAGCGCTGTGGGAGGCCACGAGCGCGCGCTTCTCGGAGCTCGGGGACAACAGCCTCTATGCCAGAGATACGGAGGAGGCCCTGCGGCCATTCTTCGCCGCATCGCCGGAAAAGGTCGTCCTGTCGGACGTGCGACGGCCCGACACCGTGACATGCCTCCGTCTCGCCAGGGAACACGGAACGCTAATCAGTTTCCGAGCGCATGGCGGTGCACCCATGCGCGGCCCCTATCGCTTTTCCCAGGAGGAACGTCGGGGGACGCAGAATGAGGTCTGGACCCGGATTGCGGCCCAGAACTATGGCGGCGATGTTCGGGTGCGCGCTCCGCTTCGCTTGCGACCCGGATTCTTCAAGAGCGCCGCTCGCCTGGCGCTGCGGGCCGCCAAGCTTCCGGTCGGTTCACCAAAGATCGGCTTCGTCGTTACGACTGACACGCTGCACGTCGCCGCGGACTGCGACATCAATGCGGTCCACGCCGTCTTTGCCGACATCGCACGTGAGGCACCGGAATCCGTGACCCTCATTCTGCGCCTGCGTCCTCTGGAAGAAAGCCCGGCCTTCTGGCGCTCGCTGGCGCCCGAGCGTCGGAACCTCAGGATTGAACTGGCGACGGATCGATCCTTCGCCGCCTTTGCGCGCGCGTGCGACCTCGTGGTCGAACTGGGGAGCGAGAGCAGTACCTTGCTCGAAGCTGCCGCAAATGCGGTCCCCTATGTCAGGATTGGAGATGCTAGGCCGTCGGTCACACGCCTCCAGCGCCCCACCGAACTGGTGCCCAGGCTGCCGTCAGACTCCGCGTGGTCGGCGCTCGCGCTACTGGCGCGTCGGCCGATGAAACGTGTCCGGATCGCGCTGTCCCAATTCAGGTGGCTGATGCACGAAACCTCGCCGACACCTGACTAGGAAAGACCAGGCGCATTGTTTTGGCATCGTCGTGTGCCTATGCGACCGCCGGCGCATTTTCACGGTGCACCTGGGCGAGATAGGCGGTCAGCACCTCATCAGCGTCGCCGACCATGACCACCTGGCCGCGCTCCATCCAGCAAACCTTGTTGCAAAGGCTGCGCAGCAGATCCAGCGAATGGCTCGCCAAGACGATGATCTTCGTCTGGCCGAGCATGTCCATAATGCGCTCTTGCGCCTTCAGCACGAACTGCGCGTCGCCGGCACCGAGCCACTCGTCCAGCACCAGAATGTCGCCGACGATGGAGGTGCAGATGGCGAAGGCGAGGCGGGCGCGCATCCCTTCCGAAAAGGGGCGGGTCGGCAGGTGGGTGAAGTCGCCGGGGGCCGTCCCGGCGGGGGTATCCTCCCTCGCATGCTTCACCTCTTGGGTTGTCGCTCCCAGGAGGCGCATGGGCAGTTCGATATTCTGCAAGCCACTGAACTCGTCGTTCAGTCCGAGCCCCTTGGCGATCAACGGCACGACGCGACCTTCACAGCGTATCCGGCCCCGAGAAGGGTGAATGACGCCCGCAAACATGCGCAACAGGGTGCTCTTGCCGGCACCGTTGTGGCCGATCAATCCCAGTCGGTCTCCCTCCTTGAGAGAAAGGGAGACATTCCTAAGTGCAGTAACGTGAACGACGCCGGAGTTGGCCTTCAGGCCTGACATCAGTGTCACCTTCAGCGAACGACCGCCCAGGTCGTAGACCGGATAGGTGAAGTCGACGCTTTGTGCCTCAATGAATGCCACGAACTGATCTCCACTCCATTACCTCACGCCGCAAGCGGAGAGCTTCGAAGGCCATATCCCATATCCCAACTGCCATCTACCAGGTCCCGCCTCGACGCTCCGCCGCGAATGCCGCCGGTGCAACCTAAAGCCAGAGCGCGATGCGCCGTTGGAAATAGCCGAGGCTGAAGGTCGCGATGATGAAGAGCAAAATGTTGATGCCGATGACGACCAACCAGGACTCCAGCGGGGGCGGAGCTCCGAGCAGCGGCGCGCGGATGAGTTCTATCATGTGATACAAGGGGTTATACCAGGCCAGAGAGGCGCGCGCGCTAAGCTGGTTGATGTTCCACATGATGGGCGTCAGGAAGAAGGCCACGCTCATGATGGCTGCCAAGACCTGGGGGATATCGCGGAAGCGCGCCGAAATCGGTCCGGCAATCATGCCAAAAAGAAACCCAAGAATAGAAACCAGGATTAGCGCAGGAATGACAAGAAAGGCGGAAAAATCCAATCTCTGACCGAACACCAACAGAATAATTCCAACGACCAAAATATTGTGCCCCAGAACAATGATGTTTCTGGTTAGCGCCCTAAATACAAGAACGCTCAAGGGAACCGGAACATTTTTTAGAATACCCTCTCCTTCTGTAATGGATGTGCTTCCTTCCATGATCAGTATCGCCATGAAATTCCAAGCGAGCAATCCGGCACCAATATAGCTCAGATATTCTCTGAACGGCATGTGGAAAATTTCGGCATACAGAAGCGTAAGGCCGAACATCATGGCCGCCATGCTGATGCTAATCCAGAACGGCCCTAATATTGACCTTCTGTATCGCAGCGAAATGTCCTGCTGCGCCATCAAGAAC
>CALMPK010000116.1 GCA_937873575.1 uncultured Hyphomicrobiaceae bacterium
GTTCTGGGGGCGCTGGAGGGCGGCATGCCCGAGGCGGCCGGCCCCCGCCATGACACCCGAGATCGCGGCGGCCGTATCGAAGCTGATGCGCAACCAGGATTTGATACTGGCGGCGCGCAAATGCCGTGTCGTCACGCGGTTCCGTAACACCATCGGTCTCGCCGGAACGATGGCCGTTCGCCTCCAACCCAACCATCCGACCGACGATCCCGCTGGCATCCTTGCCGCTATCGCCGATGGCCTCATGTATGGCGCGGGCGATGCCGTCATCGGCATCAATCCAGCTTCCGACTCGATCGCGCGCACGGAGTCCCTGCTCCGCCTTCTCGACGATCTCATCGTCCGTTTCGCCATGCCGACGCAGTCGTGCGTGTTGTCGCACGTCACGACGACGCTCGCGCTGATGGAGAAAGGCGCGCCCGTCGATCTCGTCTTCCAGTCGATCGGCGGCACGGAAGGCGTCAACCGCTCGTTCGGCGTATCGCTGGCGATGCTCGCGGAAGCGCAAGAGGCGGCGCGTGCGTTGAAGCGCGGCACGCTCGGCGACAACGTCATGTATTTCGAAACCGGACAAGGCTCGGCATTGTCCGCCAATGCCCATCACGGCATCGATCAGCAGACCTGCGAGGCGCGCGCCTACGCGGTCGCACGGGCGTTCTCGCCACTGCTCGTCAACACCGTCGTCGGCTTCATCGGTCCTGAGTATCTCTACGACGGAAAGGAAATACTGCGGGCCGCGCTCGAGGACCATTTCTGCGGAAAGCTCATGGGCCTGCCGATGGGCGTCGATGTCTGCTACACCAATCACGCCGAGGCGGATCAGGACGATATGGACGCGATCCTCGCCGTGCTCGCCGCCGCCGGCGTCACCTACATCATGGGCGTTCCCGGCGCCGACGACGTCATGCTCGGCTATCAATCGACGTCGTTTCATGATGCCTTGTTCGTTCGGGAAGCTTTTTCGCTCACGCGCGCGCCCGAGTTCGAGGCGTGGCTGCAGGAGATGGAAATCGCGGATGCGGCCGGGCGTCTGCTGCCGCCGCGTCCCGACCACCGGCTCATCGCCAACTTCGCACCACGACAGGCGCTGACGGAATGAGTGAAAGACCGCGCGACCCCTGGCTCTCGCTCGCCGCCCTCACACCGGCGCGCATCGCGCTCGGCCGCGCGGGCGCATCGCTGCCGACGCGCGAAGTTCTGTCGTTCGCACTCGCGCATGCGCAGGCGCGCGACGCCGTGCACGCGGACCTCGACCGAGGCGCGCTGGCCCGCAAACTCGAGGCACTCGGCCTCGCCACGGTCGAGATCGAAAGTGAAGCTGACGGGCGCGACCGCTATCTCGCGCGACCGGACCTCGGCCGCCGTCTCGCCGCCCCATCGCGGGCGCGTCTCGAAAGCCTCCCACTCGCTCCTTGCGATCTCTGCCTGATGGTTGGCGATGGCCTCTCGGCGACGGCGGTTGCCGAGCATTCTCCAGCGCTGATTGCCGCTTTTCTCCCGCTTGCCGCGGAGCTCGGATTGAAACTGACGCCGGTCACGCTCGCGCGCGGCGCGCGCGTCGCCCTCGGCGACGATGTCGCGTCGACGCTGAAGGCCCGCGCGGTCGCCGTTCTGATCGGAGAGCGGCCGGGCCTATCCGCGGCCGACAGCCTCGGAATTTATCTCACCTATGGCGCGCGTCCGGGCATGACGGACGCACAGCGAAACTGCATTTCCAACGTCCGCCCGCACGGTCTCGCGCCGGCCGAAGCTGCCGCCCGTCTCGCCTGGCTCGTCGAGGCCGCACTGGCACGCGGGATCACCGGTATTGATTTGAAGGACGAGAGCGATGCGCTTACCGGTGACGCCGCAAAGGCACCCGCCATACCAAGCTGAAGTTCATTTCGCCGCCGCTTGGATCGCTCCAGCCATCACATCGCCGCATCTCGCGGGCACCTCTCGCCCATGAATCTTCCTTCCGACATGGATTACTGTCGCCGCACTGCTGGTCCGGCGGATTCGACGCGGCAGGTTTGCCGGCGCACGTTTGTCCGCATGCTCGGAGCATCGGCACTACTCGGAGGCCTCCCCGTGGCATCTCCTTCCGCACGTTCGCCCGCGCGCTCGGAGGCGGCGATCGTCACAGGCGCCGCGGCGCTCTCCGCTGCCGCGTTCGCCCCGCTCGCCGGCCACCGCATCGGCCTCATCACCAACCAGACGGGCCGCGTCGGAGACGAGCATCTGGCCGACCTTCTCCGCGCAACGCCCGGCCTTCGACTGACCGCGATATTCGCTCCCGAGCACGGCTTTCGTGGAACGGCGGAAGCCGGCGCAAGCGTCGCACACGGCGTAGACCGCAAAACCGGCGTTCCTGTGCGAAGCCTCTATGGCGCGACGCGCAAGCCGACGCCTGCAATGCTGCGCGACATCGACCTCCTGGTCTTCGACATCCAGGACGTGGGCGTACGCTTCTACACCTACATTTCGACGATGGGTCTGGCGATGCAGGCCGCTGCCGCCCGCCGCATCCCATTCGTCGTTCTCGACCGCGCCAACCCGCTCGGTGGAGCAGACGTTTCCGGCTTCATGCTCGACACCGCACTCAAGTCGTTCGTCGGTCAGTACCCGATGCCGATCGTGCACGGCATGACGGTGGGTGAGATCGCCCGCATGATCAAGGGTGAGCGATGGCTCGATGGCCTCGACGGGCTGGACCTGTCCGTCGTCGAGTTGAAAGGCTGGCGGCGCGGAATGCGCTGGCACGAAACGCAGCTCGACTGGATACCGACGAGCCCCAACGTGCCGACGTTCGAGACCGCCCTCGCCTACCCCGGCATCGGCCTCGTCGGCGAGACGCTGGTCAACGAAGGCCGCGGCACGCCGCATCCGTTCCTGCGCTTTGGCGCCCCATGGCTCGATGCACGGATCGCCGCCGATGCGCTCAACGCCGCGGCTCTCCCCGGTGCCCGCTTCGCCCCGCTCCGCTACAAACCGCGCTCCATTCCCCACGTCGCGGCAGACCCGCGCTTCCTCGGCGAGGAAATCCCAGGGGTGCAAATCGAGATCGCCGATGCCTCGGCCTATCGGCCCCTCGATGTCGGCATGCACGTACTCGCGCATCTGCGCAAGGCGAGCCGTGCGGCAAGCGTGCCGCTATTTGGCAAGCTCACGATGTTCCACGCGACATCTGGAACGAAGCGGCTTCACGCGATGGTCGAGCGTGGCGCCAGCGGCAGCGCGATCATCGCTTCATGGGCCGACGAGGCCGAGCGGTTCAGGCGCCGGCGCGAACCCTATCTCATCTATTGACGCAGCCGCCGCCGTCACCAACGCGCGCTTTGGGCCTGCTGGGCTGCGGCGGAGCGCCAAGGCGCGATCTGTCGAGAGCAGAATCACGACCTCGATGGATCGCGCCCGCCGTTCGATCACGGGCGATCGGATCCTAAACAGACCGCAACGGAAGGTTCACGAGCAGGTTCTGCGGCTTCATCCGCAGGCGCTTCGCGGGACTCATGGCGAGGCCGAGATAGATCGGCTTTCCGGCGACGCGCTCGATCACGGGCGTACCCGCGGCCAGACGCATGCGAAAGAGAGCGAGAATGCGGGCGTTGTCCTCCAACGACGTCGCGCGCCCCTCGTAGAGCGCGTTGAGAATGCCGGTCGCTTCCGCGTCGAGGCCGACATGCCAGCGCCAATCGGCGTCGTCGATGCGCTGCAACGGCTCGATCCGTGCCTCGAGGCCGAGGAGATGCGCCAGCCAGGCTTCGAGCACGCGTGCCAGCGCATCCAGTGCCGGCCGTCCGAACCGCAGATCGACGACCGTATCGAAACGATCGGATCGGTCCCAGTAGAGCGCCTTGTTGTCGTCGTCGAGCACATCGAGATCGATGCGGCGCTGTGGCGTTCCGGTCGCGGCCAGCAGCGCGCCGATGCCGGATTGAGGACGCGCCTTGAGCTCGACCGTCTCCTCGTCCGCGAGCAGGACGCGCCCTTCGTCCGTCGAAACGTTCTGCACGCGAAACAGCAGCTCGGCGGCGCGCAACCGCATCGGGTCGTCCACGCGCGACAGCACGTTGCGCAGGATGACGTGGACGAGCTGATCGAGAAACAGCGCTGGAAACTCCACCTGCCCCCGCCGCGCGATGTCGAGATAGGTGGCCTCGATGGTTCCGTTCGCAACGAGCGCGTCGCGGAAGGCGAGCACGAGCCGATAGTTGTCGGCGGCGTCGGCATCGGCGAGAGATGCGAGACGATCCACGCCGACGGTCATGAGCGGATCGAGGATCAGATCGTCGTAGAGTTTGAGCTCGGCCGGGCACGATGTCTCGATCGGCTGCAGCTCGGGGCGTGCGAAATAGGCACGCAAGTAGTCGGGCGTCACCTCGAGCAACCCGCCGCTGCCGACACGCAGCAGATGCATGCCCGCCGAGGTCCAGAAATCCCGCCCGCTCATACCGGTTCCCCCTGGCCTTCCCCATCCGGCCGAGCGTCGATCGCGCGGAATGCCTCGCGGATCTGCCCATCGTCTTCAAACGTCCGGCTCACCGTCAGCAGCGTGTTGTTGGCGAGACCTTGCGCGAGATCGGCGGCAAATTGCACTTCCTCGCGCGCCGCTTCGAGCGCCGTTTCACGATCCGGCGCGCCCCACTCATCGACGAAATGGCTGGCGAGCGCTTCAAGCAAAGACGCGCGATCCTTCGCCGTTGCTTCGCCGACGCTGACGAACGTCGCGCGGCCGAGGCTCGGCAGCCCGAGAAAGCCATTGGCGAACGCCTGCCGCGTCTTGCCCGTCAGGTGCTCGGGAGAAAGATGCGCGAAGGCGAATGCACCTGATACGGCCCACTCGTCGGGCAGCGCCGCGCGCTCGAAAATGCGCGCGTCGGAGCCGTCGAAAACGATGACGCGCAGCAGCTTCACGCGACCTGCTCCCGGCGCCACGCCAGCAGATCGATCGCGTCATTCAGGGCCGTGGTAGCCGCCATCGAAGACGATTGCGCGACAAGCCCCGCGCTGTCGTCAATCGTTGCACCATTTTCCGCAAGCGCTGTCCAGCGGCTGCGAACAGGCTCGAAACCCTCGTGGCTCCAGACGTCGAGCCAAGCCAGGACATGCGCGGCGTAAGACTGCAGAACGAGGCTGCGCGTCAGCTCCCCAACACCTTCGGCGTGAACCGTGGTCTGCTCGGGTCGCTCGCCCGGCTCGCCACCACCGACCGGCAATTCGAGGCGCAGCAGAATGCCGATCGCCAGCCAGTCCGGCATCTCGTCGAGTGCGGCCGTAGACGAGGCCAGCCGCAGTCTTCCGGCGGCACCGCCATTGATGGCGATGGTATCGGGCCAGCGCAACGTGATCGCCGTCTTCGGCGGCATCATCGCACCGAGACAATCGGCGAGCGCCACCATCGCCAGCGGTGCCATCTGAAGCGAGGGCCCGAGCGCGATCTCCGGCTCGAGCACCAGCGCGATCTCGGCGCGATCGTTGGCGCGGCTCCATACGATGTCGCCGGCGCCGATTTCCTGTGACGCGGCGAGGCGGCACGCGTGCTCGAACGCCGCCACGGGTGGCGATACCGCCAGAGGCGTCAGGAGCGGCGGAAACTTGGGATCTTCGAACAGCATCAGGCCCAGCGCGTTCTAGCTTCAGGTCGCGATCAGATCAGACGAAAGAGCGCAGCGCTTCACTTCTCAGCCGATCGCACTCGCAGTCACGATCTCAGGGTGCGATTCACGCTTTCGAAGGAAGTGCTAGGCACTTCCTTCTCAACCGATCGCACCCTAGGCGAGCGAGATCTCCTCCTCGACGACGTGCTGCAGCGATGTTCCTTCCGCCGTCAGCACCATGCGCACCTTGAGCGTTCCTGTTCCGGCCAGCCCGCCCTCGCGCACGATGCGTTCGATCTGCTGCTGCGAGGTGACACCGACCTGCTTCAGGAACTTTCTCATCGACATGTTGAAACGGTCTTCGGCTGTCTCGCTCGCCATATCGGCTCTCCGTCAGTGTGGTTTCGTCACGTCCTTGAGGTACGCGATCAAGGCATCGCGCCGGGCTGGATCGGTGATGCGTTGCAGGGGCATCTTCGAGCCCGGAGTGTAGTGGTCCGGCCCAAGCTCGAACAGCTTCGAGATGGTCTCGTCATTCCATACGATGCCGAGAGATCGCAGGGCCGGAGAGTAGGGATAGCCTGGAACCTCGCCGGAGCGCCGACCGAAGAGGGCGTAGAGTGTCGGGCCCGCGCGATTGCCACCATCTCTCTCGACCGTATGGCAAACACTGCACTTGCGGGCGAATTCGCGCTCGCCGCTGTTCATGTCGCCCGCGCCCGAGGCTTCCTCACCGCCGACCTGGAAGCGGCGCGGAAAGTCGCCTGAAACGGGCTCGAACGGCTTGCGCGGTGTGACCTGCCATAGCGACACGAAGTCGTCCAGTCCGCCGTAGTAGATCGCGCGACCGTCGTTCGCGAACCGTAACGCCCAGACCGGGCCGCGCGGATTGACGTGCTCCTCGATCAGCTTCCAGTCGCCGAGCCGGAGCACGCGCACCACACCGTCGCCGCCGCCTGTCGCGAGGAGGCCCGGCTTCTCGATCACATCGAGGGAGAGCACCGGGCGCTCGTGCGACGGCAACTCGGCGACAGCCTGTCCGCTCTCGCCATCGACGATACCGCCAGCGCCGTTGAGCGCGCCCCAGGCCATCTGCTCGGTGCCCGGCACTCGTGCGAGAACGTTGATACCCCACCCGTGCTTGTACACCGGTCGTAAGTACCGCCCTTCCGCGCGATCCCAGGCGGCGATGGTGCCGTCGTAGCTGCCCGTGTAGACCGTCGCACCCGATCCCGAAAAGACGACAGCGTTGACGGGACCCTTGTGGCCGCTGAGGACTGGCCCCGCCTCGAGCTTCTCGAGGTCCCACAGCCTAGCCGTGCGATCCCAGCTCGCCGTCGCCGCATAGCGTCCATCGTCCGAAACCGAGATCGCGACGATTTTGGCGGAATGGCCCGTGAATCGATGCACCAGCTCACCGGACTCGAGATCCCAGAGCCACACGACACCATCGTCACCCGCAGATACCGCGCGTCTCGGCTTCTGTTTCGGCGATGGCACGAACGCGACGGCATTCACCGCGCCTTCGTGCCGGTCGAAGCGATGCACGAGGCGTGGCGTGGCGCCGGCCACATCCCACGACACCATCGCGTAATCGAAACTGCCGCTCAGCACGAGGCCCGCGCCGAGATCGACAGCGAGCGCTTTGACGGGACCGCCATGGCCGACAAGGTTGCCCTCCGCAGCGCGGCCCGCCGCTTTGCTCGCCGAGGCCTCCGGCGATCTCCGAGAACCCGCGCCCGCGCGCTCTGCCTCCGGCGCGCTTGGCAGCGCTCCCGCGCGTGCTTCTCCGCCATGGCCGAACCGCGTGATGGCAAGGATGACCAGCAGGACAAGTGCGAGCGAGGTGGCCATACGGGCGGCGTGTGCCGCCCGCTCCGCCGCTGGACGCCAAATTGCGCTCGGCTTCGCTCTTAGACCAAGTGGCATCGTGCGACGCCTGTTCGAACCAACGCGAGGACGCAGCCTGTCAGTCCTTGAGATGCTCGGCGATGAATTCGCCAAGCCCGATGACCGGCATCGTATACTCGTAGTTCTCGAGCCCTTCTTCGAGCGTGGTCCGGCAATTCGCGCAAGGCGAAACGACGAGCTCGAGGCCATCGACAGCCTTGAACTGCTCAAGCTTGCAGGAGAAGGCGGCGTTCATGTTTTCATGAGCGCGCGGGTTCGCGGAGACACCGCCACCGCCGCCGCAACACAGGTTCGTCACGCCGCTCATCGGCATCTCGACGAAATTGTCGCTGACGTGATCGATGAGCGCGCGCGGCTCGTCGAGAAGGCCACCGCGGCGGACGATCTGGCAGGGATCGTGCAGCGTGATGCGCCGCTTGTCCTTGTCGCGCATCTCGAGCCGGCCTTCGCGCCGCAGCTTGTCGAGCACCTCGAGAATGTGCACCACCTCGAACTTGTACTGGCGGCCCATCAGGTTCGGGCCCTCCCAGCGCAACGCGCCGTAGGCGTGACCGCATTCGGGGCTAATCACGTACTTGACGCCCAGTTCCTCGGCGGCATCGACGACACGCGAGACGAGCGTGCGCGCCGTCTCGCGCGAGCCGATCTGAACGCCGACGTTGGTCGCCTCGAACGCCTTGGTCGAGATGGTCCAATCGACTCCGGCCTTGGCGAAGATGCGCGCAAGCGAGCCGATGACCTCGGGATAGCCCATCACCTCCATGGCCGACAGGATGACCATGTAGTCGGCACCCTTCTTGTCGAGGGCGACGGGTATGCCCGTTTCCTTTTCCTGGCTGGCGATGGTGGCCTTCAGCGCCTTCGGTGTCACGTTCATGGGGCTGCCAGTGCGTAGCGCATTGGCTTCCGCGGAGCGCAGGCCCTCCGGCGCGAGATCTGCGGCAACGAAGCCTTCGCGCATCTTGCGAACGCTACCGGCAATGTCGATGCCCATCGGGCAGACGAGCGTGCAGCGGCCGCACATGTTGCACGAGTCGTAGACGAGCTCCGACCACTCCTGCAGCTCCTCGAACGTAAGTTCGGCCGGCGCCAGCCCGATGCCGCGCATCAGCGTCGAGAACGGAGCCTTGTGACGCTTGTAGGCCTTTACCAGCGGCTTCAGCTTGTAGGTCGGCGTAAAGCGGGGATCGTTGCTCGAGAGATAGAAGTGGCACGCCTCGGCGCATTCGCCGCAATGCACGCAGGCATCGAGGTAGGAGGCGATGGCCGCATCCGTCACCTTGAGAAACATGTCGACGGCAGCGGCAGCGCGCGTGCCTTCCCCCGCGGGTGCGGAACGATCTGCCGCGGCGGCGGCCGGAGTAGCGGTTGCAGCGGCAGCGGTCATGGCGTAACTCCCCGGCGCCCGTAGATGGCACCCGTGTAGCCTCGGCTCAAGGCGAAGGTGAACGCATGCATGAGGCGGCTGAACGGGAAGTAGATCAGCCACAGATTGACCAGCCCCATGTGCAGCGTTCGGAGCCCCGGATCGCTCTCACCGAGCGCGAAGCACCCCGTCAGCATCACCAGGAACGTCAACCACGAGCCCATGTGATCGTCGCGATCGCTGATCTGACGCATCACCGGATCAGCGATACGGCGGACCCAAAGTACGATGAGACCGGCGAAGGCGATCTCCGCGGCGATGATGAACCACGTGCGCGACATCGCCGGCCAGCCGAAGCCGAGGATGCGCTGCTCGATGAATTTGACGTGTGGAGCGGCGAAGAACAGCAGGGCGAAAAGCCCCAGATGGAAGGCATATCCGGCCAGCCAGTGAAACCACGTGCGCTCGGCGAAGGTGGTGCGCGGCACGAAGTGGCGCAGGTTGCCTTTGATGAAGCCCACCGCCGCCGAATGCTTCGCGGGGCTGAGATCGGCCTTGCGGCCTATGGCCAGCAACCCGATCACGCGCCATGCAGCGCCGACCACGAAGACGGTGGCAGCGAAGTACCACATCGGGCCTTCGACGAATTGAAGCAGAGTCAACAGCGCCTCCGTCTGGTTCTCGTGGCGGCGGGAGCCGGCCAGCTTCGCATGTCACTCACGTCGTCATGATCGGTGAACGACCACGAGACAGGGGATCGTCGCCAGGTTGCGCGATCAGGCCTTGGACCGCCATGCTCTGCATCAACGTCGAGCCACTTTGCGCGGTCGCTTTGGCTCGAACGCGATGCGTTCACGGCGCTGCACTAGACTTGGCCGAGCGCGGCCTTGGCTTCGGCCGCCGAGCGGTTGGTTGTCGCCTCCCGCTTGTGTGCCTCGTACCAGAGGTCGTGGTGCTCCTTGGCCCAGTTCTCGTCGACGGTGCCACGCGTCATGCCCTCGAGCGCACCATCCATGCCGATGGTTGCGAGGTAGATGTGACCGAGACCGAAGGCGATGAAGCCGAGCGCGGCGACGGCGTGCGCGAGGTTGGCGAGTTGCAGATAGCTGCGGCTGCCGAGGAACTCCGGAAACAGCATGGCGAAGCCCGAGGCGCTGAGCACGAGCCCGAGCACGACCGACCACCAGTACCAGGTCTTCTCACCGAAGTTGTAGCGATGCGAACTCGCGTGACCGCCGAAGAAGCCGCCACCCTTGAGCAGCCACCAGAGATCCGCGACCTGGAAGAAGTTGCCGCGAATGAAGGTCACGAACAGCAGCAGGATCGAGACGACGAAGATCGGCCCCATCAGGTTGTGGGCCTGAAGCGAAGCGCTGGCGATCATCGAAAACGCGGTGGGACCGACGACCGGCAGCAGCACGTAGCGGCCGAACAGAATGACGAGACCGGTGAAGGCGAGGATCAACCACAGGCCGGCGGCGAACCAATGCACGATCCGCTCGGTGAGCGAGAACCGTGGAATGACCCGCCCGGTGCGCCCACCGCTGATCGGCATGCGCCCGCGCACGAGATAGTAGAGGGCGATGGCACCGGCGACACCGAGCAGCACCCAAGCGCCCCACGTCGAGACCTTGCCGTTGCGCAGGTTGCGCCACGCCTCGCCCTCGGACTGAACGAGTTGACCCGCCAGCGGATCAGGGATTGTGACCTTGCCGGCCTCACCCTTTCTCACGCGTTGCCACATCTCCGTATCGAAGATGGCACCCTTCCCAGCAGTCGGATCGACGACTTCAGGCGCGACCGCACCAGGCCGGCCGCCGACGGGGGAATTGGCCGGGTCGCCGGGCGGAGCGACATTCTCGACCGCACCCGCTGGCGGGCGAACGCTCTGCGCCATGCCGGGAGCCGAGACGGCAACGAACATGACCAATGCGAGGAGCAACACGCCTGCGAGCGTCGCCGCCAACCGGCCGAGATCGGACCTGCGCCGTGCAACCGCACCGATACGGCGATCAAGAGCCGTAGAGACGATCATGTCATGCTCCCCATTGCGTATGCGCGATCCCGCACGTCTTCGTATGGCGCCGCCCGTCGCCCCGAAGGGCAGGATCGTACTGCCCGGCCAGCAGCAACGATGTCTCCTCGACCGGTGGCTCGACCGGTGGCATCAGTGCCCCCGGTCCGCGCGCTCCCGCAGCAGCTTGCGCTGCTGGTCCGTCAAGGCTTCATCCTGCTGGCCGGCGTAGGTCCCCTTGTCCAGGTGCACCGGTCTGTTCTGTTCTTCGGCCCTGCAACCCGCGAAGAGGAGGCTCGTCGCCCCGACGGCCAGCAGCAGCCCGCCGCGTCTCGTCATGTGTGATCCTCGAGTCGGACACGGGTCCGAATTGCAGATGGTCGATCGACGCTCGGCGCGCTCGCAACGTTGGTTGAACGTTGGTTCGAGGAGGGACCGAGGTCACTTGCTTGAGCCATCGCCCATGGTGGCCCGCGGGCGTCGGCGCGATCCGCATGGGTGCGGATCGCGCTACAGGCGGAGGCCCCGGCGAGGGGGCCCCCGAACACGCTCGTCAAGCCTTAGCCGGACTGGCCGGGATAAGCCTTGCCCCAGCCCCACGCACCGGTGCCGAAGCCGCGGGACACGACGCGCTCGCGGTAGATCTTCGAGACGATGTCACCGTCACCGGCGAGCAGCGCCTTGGTCGAGCACATCTCGGCGCAGAGCGGCAGCTTGCCTTCGGCGAGACGGTTGCGGCCGTACTTCTTGAACTCGGCATCCGAGTTGTTGGCCTCGGGCCCGCCCGCGCAGAACGTGCACTTGTCCATCTTGCCACGGCTGCCGAAGCTGGTCGTCTGCGGATACTGCGGCGCGCCGAATGGGCACGCATAGAAGCAGTAGCCGCAGCCGATGCACAGATCCTTGTTGTGCAGCACGACGCCATCGGCGGTCTGGTAGAAGCAATCGACCGGACACACCGCCATGCACGGCGCGTCCGAACAATGCATGCACGCGACCGAGATGGAGCGCTCACCCGGCTTGCCGTCATTGATGGTGACGACACGCCGGCGGTTCACACCCCACGGAACCTCGTTCTCGTTCTTACAAGCGGTGACGCACGCGTTGCACTCGATGCAGCGCTCGGCGTCGCAGAGGAATTTCATCCGTGCCATTCGTCTGGCCCCTTCTCTCTCAAGCGCGGCTGATCTTGCAGAGCGTGGTCTTCGTCTCCTGCATCTGCGTTACGACGTCGTATCCGTAGGTCTGCGCCGTATTGGTCGCTTCGCCGAGCACGATCGGATCGGCACCGTGCGGATACTTCGAACGCAGATCCTTGCCCTGGAACATGCCGCCGAAATGGAACGGCATGAACGCGACGCCCTTGCCGACGCGCTCCGTCACCATGGCCATGACCTTGACCTTGCCCTTCTCCGGCCCTTCGACCCACACCGTCTCGCCATCCCGGATGCCGAGGTTGTTGGCATCGGTCGGATTGATCTCGACGAACATGTTCTGCTGGAGCTCGGCGAGCCACGGGTTGGATCGCGTCTCGTCGCCACCGCCTTCGTACTCGACCAGACGGCCGGACGTGAGGACGATCGGGTAGTCCTTCGAGAAGTCCTGTTTCTGGATCGATTCATAGAGAGTCGGCAGACGCGAATGCCGCCGGTCGGGATGGGTCGGATACGTCGCCACCAGATCGCGGCGCGGCGTATAGAGCGGCTCGCGGTGCTTCGGAACGGGGTCGGGGAAGTTCCAAACCACGCAACGCGCCTTGGCATTGCCGAAGGGGGCGATGCCATGCTTGATCGCAACGCGCTGGATGCCACCCGAAAGGTCCGTCTTCCAGTTGACGGTTGCGAGCTTCTCCGCCTCGCTGCTGCCGGCCACCTTGGTGATCGCCGCCAGCTCGGGCTCGGTGAGGTCCTTGTCCCAGCCGAGCTTCTGCAGCATCGCCATGGTCACTTCGGGGTGGCCATCCTGGATCTCGGAACCGACCGGATAGCTGTTGACCGCGAGCATGTTGTCGCGCACCGCGTCACCCGTCGCGTACTCCTTCGGCGCCGTCAGGCCGAAGTTGGCGCGGAAGCACAGGCCGCCTTCCGCCACAGGCTTCGACGGATCGTAGAGATTTGCGGTGCCGGGATGCTTCATCTCGGCGGTGCCCCAGCACGGCCACGGCAGGCCGTAGGTCTCACCGTCGCACGGGCCGCCGTTGGCCTTCAGCGTCACCTTGTCGAAGGTGTGCTGGTTGGCCATGTGCAGCTTGAGGCGCTCGGGCGACTGGCCGGTATAGCCGATGGTCCACATGCCGCGGTTGAACTCGCGGGTGATGTCCTCGATGTTCGGCTCGTCTGCCTCGACCTTGATCTGATTGAACATCTCCTTCTCGAAGCCGAACTTCTTGGCGAGCTTGTACATGATCGTGTGGTCGGGCAGCGCCTCGAAGAACGGTCCGAACACCTTCTCACGCCATTGAAGCGAGCGGTTCGACGCGGTGACAGAGCCCGCCGTCTCGAACTGCGTTGCCGCCGGCAGCAGATAGACGCCATCGGTGCGGTCGTGCATGACGGCCGTCACGGTCGGATAGGGATCGACGACGACCAGCAGGTCGAGCGCTTCCATCGCCTTCTTGAGGTCCGGACCGCGCGTCTGCGAGTTGGGAGCGTGGCCCCAGTAGATCATCGCCCGCAGCTTGTCCTTCTGGGTGATGTTCTTCGGGTCCTCGAGCACGCCGTCCGCCCAGCGGCTCACCGGAATGCCGGCCAGCTCCATCGCCTTCTGATCGACGAAGCGGGCGAGCATGCTGTCGTAGCTGACGTTCCAGACCCGCGACCAGTGCTTCCACGAGCCGGTGGCCAGACCGTAGTAGCCGGGCAGACTGTCGATGCTGAGGCCGAAATCGGTGGCGCCCTGCACGTTGTCGTGGCCGCGGAAGATGTTGGTGCCGCCGCCCTCGACGCCCATGTTGCCGAGCGCGAGCTGCAGGATGCAGTAGGCGCGGACGTTGGCGTTACCGGTGGTGTGCTGCGTGCCGCCCATGCACCAGATCACCGTGCCGGGCTTGTTCTGAACCATCGTGCGGGCGACGCGGAGGAGCTGAGCGCCCGGCACGCCGGTCACCTTCTCGACTTCCTCGGGCGTCCACTTCTTCACTTCGTCGCGGACGTACTCCATGCCCCAGACGCGCTTGGAGATGTAGTCCTTGTCTTCCCAGCCGTTCTCGAAGATGTGCCAGAGGATGCCCCAAATCAGCGCGACGTCGGTACCGGGACGGAACCGCACATACTCGCTGGCGTGTGCCGCTGTACGCGTGAAGCGCGGGTCGAGCACGATCAGCGGGGCGTTGTTCTGCTCCTTCGCCTTCAGCAGGAACTGCAGCGAGACGGGATGCGCCTCGGCCGGGTTGCCGCCGATGAGGAAGATCGCCTTCGACTTCTGGATGTCGTTGTAGGAGTTGGTCATCGCGCCGTAGCCCCACGTATTCGCGACGCCCGCGACGGTCGTGGAGTGGCAGATGCGTGCCTGGTGGTCGACGTTGTTGGTGCCCCAGAACGCGGCCAACTTGCGATAGAGGTAGGACTGCTCGTTGGAGTACTTGGCGGAGCCGAGCCAGTAGACGCTGTCAGGGCCAGACTTCTCGCGGATCGACATCAGCTTGTCGCCGACCTCGTTGATGGCGTCGTTCCACGAGATGCGGACCCATTTGCCGCCGACGAGCTTCATCGGATACTTGAGCCGGCGCTCACCGTGGGCGTGCTCGCGCACCGCTGCGCCCTTGGCGCAATGCGAGCCGAGATTGAGCGGGCTGTCGAATGCCGGCTCCTGGCCGACCCAGATGCCATTCTGAACCTCGGCGAGAACGGTGCAGCCGACCGAGCAGTGGGTGCATACCGTCTTCTTGATCTCGACCTTGGCGGCCGAAGCAGCGGGATTGGCCGCCGCCGGGCGCACACGGCCACTCGCCAGCGTTCCCGCCGCGGCGAGGCCACCAATCGTGAGACCGGAATTGCGCAGGAAAGCGCGACGGTCGACCGAGCTACCAGCCTGATCGTCTAGTGCCGACGAGAGCCGACCGCCGCGTGCCGTTCCCTTTGTCTTCTTCTTGAGCATGGCAGTCTCCTCGCTCCTCGGGCGCCGCTCGCGGACCATTCGGCCGCGCGGCCCCTCCCGAATTCTCTTCGATCAGAACCTGGCGCGGTCGTAGTAGGTCTTGACGTGGTCGCTCTCGCGATAGCCGTTCGCGTCCGCGGGCTTCGCCACTTCCGCGGTCGCGCTCTCGGCGCCCATCGCGACGGCAGCGGTTCCGACCGACCCGATGCCGATCAGCTTCAGGAGGCCGCGTCGATCCGTTTCAATCGTGTCGGCGGGCAACTTCTTTGCGTTGTCTTGCATTTGTCTGCTCCCCTGCTCGCCATCGGAGCGGGTCCGATCGCGGTTCTCTCGTTTCGCCTTCGGTCGTGCATTCCGCCGCCGCGGACAATCTTTCTGACCCTGCCCCGTCACACCATCCGGAACGCGCCGTTCTCGATCTCGATGAAGGTGCGTCCGACCGCCCCGACCCTTGCATAGAGCCGTGCCGCCTCCGCCTTCTCCAGGTCACGAAACATGACACGCGCCCAGCTACCGATGTGGGCTTCGTAGAACTGCTTCTGCTCGGCGAGGGTAAGCGGCTCGCCGAAACCACCGTCGATCAGCCCCGCCATCATCTCGAGCAGCGATGCGATGTGGTCCTCGGGCTCTGTCGCCTCCGGATCGCGCTCGATGCCCAATTGCTCCATGTCCCGGCGCAGTCGGGCGAGTGGCTTCTCGTGCAGGAAGCCGGTGAGATAGTACGAGCCGTAGGGCAGGATCTCGCCGCGCGCGAGCCCGATGAAGAGGTCCTGATACTCGACAGCAGCCTCGGCAGGGCTCGTGTCGCGGCAGGCCGCGGCGAGGGCGTCGATGGCTTGACCGAAGCTCGTCGCGTCGCCCTCGAGGCTCGCGCCGACCGCGAGTTCCTCCGCCCCGACTGGGCTCGACAGCAGGCGCGCCAGGAAACGGTAGACGTCTGCCCGCAGCCGATCCTCGGCGGCAACCGCAGCGAAAGCCTGTTCATGCTCGGATACGGCGGACGACGGCAGCGGAGGCATGCCCTAGTTCACCCTCCCAGGATTCTCGGACGACCACGGAAGGCCACCCTTTGCCCTTTTTGTAGCATGAGTGTGCACAGGTTCCCCATATCGCGCAACCGGTTGATGCAATTTCTTCCTGAAATTTCGAATATTTGATCGACTGCATTGCAGCAGCGCAGTGGCCCGGAACGCCCCGCAGCCAACACGTGCGATCAGCCAAAACGGGCGGGAATCGACAGCGTTTCCCAGCATTCTCTGGGTGCACGGTATGCCACGAATCGCCATGCTGCACTGCATCGCCGTCAGGCTCCGCGCTTGTTGGTCGACGCCGGCTTGTCGGCCGTCAGATAGTCGTCCGTCGTTCGCACGCGCGGCCGCTCGCCGTAGGCGTAGGGATCTCCGCCCGCCTCGCTCAGCGAAATCACACGGCAATCGTCGCACATCTGGATCAGCCGGACCTGCGCCTCGTTCTTGAACATGGCGTGCTTGCCCTTGAGCTTGTCGACGATGCGCTCGACGCTCGAACGCGAGCCGAACGGCTTGCCGCACCGGACGCATTCGAACGGCTCTTCGCGCTTCAGCGAGACCAGTGTCTCCGCCGCCGCCGTGAAATCATACGACGGCTCCAGCCCGATCGCCTTCTCCGGGCAGGTCGCCTGACAGATCCCGCATTGCACGCAGGATGCTTCGACGAACAACAGCTCGGGTCGCTCGCCGCTGTCGCGAAGCGCTTCCGTCGGACAGGCGCTGACGCAAGCGAGACAAACCGTGCAGGCCGACGTATCGACCACCACCCGGCCATAAGGAGCGCCGGCGGGCAGCGCGATCCGCTTCTCGGGGGCTGGCGCAACAGCATGGACGGCGGCGAGCGCCGAACGCGCTATGCTCCGCTTGTCGGCGTGGGACCGCCTCGTCGCACCACTCCGCCGGCTGATCGCCTTGATCGGCGGCAGACCATACAGCGCGCTTTCCACGTCATCGGGATCGCGCTCCGTCAGCAGATGCAGCCGCGGTGCATCAAGGCCGATGCCTGCAAGGATGGACGACATCAGTCCTATCTCTGCGGCGAGCGCCTCGACCTCGGCGGGCTGCTCCGGCGAAGCGAGGATGACGATGTGTTCGCTTCCCGCGGCCAACAGCTCGGCCAGCAGGTCATGGCCGATCTGATGAACGGAATGCAGCGACAGCGGCAGCACATTTGCCGGCAGGCCACGCCCCGCCCGCGCCATCGCCGAGATCAGCGGCGCGCCGTGGCGCTCGTCGTGAAGCAACAGCACCGGGCGCGCGCCACCGCAGGCAAGGTAGGTCTGGAGCAACGCTTGCGCGCGCCGCGCCATGTCCTCGCTCGAAGGGTAGTCATAGCTCGCCGCACCCGTCGGGCAGACTGCGCCGCAGTTTCCGCAGCCGCCGCAAATGAACGGATCGATCGACACGTGGTCGCCGTTCGGCGTGATGGCACCGGTCGGACAGACGTCGAGGCAACGGTGGCATCCCGTCTTGCGGTTGCGCGAATGGGCGCAGAGGCCCTCGGTGAATTGCACGTAGATCGGTTTCTCGAACTCGCCGACCAGATCGGCGATCTCGAAGAGAGCGCGGTTGACGGCCGCCGGATGCGCGGGATCGACCGCGACATACCCATCCCTGCGCTGCGATGCCGAGAAGAGGCGCGTCGCCCCCGACATGTCGAGGATCAGGTCGCAGTTCGATTTCGCGCCGTCGCGCGCCATCGTGAACTCGAATTTCTCACGCGAGGACGGAAGCGGAGAGGCGTAGCCATCCACCTCGACCTCGAAGGCGCCGAGACGCCCCGAGGCACGCTTGATGCGGCCCTTGTGCACCGGCACGTTTGCCGTGGCGGGGGGGGTGGCTCCTTCGGCATCCCTCAACAGAACAGAGACGTCGGGGCGCGAGGAGAGGGCCTCGGCTGCGTCGAGCGTCTCCTGGCCCGAGCCGTAGACCAGGCAGACGCCCTGCGATGACAGCGAGCGCACGCCGGCAGGCTTGACATCGACACGTGCCTCGGCCAGCAGCGCGGCCATCTTCGGCAATGCCGCGCTCCTGTCTTCGCACCAGCCGGCGCGCTCACGGATGTTGGTGAACCTCAACCGCTCTTCGTCGACACCGAGTTCGTCGGCGACCTCGCGGAACAGCGGCGCCTCCTGTGTGCAGGCGACGCGCACCGCGCGCTCACCTCGGCACGCCGACTTGAAGGCACCGATCTCGGCCCTGCAAAGCTCGTGGTGCAACGGCAGCGCGCCTTGCCCCAACATATCGCCGAGACGCTTGGCATCGACGTCCATGGACCGCTGACACGAACAGACGAGCAATGTCTCGTCGGAAGATTTCATTCGTGTGCTCCCCAGACTTTCCACGCCGATCCCCCCACGACGCGAGTAAGCACCCACGTCGATCGGCCGCGCACGATACACAAGTCTTAGAAGGCAATGGACCCGCCGGTAAAGTCCAAGTTATACGTCGATGAACATGGCGCACGCGGAAGCGTTATTCTCCAAAACACATAACGAGGTCCTCGCAAGTCGTGTCGAATTCAGAGCTGATTGGCGTCAGCGTTATTGTCGCTCGCGAGCGCATCGACAGCCCGTGGAGCGATCACGTCTGGCGCGTCGCGGAAGTCTTGGATGAACCGCTGGCGCTCCCGGCATGGACACGGTTGCGCCAGTCGCCGGACGCCGACATCTTTCATGCGGGCGCGACGACGCTCGTCCTGCATCGCAAGGACACCAGCGCCTACGCGGAGAACCTCGCGGGTGAAAAGCCCGTGTTGTACGTCGTGCTGCGGGAGAACCCGGACGCGGGCGAAGCGCCTCCGATCGAGTTGCTTCTGGTCGCAGCGTCGGCCTT
This sequence comes from uncultured Hyphomicrobiaceae bacterium, assembly GCA_937873575.1. Classification (GTDB taxonomy): domain Bacteria; phylum Pseudomonadota; class Alphaproteobacteria; order Rhizobiales; family Hyphomicrobiaceae; genus JAEUMD01. The sequence continues at coordinate 18,829 of CALMPK010000116.1, forward strand.
CGAGGCACAGGCCAACGCCGAAAGCGGGACAGAGATCGTCGGCCGCGTTCCCATCCCGCCGGCCATACTCGCGCGCATCGAGAGTTTCGTCGCAGAGCATCACGTCGCCGAGCCGTTCGCCAAGCGGCAGCGGACGGCGCACCATCGCGCCGAGCAGCATCAGTTCGGACAGGAACCCATCGATGCCTTGCGCCGCCGGATGATCGCCGCAGGCCGCGATCCCGGTGATCGCGACGGAGCCTAGGTCGAGCCATGAGCAAAGAGAATGAAGGCGTCCTCGCCCGCTGGTCGCGCCGCAAGGCCGAGGCACGCAATGCGCCAGATGAGCCCGGACGCGACGAGCCGGCGCACCTCGCCCCCGCGAGCGGCGAACAGCAGTTGGCGTCACGGAATGCGCCTGCCGGGCCTTCGAACACACACACTGCCACACACGATCCTGCCGAACCGGATATGGAGACGCTCGACATCGACGCTCTCGACGCCTCGTCGGACTACACGCGCTTCATGGGAAAATCAGTGCCGGCTGACGTGCGCTCGGGGGCACTGCGCAAGCTCTGGACCTCCGACCCGGTGTTCTCGCTGCACGATGGCCTCGATGATTGCTGCGGTGACTACACGGATGCGCAATGGGCTACCGGCGCCATCGCCACGGCGTACCGCGTCGGCAAGGGGATGCTGACGGACGAGGAAATCGCCGCATGGGAGCGGCGCGGCCGTCCGAACGACGACGTCGCAACGGCGCATAACGAGGGCGCGGCGGAGGTCGCTGGCGAACCGTCTGGGCCAGAACCTGGCACCGTTTCCACGTCGACCACGGAAGAGGCAAGCGCCTCGCCCCCCGAGAATGCGGCAGGCGCGGCTGCGAGCGCACAGGCCAGCGTCGAACCTCAGAATGGCGATGGCCAAACCCGGCCGCAGGATGCCCTTGGCGAAGATCCCCGCGCTTCGACCGGCGGTTCATCCACGCCGTCGTGAACTGCAAGGGGCACGGTTTCGAATTGGCCGCTTCCCTCCGCTCGATGTGAAGGGACCACCGCCAGACAATCCCGAGTGCGGCACGCCGTGCGCGCTGCTGTCCAATTGCGCGCTGCAGGACCGCCAGACAATCCCGCGGAAGGGGATGGTAACAGGGCGATCCGGAGTGAATGACGGAGGGCTGTCCGCTCATCCAGCTTTGCGCAGCAGTTCGCAACTGCCCCGCCAAGAACGCCGAACCAATTGTGTCCGCCCCCCTCAGCCTGGGCCATGCCGCTCACATCCTCCCGACCGGTCCACCGCCCAAGATTGCGATACCCCCGAGAACCGACATCGATGAGAGCACCGGCAGTGATGTTCCTCGCTTTTAATTCTGCGTCGGCCAATCGGGGATACGCCACCGCATGCTTCCGCCCGCAAATGAGGCGGTAGACCCGTGCTTCCATAAGCAACGACTGCTCCGAACCACGCCGTCGAATGCACAGAGGCAAGCCGTGCTGATCTGGTGACCGACAGCCGTTGCCAATGCCTACGTCGGAGGCTACGCAATGAGTTGGTGGGGGCGTGATGGGAGGCTTGCGGTCTATGGCCGAGGGAAGTGGACTTCTCAAACGAGCCGGCGGATGGTGCCGTTCACGCTGGTGCAGCTTGGCGGTCAAGCTCTTGGGGTTTGCGCTGTTCCTTGTCGTCGACCCGCTGGGACTTGCTTCGGATACCTCGCGCACCTCTCAGGAACTGGTCTATCGCGTCATTTCCCTGTTTCGCGGCGACACCGGACCCAGACCGGTCTCGCTGGTGCTTATCGACGACCGCTCCGCACCCGAGTTCAACCGTGAGCGCGGCTATCCGCTGACGTTCTCGCAGCATGCGTCCATATTACGCCCGATCATGTGCACAGCGCCCGCCGCGCTGTTCATCGACATCACCTTCCGCGGCGTGCGTTCGGACACGCCTCCGGATGCGAGCGGCGCCATCGATCCCGAACTTGATGAACTGATGCGCGTGTTGTCGGGTACGGATCCTGCCGAGCGAGAACGCTGCCTACTCATGGGCCTTGCACCTGCGGCACCTGTTGCCCCGACCAAGGTGATGATCGCTCGAGTACGCTCCATACCACCGAGCCCGTGTGATCCTCTCTATGGCCGGCAGCTAAGCGAGGACTGCGTCGTCGGAAGGGCCCTCGATCATCTGGCGCGCGTAGCCGAGCCGATCTCGCTGTCGCCGGTTGCGCGCGACGGCACATACCCGATTGTTACCTTCGGTGAAGACGCAGGAACGGCAGAGCCGCAGGCCAGCGCTGCTCTATCGATGCTGTTTGCTTACTGCGAGCGCGCAACGCCCGAGCAAAGATCGGGGCTTGCCGGCTGCCGGGACCGGCAAGAGCTGCTCAACCTCGTCGCTCCCAACGCCTCGCGAACGCGCGTGCAGATGTACCCGTCCTGGACATACTTCTTTTCGTCGGCGCTGATGGCCGACCGCGCGACCAGCATCGAGAACGTGTCGCGTGACGGTCGTCGAGGAGTGAGCTGCCCCCGTCCGCAAGACGATGGCGCGGCCGGACCACTCTCACATCTCGCAACGGCGGCGGCAGAGCTGTGGCATGCCGTGATCCAAGGTGGTCGGGAGAGCGGTGTCGCCGACGGACGCGACTTCGGCCAGGGCGCATGCGTGGCGACCGACACATTCACAGCGCTCGATGTACGCAACATGTCCAGTCAGTGCGGCCAAGACGGCACGCTGTGCAGCAAGCGACTGGACAAGTTCTTCGCCGGGCGCGCAGTCGTTTACGGTGTCGACATCGTCGGAATAAACGACAAAGTTGAATCGCCGGTGCTTGGCTGGGTTCCAGGTGCCGCCTTTCACGCCGCAGCGGCCGAAACACTGCTGGCCAAAGGGTCGGGCTATGCCTACGCGATGCCCATCACGACAATCGCCGGAATCGAATTCCGATGCAGCATCCTCGTCGACTTCATGCTCGCACTGGTCCTGCTTCTTTCAATGCAAACATTATGGTGCTCAGGGTACCGCAAATTTCTCATCTATTCTTCTCTTGCCCTCGTGCTTCTGCTGCTCATAACCAGCTTCACTGCCGCGTACATTAATGGGTTGCCATTCGCGAAGTTAGCGATCGCCACGCTCCTGATTTCCGGTGCTTTTGCATTGATGGGCATCTACCTGGCTGCCGACGACAGCGATCGTTGGGGAGCACTAGCGCGTGCTGGCGGCGGGCTGATACGCTTCGCCATCGCCCTGCTCATCGTCCCGCCAATCGTAAGCGCATTGGCCCTGCTGTTGTCGACACCCCCTCCAAACGTTGCTGCGCTCCTCCTTCTCGCGACGATTGCAACCGATGAAGTCGGAAACTGACCACCGCCAGTCTCGGACGTCACCAAATTGGAAAATCAGACTTCCCCCCAAATTGCACATGCACTAATGTTGTCTATATTGGGACGGGGGTTCTCATGCTGTTCGGCGTTTTTGTAGCCGGGGCTGCGCGGTTTCGCGGCAAAGTGACCTGCGTTACGGTCGTCTTGATGGCGACGCCGGCGCTGACGGCATGCTTGGGCAACAACGGTCCCGAGGTCGTGGCCTTGGGCCAGCCAGCTCCGCAGGTTCACCAAACCAGCAACACCGCGGAAGCCCCGCCAAGCACGGCGCAGCCGACATTGGTACAGTCGCCTCCCGCGAAGCAAACGGCGATGCCAGCGCCACCGTCCGGTGTCACGTCCGCCAAAGTCGTTCAGCCGCAGGCCGGAACGCGCCCACCAACCACTCGGTCGAGCCACGCGGTGTCCCCGCCGCCTGCGCCGGCGCAAATAGTGAGCGCGCAGCGGGCTATTCCCCGCAATCCGCGCCCCGAACGCCCGGCAGAGCGGCATGTCCTGAAATTCTACACCCCCATCGTGAAGGTCTACGACAAGCCTTACGGCACTCTCGTTACACAGATGCAGGCCGCGCAGTTTCCGAAGGAGCGCATGGCATCGGGCGGCGAAGGTGTGCCGGTCTACAAGGACGGCACGGCCTTTATCGAGCTTGCGGTCGCAAGCGACAGCACCGGCTGGGTCAAGATCGAAGACGTTGCGATGTCGGCCAGGCCTTGCAAGGTCGATCCGCGGTCATCGCCGGGCGCGTCGGGCCCTGTCGGCGCGGGCTCGTCTTCAGCGGCTTGCATTCGCTAGCGGGGCAGGACTTCAGTCGACGCTGCGGCCACGGCAGCAGTGCGGGCGCCGATCGAGGCGGGGGAAAAACGCCGATGGGTTCGATGGGTTCATGGAATAGTGCGGTCGCAGTGATCGCCAGTTGCGCCCTAGCACTCGCCGGCTGCGCCGGCGGCGAAGGGATGTCGGTTTCCTCACTCTCCTTGGTAAGCGTCGATCAGTCGAGCTTCACAAGCATCCGCAGCGAAAGTTCGGGGCGCGTCTTCGCCGCCGCGCCCGAGCCCTCCAGTGCAACCGACGCGCACGCCTCCGACGGCTTCGGCATCATACGTGACCCCAAGGTCGAGGCTTACCTCGGCGGCATTGTCCATAAGCTCATGGATCATTGGCACGGGCCCAAGCCGGAGCGCGTCGGCATCTTCGTCGTCTCCGGTAATTCCGTGCGTGCGAAGGCCACGCCATCGGGAGACATCCTCATTCCCATTGGCGCGTTCGACGAAATCGAGAATGAGGACCAGCTCGCTGTGCTCATCGCACACGAACTCGGCCATATCGTCTTGCGCCATCACGAGGATGAGAAACAGGCGCAGATGCTCGCCAAGATCGCCACTGCCGCAGTCGGCGTCGCCTTCGCCGCCAGCAGCGTTCGCAATGGCGGCATGCGCCGATATGGCGACACCCGCGAATTCTACATCAAGGACCCCAAGGCCGTTCAGAACGACACCCTCAAGGCCTACGGCATCCATCAGGCGCTCGTCACGCTGACCCAGGATATCCTCCTCACAGCGTACTCGCGCGAGCAGGAACATGCGGCCGATCTGTTCGGAACCCGCCTTGCTGGAAATGCAGGCTACGATCCCCGCGCCATTCTGGTCCTCATTCAGCGGTGGCACGATGCTGAGGAGACCGAGCGCAAGAGGCAGGAGAAGCTCGTCCAGAACGCCGGTCTGGTGCCAGGGATCGTCACATCGGTCGGGCAGGCTGCGCTCAGCATCATCGCGGAGCACCCGAGCGCGGAGTCGCGGCGTGACAACGTCGTCAAGGACATCGCCGTCGCCTTCCCCAACTCGGAACCCAAGCCCCCCGTGGTCGCGCCATACCGTGCGGCTCTCGACAGCGGCCCCATCAAGCGCAAACGAGCGATATGGACTATTCTGCGCCAGGTTGCCGATGCCGTCCGCGATGGCCGCGCACCTGACGCGATCCAGTTGACCAAGCGCGCCGAGGCGATGGCGGGCGCGAACCACCCTGAATCGCGCATGCTGATGGCAGACGCACTACTATTCGGCAATACGATCGACAGCGAGACCGCCTTCAGGATGCTCGCGTCGTCGGACCTCAAGCAACCGGCGACGCGCACGTTCTACCAGCGGCTCGCACTCGGTTACGCGGTTCGTCGACAGTACGATCAGGCCAACAAGGTCGCGAGCATCGGCGAACGCTTCTATGGCCGCAGCATGCTACCGCTGAAGATCGATATCGCCCGGATGACGATCGACAACGCACGCGGGCCCGAGTTCCGCAACCCGGTGCCACAACAACTGCAGAGCGCCTACAACGATCTCCGGGCCCGCTGCGAGGCAACGGGAGATGCCGACTTGAAGCAGGACTGTGGCGATGCCGCGATGGGAATGAAGGGCGACGCACAGTATCAGAACTGCGGCGGCGTCATCACCGCGATTGCGAGCCTGGGCGTCGATGGTGCTTCCCGGTGCGGCAATGGCGCAAAGGCATCGGGTCCGGAAGCGGCGAGATCCAACACCGGCATCTTGCCGGCGTCCCTTCCCAACATCTTTTCAGTGATGACAGGTGGCGCGAGCCAGTAAGGACCACTGGTTTGACGCGAAAACGCATCTTACCGCGTCCGACCACTATTCTGTAGCAATGCCGAACTGGCTCTCGTCCGGACACGGTCCGCTCGTCTGATCGACGTGCTCTCTGCGCTTCATCTGCCGCTGTTGCACAAGTCGGCTAGGTTGGCGGCTGCCCGCTTCGTCGGCAACACCGACACTCACGCCGAGCCTTCAACAGCTTTCATTCGGGGTGCAAACGCGGAGCCACGACGCACTGGCCACGCACCGACCGTCACACCGATTTCGGCCCAGGGCCAGGTGGAGACAACGGCATACCGGCTACGAGAAGCTAACGGCCTGTCTGGTTCGAGTTGGCTTCGCCGACGAACGGTTGCCTCGTGCACGTTTGAAATTCACCAGCGCGACATGTGAGAAGCTTCCGTAAGCCATCCGCGTCTGGACCTCAGAGCCACTCCCGATGGCCCATGCTCACTGCGTCTCAAGGCGAAACTTTAGAAATCGCGTGTTCGCGTGTTCGACGTCGCCGATGAGCTTGGCTCCGAGACGGACCAGAGCGCCGAGCTTCTTTCGTGATGGCGGCAGAAGGAATGTCACGAACGGAATACGCGCGTCGGCTCGCGCAAATATTAGCGCCGTCTGGGTAATCCGCATGCCCAGCCCAAAGCACTCTGGCCTCAACACAAGTCCAAAGTCCCATTCATCGCCCTCCTTCTGGAACCCGCCCCAGCCCACATAGACGCCGTCAGAAAGGAAGGCCCAGTGCCCCAGTCCGTCGCGGCGCCAGTAAGCGCCCTTCATCGCAAGGAAGCTCGCAACCGCTTCGCTGTTCCATTCGAACGTGCTGAGGGGCATGTGTTTGCTGACACGCGGGTCGGACATGTGCGCTTGGATGTCCTCGCGTGGAATGTCGCGAAGCTGGGCAAACGTAATGCCGGCTCTGTGTTTGGTCACTTCGTCGTTCTCCAAAACGGCTAGAGCGCTATTCGCTGCCGCGATTCCGTGCGGTCGGATGATGCTCTAGGGTTCGAAGACGAGGCGTGACTTCATGCGCGGCGATGCGAAATCAATGAAGGCCTTGAGCTTCTGTGGTGTCGATCGGCCGGCTCTATAGACGAAATTGACCGGCAAGGGCGGCGGTTCGTAGTCTCTCAGAATGAGCTTCAGTTTCTTTGCTGTGATTGCGGGGTGCGCCTGATAGCAAAGCAGCCGCGTGATGCCGAGCCCTGTAGCGGCGGCATCTGCCGCCGCGTCGGCAGCGCTTACCGATAGCCGAGATCGCACAGGAACGCGCTTCGCTGTCTTGCCGATATGGAACGTCCATTCATGCGCGGCCTCGAGTGCAGTGAAGGTCACGCACGCGTGGTGGCGCAAGTCATCGGGGGACGAGAGGCGGCGCACGCCTTTGAGGTAGGCCGGGCTTGCGCAAACGACGCGACGAATTTCTCCCACGCGGATCGCCTTGAGGCTGCTGTCGGGCAATCTACCGACACGCAAGGCGATATCGATCCCGTCGTCGGCCAAGTTGATGACATCGTCACCCAATTGCAGCGCGACATCGACCTCGGGAAAGGCCCGCAGGAATTCGTTGATGATGGGTGCGAGGTATGTCCGGCCCAGACCAACCGGCGCTGCGATGCGCAGTTCGCCGCGCGGGGCGATGTACTCGCCCGATGCCATCCGCTCCGCCTCACTTATCTCGTCCAGCAGCCGGCGCGCCGTGTCGAAGTATCGCTGTCCCGTTTCCGTGAGGGCAACGGAGCGGGTCGTTCGGATCAGCAGTTGAACGCCGATATGCGCTTCGAGTTCTGACACCCTTCGGCTCACGGTGGCGAGTGGGATGTGCAGTTTGCGCGCGGCCGCGGTGAACCCTCCGGCTTCGACGACGGCAACGAACGCGGACATGGATTCGAGACGGTCCATCCTACTATTCCAAATCTTGGATCAATGGTTCTTGAATTTACAGAATAGTGCGCGCGGATGGAATGGCGCAATGAGGATGCGGACGGCCAGTCCGGCCCAAGGTCAGCACAATCGGAAAGACAATCACCCATGACCCGCATCGCGACCATCCCTTCGATCGCCGAAGCCCCGCCAGCGGCCAAGCCGTTGCTCGAAGACGCTCGCAAGAAGCTCGGCTCAGTTCCCAACCTCTTCAGAGTCATCGCCAACAGCCCTGCCGCGTTGGCAGGTTACTTCGATCTGTCGGCCGCGCTGTCGAAAGGCCGTCTCGATGCCAAGACACACGAGCGCATCGCCCTTGCCGTCGCAGAAATCAACGGCTGCAGCTACTGCCTCTCGGCACATTCCTATCTCGCGCGGCACGTTGCCAAGCTCGACGACGAGGAATTGACCGCCAACCGGAACGGCGCCTCCAACGATCCCAAGGCCGATGCTGCGGTTCGCTTCGCCGCGACCATCGTGCGCAATCGCGGCCACGTCAGCGACGCAGACGTGGTGGCCGTCAGGCAAGCTGGCTTCGACGACGCCGAGCTTGTCGAGATCGTCGCGCATGTCGCCCTCAACACACTGACGAACTACGTCAACGAGGTTGCCCGTACAGAAATCGACTTCCCCGAGGTGTCGCCACGCAAGACCGCGTGATCCGCGGGTCGGCGGTGCATCCGTCCTGAACATTCGGATGTTGCCGCAGGAACGATCGAACGCCGCTGCCAACAGGATCGGCGGCGGACCTTTCAACAACTCCATTCTGAACACGTCAGGAGATGGGTTATGACCAGAACCAAAGCACTTCTCGCTGCTCTCGCTCTCTCGAGTGTGCTCTTCGGCGGAACGGGATCCCCCGCCCTTGCCGGCCCCGACGTCAACACGACCGCCGGACTCGTTCTGGCCGATGGCAAGCCTGCTCCCGGCCTTGCCGTGCACGGCTTTGACGTCGTCGCGTATCAGACCGAAGGCAAGCCTGTTCGCGGTAACGCGCAGTTCGCGACGGTCCATAGGGAGGCAACCTACCGCTTCGCCAGCAAGGCCAATCTCGATGCGTTCAAGTCCGATCCGGCCAAGTATGAACCGGCCTATGGCGGATACTGCGCTTATGGCGTGTCGGTCGGCGCCAAATTCGACGGCGATCCGAATTTCTGGAAGGTCGTCGACGGCAAGCTCTACCTGAATCTGGACAGCGGTATTCAGCAGACTTGGCTGAAGGACGTTCCCGGCGCGATCAAGAAGGCCGAGGCGAACTGGCCTGGCCTCAAGGACAAGCTGCCCTCGCCGATCAACTGAAACAACCCACTGTGGCCGAGCCGGATCTCCGGCGCGGCCATCGGGGATGCCGAAGGAGAACTCCGATGCGCTTTGTTACCAGAACGATGCATGCATACCTCGACTATCCGGTCGCGCTCAGCCTCATTGCGTTGCCGTTCATTCTCGGACTGGGCACTTCAAATCCCGCCGCAAAATGGCTTGCAGTCGGAACGGGCGTGGCTGCGCTGATCCTCACGGCATTCACCGACCACGAACTCGGCGTGTTCCCGGTTCTATCCTACGGGTTCCACCTGGCGGTCGACGTCCTTGTCGGCGCTGTCTTCGTCGTTGCGCCGTTCGCGCTGGGATTTGCAGGGCTGGATGCGCTGTTCTACTGGGTCAACGGTGCGGCGGTGTTGGCGGTCTGCGGTCTACACAAGCCGGATACGACTTTGCGTGCTGCCAAGAGTGCGTAAGACACTCTCAGAGAGCAGCGGCGGCCATTGCCGCTGCTCTCTGTCGTCCGATCCGGCTCTTGGTGCGTTAGCAGCAGGTGCAAATTCGAGTGCATTTTTTTGACGCGACAGCTCAGAGCGGGCGCATGTATGCCGCGCAAACATCGGTAGCCGCGAGGTCTGGTCGACCAAGGGCCGCAGTCGACGGTTCGGCGGCATTGACCCGTACAGATGTCGTCCGTCGCACAAGCGGAATTCTCTGACTCCGGCGTTCGGTGCGGAGGGGCCGTTTGGCCCCGTCCGCGACCGAGCTGAAAGCTGACATTGCGCGTGGTTGCGATAGAGGTCGAGGGCTCAGCTTGCTTGCGCCAGCGCCACGGCGTCGGGCCCAGCGGGATATCTCAGCCGCGCGGACACGTCGTTCGCTGCGCGAAAGACGACCTCCGCCACATCGCGCCCGGTCGTCACCGCGCTTGGATTCCCGTACGCCGAAAGGATCGTACGAGCGTAACGCTCGTATGGCTCCGGGATCGTCGCCTCGATCGGTGTCTGCACGTTCTGGGCGAAGCGCGTGGATGGACCATAGCCCGGCTCGACCAGCTTGACGCGGATTCCGAAGCCGCCAAGCTCATGCGCGAGCGATCCGGTGAAGCCTTCGATGGCAGCCTTGCTGGCCGTATAGGCGGCGACCAGCGGCATCGGGGCGAGCGTGGCGCTCGACGTCACATTCACGATCACGCCCGAGCGGCGCGCACGCAATTGCGGGAGCACGGCTTGCGTCATCGCCATCACGCCGAACGTGTTGGTCTCGAACAGGCTGCGTACGACCGACATGGGAGTAGCTTCGTAGGCGCCGAACATGCCGATACCGGCATTGTTGACGAGCACATCGATCGGACCACTGTCTTCGAGGGCGGCGGCGATGCTATGCGGTTTCGTGACGTCGAGCGCCAACATGCGCATCCGATCGGCAGGCGGAAGGATGCCTTCGCGCGGGGTGCGCATTGTCGCGACCACATTCCAGCCCTGAGCGTGAAAGTAGCGCGCCGTCTCGAGGCCATAGCCCGAGGAGCATCCGGTAATCAGCACGGTCTTCATCGTCGTTCCTCCATGTTTGAACGACACGGACGTTAGACTGAGATTTCCAGACGATCCGCAATTGATCGTCCTGTTTTTGTTTGTTAGCGTCCTGAAATGGTCGACCCGCTTTCGGAAGTTATCGCGCTGCTGCGGCCGCGCACCGTCTTCTCCAAGATCATCAGCGGCGCCGGCCGTTGGGCAGTGCGCTATTCCGACTTCGGCCAGCCGAGCTTCTGCACCGTCATCGATGGGAGCTGTCGTCTGACCGTCGACGGACAGGGGCCGCTGACACTCGAAGCAGGAGATTTTCTGCTCCTGCCAAAGACACCCGGCTTCACCCTATCGGGCTTCGAGCCGTCGTCGGCGAAGTGCATCGATCCCAAGGTGTCATCGGCACCGACGGAAGAGGTGCGCCACGGCACGCCCGACGGCGATCCTGACGTGCGTTTGCTCGGTGGAGCATTCGTCTTCGATTCGATGGAGGCCGATCTCTTGGTATCGCTGCTGCCGGTGCTCGTGCACGTGCGCGGCGCGGAACGACTCTCCACCCTCGTGCACCTTGTGCGCGATGAAGCAATTGCAGAGAGACCCGGTCGCGATCTTGTCCTGGGGCGGCTTGTCGAGGTCATGTTGATCGAGGCGCTTCGGACGATCCAGGGTGAAGCGGCACCGGCCGGACTGTTGCGTGGTCTCGGCGACGCGCGTATCGCGATAGCGATACGGGAGATGCATGCCGATCTCGCGCGAACCTGGACCGTAGAGGAGCTTGCCAAGAAGGCGGCGCTCTCGCGCTCAGTATTCTTCGATCGTTTTACAGGTGCCGTCGGCGTGCCTCCGATGGAGTATCTCCTTGGGTGGCGCATGGCCATTGCCAAGGATCTCCTTCGTCAACAAGACGTCAGCCTCGCCGAGGTTGCAGAGCGCATCGGCTACAGTTCGGCGAGTACATTCAGCACAGCATTCAGTCGATATGTCGGGCAGCCTCCCGGCCGCTTTGCTCGACAGAGTAATGGACGAGTTTGATATCGGCAGCATTCCACAGCACGAAAGCGCTTCGCGCCAGCCCGCCGACGGCGGGACGTCGGGGTAAGGGTAT
>CALMPK010000117.1 GCA_937873575.1 uncultured Hyphomicrobiaceae bacterium
CGCGGCGAGATCGCTCGAAATCGTCTTGAGGCGATCCGTCTCCGCCTGCGAGGGACCGGTCGGCAGCCCGCCCGGAGCATCGTAGCCATAGGCCGCAGGACCGGCCGTCGCATCGATCAGCTCGAACGGGAAAACCATCAGCTTCGCCGCAGCGCTGGCCGGCGCGGCGAACGCGAGCACCAGCGGCGCGGCGAGCAGTACGCCAAGCACGAGCGAGACGCAGGCCCTGCCCAATCGTTCCTCCTGATTGTTGTTTTTGCGGACTTCGACGGCGCGCCGGCTTGGTCCGTTTCAGCTCGATCCGCTTCGGCACGCACCGTGCTCGCAACGTTGCTTCGCGTCAACGGTGAAGGGCGCGGCGCAGAAACGGGCCCGCACCAACGACGCCCGAGGCGTGCAACGGATGCCCGGAGCCGCAATCACACGGCATCTTGTTCTATATCGTTGTGCCACCCGTCGATCGAAACCGCTCCAACATCACGTCGATGTGATCTCGGCCAGCGAACCGCTTCCACCATCACGCCACGTTCCGCTGTGTCTTCGCGCTTGTTCTCCGATGAAACGTAACTATGTTACAGCCAACCGCGGGACCGGCCAGAAGCCGGCTGATACATGCGGGCGAGGGAACGACCGGGCAGGAGGCTTAAGGATGGCGGCAATCGCAGGCCGACCGGCTGTGATCTGGCGTAAGGTGATCGAAGGAAGTGCTGCGTCACGCGCTGGTGCCGTGCTGCGCCGTGCACTTTGCGCTCTGCTTGCATTGCCGATGGCGACCGTCGCGCCCGCCCTGGCGCAAACCCCGCCCGCTGCCGGCACCACCGCTCCCGCCACCAAGTCAATCACCATTTTGATGGTGCGCGAGCTACGTGATCGCCTGCCGCCGTTGTCGCTGCTCGATCAGCCGCCGAAGGACGACGGCGTCGCCGGCGCCAAGCTTGCCATCGACGACAACAATACGACGGGACGGTTCCTCAACCAGAGCTTCACGCTCGCGACTCTCGAAAACACCGATCCCGCGGCCCTCGTCGCGGCGGCGAAGGCCGAGGTGGATAAGGGATCGACCGGATTCATCGTTGCAGACGTCGCGCCCGATACCCTGCTTCAACTCTCCGATGCGATTGCCGGCAAGGATGCCGTGATCTTCAACGCCAGCGCGCCCGACGAACGTCTGCGCGAGGAGGCGTGCCGGGCCAACGTCAAGCACACCGCGCCGTCCTACGCGATGCTCGCCGACGGCCTCGCTCAGTATCTTGCCGTCAAGCGCTGGCGCCGCTGGCTGCTGGTCGTCGGCACACAGCCCGACGATGCCCTGTTCGCTGACGCCTTGCGTCGTGCAGCCAAGCGTTTCGGCCACAAGATCGTCGAGGAGCGCAACTTCAAGTACGAGGTCGGCAGTCGCCGCGCCGATGGCGGCTTCGAGCAGATCCAGCAGCAGATTCCGTCGTTCCTCCAGGGTGCCGCCGATCACGATGTCGTCGTCGTGTCCGATCCGGGCAGCCTGTTCTCCGATTACTTCCCCTACCGCACCTGGGAGGCACGTCCCGTCGCCGGTTCGGCAGGCCTCTACGCGACGAGCTGGCATCCCGCCGTCGAGCTGTGGGGCGGCACGCAGTTCCAGAACCGCTTCAAGAGGCTCGCCAGCCGCAACATGCGCCCGCTCGATTACAACGTCTGGATGGCGGTGCGGTCGGTCGGCGAGGCCGCGACGCGGCGGCGCTCCGGCGACACCAAGGAACTGATCGCCTACATGCGGCTTTCCGAATTCGAGCTGGCCGCCTTCAAGGGTCGCAAGCTGACCTATCGCGACTGGAACGGCCAGCTCCGCCAGCCGATCCTCGTCACGACCGACAAGTTGCATGTCACCGTCTCGCCGCAGCCCGAGTTCCTCCACCAGTTCAGCGAACTCGACACGCTCGGCGTCGACAAGCCCGAAACCAAGTGCACCGCTTACGCCAAGTGAAGGGCCGCCCCGTCGAGGGAGTGGGCCTGAACAAGAATGAGAGCAGCCGGGAGAGCCGCCGCATGAGACGTTCGCTGTCATCGCTCGCAACCGCCACCGCGCTACTTTGCACGGCGGGCTTCGCGGCACCTGCGGCCCATGCCTACACCGTGTTCGTCTCCAACGAGAAAGAGAACACGGTCTCGGTGATCGACAGCGAAAAGCTCGAGGTCGTAGCCACCATCAAAGTGGGCGCGCGCCCGCGTGGCGTCACGCTGTCCAAAGACCTGAAATGGCTGCTCGTCTGCGCCAGCGACGACAACGCCGTGCAGGTCTACGACTCCAAGACGTACCAGCTCGTCAAGACGCTGCCTTCGGGACCGGACCCTGAGCTGCTCGCGTTCCACCCTTCGGGCAACCCGCTCTACATCGCCAACGAGGACGACAACCTCGTCACCGTCGTGGACCCCGAGGCCGGCAAGGTGCTTGCGGAGATCCCCGTTGGCGTCGAGCCGGAGGGCATGGGCATCAGCCCGGACGGCAAGGTGCTGGTGAATACGTCCGAAACCACCAACATGGCGCATTTCATCGACACCACGACACACCAGATCTTCGACAACGTCCTCGTCGATACGCGCCCGCGCGTGGCCGAGTTCACGCATGACGGCAGTCAAGTCTGGGTGAGCTCGGAAATCGGCGGAACCGTCACGGTGCTCGACGCTGCGAACCGCAAGCAGCTCGCCAAGATCAAGTTCGAGATCCAGGGCATTACGCCGGATGCGATCCAGCCCGTCGGCGTGCGCCACACCAAGGATGGCCGCTGGACGTTCGTGGCGCTCGGCCCCGCGAACCGTGTCGCCATCATCGATTCCAAGACGTTCCAGGTGGTCAAGTACGTGCTGGTCGGCCAGCGCGTCTGGCAGCTCGCGCTCACGCCCGACGACAAGCTGCTGTTCACCACCAACGGCACCTCCAACGACGTCACCGCCATCGACGTCGAGAAGCAGCGTGCGGTGAAGTCGCTCAAGGTCGGGCGCTATCCGTGGGGCGTGGTGGTCGCGCCCTTCTGATGTCCGGACCGCGAGCCACCCATCCAACACGGTGAAACGATGAGCGACACGAGCCACACCACCGCAATCGCGCCACCGGCGCTGAGCGTCGCAGGCGTGAGCCACAGCTTCGGCGAGAAGCGAGTGCTCGACAACGTGTCGCTCGACGTCCCGCGCGGCAGTTTCACCGTTCTGCTCGGCCTGAACGGCGCGGGAAAGTCGACGCTGTTCGCGCTCATTACGCGGCTCTACGACAACGTCTCCGGCGAGATCCGAATTCTCGGCCACGACGTGCGCCGGGCGCCGACGCTCGCGCTGCAACGTCTCGGCGTGGTTTTCCAGAGTCGCACACTCGATACCGATCTCACGTTGATGCAGAACCTGCGCTATCACGCGGCACTTCACGGCATCGGCGCCGGTGAGGCACGGCGGCGCTGCCAGGATGCGCTCGAAACCGTGGCGCTGGCGGAGCGGGCCGGAGAGCGCGTGCGCAGCCTGTCAGGTGGTCAGGCACGCCGCGTCGAGATCGCGCGCTCGCTGCTGCACCGCCCGGCGCTGCTGCTGCTCGACGAGCCGACCGTCGGCCTCGACATCGGCTCGCGCGAGAGCGTCCTCTCGATCGTCCGCGGCCTCGTCTCGTCACGCGGGCTCGGTGTCCTGTGGGCGACGCATCTGATCGACGAGATCGCGCCGACCGACGACATTGTGCTGTTGCACAAGGGCCGCGTGCTGTTCACGGGCTCCGTTCCGGGCATGCTGGCGGCGGCGGGCGCCGATGATATGCGCCAGGCATTCCGCGTGATGACCGGCACCAACGTGGAGACCGAGGCCGCATGACCACCGACACCGTCACGGCCACGCGAGAAGCACCCGGCGTCGCCGATTCGATTTCCCGCCCCGGATTGGGCGCCTACCTCGTCTGTTTCCGCGGAATCGTCTGGCGCGAGGTGCTGCGCTTCCTGCATCAGCGCGAACGGTTTCTGTCCGCCCTCGTGCGCCCGCTCGTCTGGCTGTTCATCTTCGCCGCCGGCTTCCGCCAGGTTCTCGGCGTCTCGATCATCCCGCCCTACGAATCCTACGTGCTCTACGAAGTCTTCGTGACGCCGGGCCTCGTCGGCATGATCCAGCTCTTCAACGCCATGCAATCGTCGCTGTCGATGGTCTACGACCGCGAGACCGGCGCCATGCGCACGCTGCTCGTCAGTCCCTTTCCGCGTTCGTTCCTGCTGTCCTCCAAGCTGATCGGCGGCGTCGCGGTCTCCATCCTCCAGGTCTATGTGTTCCTCGGGATCGCCTACTTCTGGGAAATCGAGCCGCCGATGCTCGGCTATCTCACCGTGCTTCCGGCGCTGATCCTTTCCGGGCTCATGCTCGGCTCGCTCGCGCTTTTCATGTCGTCGGTGATCCGCCAGCTCGAGAACTTCGCCGGCGTGATGAATTTCGTCATCTTCCCGATGTTCTTCGCCTCGTCCGCGCTCTATCCGCTGTGGCGCATCCGTGAATCGAGTCCGCTGCTCTACGAGATCTGCCGCCTCAACCCGTTCACCCACGCCGTCGAGCTCATCCGTTTCGCGCTGTATGGACAGATCGACTGGACGTCGCTCGCGATCGTGATCGGCTGCACCGTGCTGTTCCTCGGCGCGGCCGTGTTTGCCTACAATCCATCGAAGGGCCTGATCGCTCGCCGCGGCGGCCCGGGAGGTTCCGCATGACGTTTGCCTTCACACGCCCGTTCCGCCGCACTTTGACGATCACCCCCGGGATGGCGCGCCGCCTGCCGGGCAACCTGCACATGGCGTTGCTGGCGGCAGGCGGCCTCCTCGCATCGGCGATGAGCCCCAACCTCGCCTTCGCGCAAGGCGCAGCGTCACCCAGCGACACACCGCCCTCGGTCGTCGCGGCGACCAGCGCCGCCAATCCCGACTGGCCGTGCGTGCAACACAAGCAGCCGGTGCTGACGGCGGCGCAGATGTGGGACGGTCCCGCGATCGCGGGCGAAGGGCAGCGCTCCGACGATTCGTCCATCCGCAAGCTCGTCAAGGTCGCCACCAGCCGGCGGATCGAAATGGCCGAGATCGCGACCGAGCTCAAACAGTTCGCGGAGACGTTTCCGGAGGCAGAGCGTGACGCCAAGTTGACGGAGCTGTTCGCCGCGGTCCTGGCCGAGATCAACACGCAGCGCGGAACGATTCTCAACGGCATCGAGCGCTTCCAGAGGCGGCAAGTCGCGCGCGCAAAGAAGCTCGAGGAGGAAGGCATCGCGCTCGCCGATCTCCAGCGCAAGGCCGAGGGCGACACTGCCTTGGCCGAGCAGGTAACCGATGCCCAGCAGCGCTACGACTGGGACGCGCGTGTTTTCCAGGAGCGCCAACGGAACGTTCCGATCGCTTGCGAAATTCCGGTGATCGTGGAGAGCCGCGCGTTCGAGCTGGCGCAAGCGATTCGCGCACTCATGAAGAACTGAGCACGGGCGACGCGAATGTCCGACGAGCCGTGCCGGCGATCAGCCCGCGCCGGCTCGTCCTCAACGGACGGCGGCGCACGATTCGCGAAGTCGCAGTTCAGAACGGCCCCTTGAAGATGAAGGCGGCGCCGAGCGCGATCAGCACGAAGCCGACCAAGTGATTGAGCGTGAACGGCTCCTTGAGATAGAGCACCGAGAACCCGGCGAAGACGACCAGCGTGGTCACCTCCTGGATGGTTTTCAGCTCCGCACCGCTGAAGACGCTCGATCCGATGCGATTCGCTGGAACGGCGAGACAATACTCGAAGAAGGCGATGCCCCAGCTCGCCAGGACGACCAGCCAGAGCGGCGCCGACTTGTAGTTGAGGTGGCCGTACCAGGCGAACGTCATGAAGACGTTCGAAAGCGCGAGCAGAACGAAGGGCACATAGGGCACGAGCGAGCTCGGCAGCGTCGGCGACATCGTCTTTCCCCGGCGAGAGGCACGGTACGCCGCGGGCGATCTGTGGCTGTCCGCCGGATCGGCGAAGCGCCGAGTCTGCGACAGCGGCCGCCGGCGACGCGAAGAACACGCGCGGCGCATGCCCCTCAAAAAAAGCGAAGGCCCCGGCGCGGATCGCACCGGGGCCCTCGGCCATCGTGAAAGACAGGCTTACTTCTTCTTCTCGGCACCGGCAGCCGCCGCGCTGGCAGCACCCGGAGGCGGGTCGAGCAGCTTCGCAGCTTCCTGCTTCGCCTTCTGCTCTTCCTTCATCTTCTCGACCATCTGCGCCTGACGCTGGCGGATCTGCTGCATGAGCTGACCACGCGCCTGGGCGTACTTCTCGTTGTCGACCGGCGCGCCTTCGAAGGCAGCCTTGAAGCCCTCGAGCGGAACCGGGAAGCCGATCGGCTGCGCGGCGGCGTTGAGCGCCAGAACCATGATGCCACCGCCGGCCCTCATCGTGTCGATGAAGGCGGCATCGGCCTCGACCTCAGCGGTGCAGCCGGCCGGGTGGCACAGCGAATACTTGAGCTCGATCGGCTTCAGCGCCTTCTCGTCGATCTTCTCGTTCTTCGCGGCCTTGTCCCACTGGTCCTTCGAGTAGACAGCGGCGCGCACGCCCGGCGGGATCGCCATGCCGAGCGGAACCATGATCATCAGGCTCTTCTTATCCTGACCTTCGACCTCGCGGATCGCCGCCGAGACGAGGACCATGCCCGTGTTGCCGTCGAGGCGTTCATGGTGGGTCAGGCAGATGCTCTTTTCGTCCTTGACCTCTTTGTCGCCTTCCTTCTTGACCATCGCGGCCTTCTCGCAGAGCTTCACCCACGCGCTCTGCTTGTCCGCACCGGCGGCCGCCTTGCCGTCACCCTTGGCAGCCTCGGTCTTCGCAGCCGGCTTCGCCGGTGCGGCATCCTTCTTCTGGGCGAACGCAGGCGACGCGGCCAATGCCACAGCCAACGCCACCGAAACCGACCTCAACGCCACCACGCTCCGTGCGGAGCCAATCGAGACCATGTCGAACATCTAGATCTGGACCTCTTGTTGAAGGCTGATCGGGCCAGCCCTTCCCCTCTCGAAAATGCCGCGCAACCCAGTCCGCAAGCGGGGTTTCGGCGCTTCTCGGCAAACCCATGAGCGGGGCACTAAGGCTCGGATTGCGGCAATCCCGTGGCCACATTTACCGTCTAGGCGGTTACCCACATGGGTGACAAACCCACCAGGCAAACCCGCCGCGTCGGGCACGCCGGGGAAGAACGGGACGCGGATCGTGGGCCCGCGGGCCGGAACCACGACCT
>CALMPK010000118.1 GCA_937873575.1 uncultured Hyphomicrobiaceae bacterium
ACCCATCCACCGCGATGTCGCGCACGCCTGCCTCGACAAACTGGCGGCGCTCGGCCCGTACACATTCAATATTGCTCTCGGCGAAAGCCAGCGCCTCACGTTCGAGCCGTGGGTTTCCGCCGCCGAGATGCGCGCGCATATCGCGGCCCTGCCGCACGAGGCCAATTCAGGGGATGTCTATGCAGTTCTTGCTTGATCGCGCCGGCGCACATCTTCGGTCCGCTGCCGGTGCGCTGCTCGCGGCCGCATCGCTCGCGGCCATCACGCTGCCCGCCTCTGCGACATCGCTCGGCATGCTACCGGTTACCATCGACAATCAGTCCGAGCCGGTGCTGTGCGCCGAGAAGGACAACGTTTCGCTCACCTTCGCTTCGCCGAGCGTGAAGCAGTTCCGCATCGAGGCCGCGCATCCCGCCTACATCGGCACGCTGCACGAGGAGAGCTCCGACCCCGATTGGACGGCGTGCGACTTCACGGGTGAGGCTGTGAACGTCAATCCGCCGCGCCGCACGACGATCTACGAGCACATCGAGATGTGGATCGTCGCGCATCGCAACGACACCTTCTGGCGTCCGGCGACGGCGAAGGTGCGGATCGGCGATACGGTGCACGAGGGCGTGCATATGCTGCAGGTCTGGGTCATCAGCCACATGGGCGGCGAGGAGGTTATGGTCCTCTACCCGCAGGATGGCTATTGGCGTCTGCGGCCCAAGGCGCCCGCCATGCGGCGCCCGACGACGTTCGGCTCGTCGTTGCTGATCGGGCCGGTGACCGTGGACAAGGGACGCCCGGTCGTCGATATCGACGAAGTGGTGATCGATCCGGTTGCGCGCATCTTCACGCTCAAGTTCAAGGCGGGCGGCAGCGCAGCGGTGCAACTCTCCAAGCTCGACACCGAGCGCGGCCGGCTGGACGTGACGTTCGACAAGCCGATTGAAGGGAAGCCGTTTGCCGCCATGCGCTCGATGTACATCACGCGCCTCAACAACGACGTCTCCGACATTGCCGTGCTGGAGAAAGGCGCGAAGGGGTGGCGCGAGCAATCGGTGATGGAATTCACCGGCGCCAAGTCGGCCACCGATCTATGGGCGGGCCGTACCACGATTTCGCGGCACAACACCTCGTCGCCCGACATGATCTTCGGCGCGTTCTCGGACGGCACCATGCGGCCGCCGGAGTGGAAGGAGCCGGTGGCGGCCGGCGCCGCGTCACCAGCGCAGAAATGACTGCGCGGCGACGGCCGGCGGCGTTCCCTCGGGCTCGAACAGCAGCGCGAGCTTCGCCGGATCGATGTCGTCGCCTTGCATCAGGACCGGTCGGTGGATGCCCGACGCGATGAAGAGCGCATCGACGCCGAACAGGCGCGCGCCGGTGAGGTCGGTCCGGATCGAGTCGCCGATCACCAGAATGCGATGATGGTCGATCGCGCCCGCTCGGATGCGCTCGGCGGCCTCGTGCGCGGCGCGATAGGCGCTGGCGTGCGGCTTTCCCGCCCAGAACACCTCTCCGCCCATCGCCTCGTAGAGATCGGCGATGGCGCCAGCGCAGAGATAGTGCCGGCCTCCGACATCGACGACGAAGTCCGGGTTGGCGCAGACGAACGGCAGGCGTCGGGCGAGCGCATGCTCCAGCCGGCCGCGATAGCTCTCCGCCGTCTCGTTGATGTCGTCGTCGAGCCCGCTGCACAAAATTGCGTCAGCCTGGTCGAGTGGGACCGACGGCCCCGGCACGCGCTCGAACAGCGCTGCGTCGCGATCCACCGGGCCGATCCAATGCAGCGCCTTGTAACCGGCAGCATCGACGTGGGCGAGCGCGATATCGCCCGACGTGACGATCGCGTCCCAGGCATCGCGCGGGAGCAGCTTGCCGTCGAGCATCTCGGCGACGCGAAAGTTCGGCACGGGCGCATTCGAGACGAGCACGACGCTGCCCCCCTTGCACCTGAAGGCCCGCAGCGCCTCGGTAGCGCCGGGGAGCGCGGTGACGCCGTCATGGACGACGCCCCACACGTCCGAGAACAGCACGTCGTAGCGTGCGAACAGCTCGGCGCCATGGGGCAGGATCGGGGGAGCGCTCACGTCGCGGGCCGCCCGGAAACGCACGGGCCTGCGAGCGGGAATAGTGAGGAGGCTTTGGTCATGCAACTCGCGTCGGCTCTTAGAATTCGGTTCGGCGCGGAACGTACAGCGCTGCTTCGCCGCGTCAAGCGCCCGCTCCCCCGCGCCTGGCAGAGCGGTAACCGACCAAACAATCAAATTGTGGTCGGGGAACCATCGAGGGGCTAATGTGTCGGGCATGAAATTGATCTGGCCTTCGCTTCCGAGGACAGCTCGTCGATGAGCGACATTTCAGCGGCCGAGGCTTGGCTCGAAGCCGCGGACGGGCAGCAGTGGCTGCTCGAGACAAATTGCCCGATCGGCCGCTCTCCATCGAACCGGGTGGTGCTCGGCGATCCGAAGGTGTCGCGGCGCCATGCGGTCGTTCACCGGCAGGACGTGGACGAGTTCTGGCTCGTCGATCTCGGTAGCGGCAATGGTTCCTACGTCAACGGCCGCAGGATCTCCCTTCCCGTCCGGCTGAACCCCAACGACGTCATCGGTATCGGCGATACCGCGCTCACGTTCTTCAAGAACTCGGTCGTTCGGTCGATGGCGGGCAGCAAGGCCGCCTCGATGACGCTGATCGAGGTGAAGAGCTTCGAATGCTGGATGCTGCTCGCCGATATCGTCGGCTCCACGCGGTTGGCCGGCGAGCATGAGCCAGAGGCATGGGCGAAGATGGTCGGCTCGTGGGCGGCGGAATGCCGTCAGATCGTCGAACTGCACGGCGGCATCATCAACAAGTATCTGGGAGACGGGTTCCTGGCGATCTGGCCGTCGAGCTTTCAGCCGGAGCACCACGTCGCATCGGCGTTGCAGGCGTTCGCGAAGCTGCAGGCGAAATCGTCGCTTCCCTTCCGCATCGTCATGCACGTCGGCGGGCTCTCGTCCGGTGGCAGCCGCACTGGCGAGGACAGCCTGTCGGGCATCGAGCTGATCCTGCTGTTCCGGATGGAGAAGCTTGCCGGCTCGCTCGGGCAGCGCTTCCTGTGCTCGGAAGCCGTTTACGAGCGCTTGGCCCCGCATGTGCCACTGACGAGCATCGGGTCGCACGAGGTCGCCGGTTTCATCGATACCGCGCCGCGCCTTTTCTTCACGCGGACGCCTTGATCCCGCGCCTCGTCTTTCCGTGTCTCTGGTGAGCTTCACGCTTTCGATGTGAGCATGGAGCGCTTCCAACTCAACCGATTGCGGCCGGACGCCTGAAGCCTGCGATGCGGGTGATGCGCCAGGACGAAGGTCCGCGACGGGGCGCCGCGAGGAGTGGCTTGCGCTGAATTCACTTCAGCGCAGCAGCGCCCAGGCTGCGAGCGCGAGGGCCGCCGCTGCCACCAGCACCGCGATTATGCGCGTCGAACCGCCTCCGGACGTGGGGGCCGCGCTGCGTGCATCATCGCTTTTTGCCTGATGGCGAGGAAGGATGCGCGTGGTCGAGAGCGCTTCGCTCTGCGCGACAGGTTTGGTCTCTGCCTCCGCCTCCCGCGCATCGTCGGTCTCAAGGTCCCGATTTGAACTCTCGACGACGCGCAGCGCCGCCACGGTCGTGTTGTCCTGGTTGGGCTCCTGCTCAGCTTCGACAGCGCCGATCAAGGCGGCAACCAGTGTCGCGGGCGGGTCTTGGGCGTGGTCGTGAATGAGGGTCGCGAGGTCGTCGCCGCCGAGCGTCAGGAGGCCATCGGAGGCGACAATCACCCAATCACCCGGAAACAGCGGCTCACCGACGAGCTCGATGTCTTTCAGCGGAACGGGCTGGCCGGTTACGGCTGAATGCAAGGCCCGCCGGCGCACGTCGCCCTTGGCGATCTCCTCGCTGATGATCCCGGCGGCGGCCTGCTGGTCGAGGATGGCGCCGTGTGAA
>CALMPK010000119.1 GCA_937873575.1 uncultured Hyphomicrobiaceae bacterium
CGGCCAGCACGGCGTCGCCGTCGCAACGGTCTGCGCGCGCTTCGGCCTGCCCTGCGAAATCTACATGGGCGCCACCGACGTCAAGCGCCAGTCGCCGAACGTCGCGCGCATGTACATGCTCGGCGCCAAGGTGAACCCGGTGACCTCGGGCGCCGGCACGCTGAAGGACGCCATGAACGAGGCGCTGCGCGACTGGGTGACCAACGTCCGCGACACGTATTACATCATCGGCACCGCCGCCGGCCCGCACCCATACCCCCAGCTCGTGCGTGACTTCCAGTCGATCATCGGCAAGGAGGTGCGCGAGCAGATGATGGCGGCCGAAGGCCGCCTGCCGGATACGCTCGTCGCCTGCATCGGCGGCGGCTCCAACGCCATCGGCCTGTTCCACCCGTTCCTCGACGACGCGGGTGTGAAGATCTTCGGCGTCGAGGCCGGTGGGCGCGGGCTCGACAACATCAACGATCACGCGGCCTCGATGACCGGCGGCTCGCCGGGCGTTCTGCACGGCAACCGCACCTACCTGCTCCAGGACGACGACGGGCAAATTCTCGAAGGGCACTCGATCTCGGCCGGCCTCGACTATCCGGGCGTCGGCCCCGAGCATTCCTGGCTGAAGGACAGCGGCCGTGTCACCTACGTACCGGCCACCGATGCCGAGGCTCTCGAGGCCTTCCAGCTCTGCGCGCGCCAGGAGGGCATCATTCCGGCGCTCGAGCCGTCGCACGCCCTCGCCCACGTCATGAAGCTGGCGCCGACTCTGCCGCAGGACGACCTGCTCGTCATGAACATGTGCGGACGCGGCGACAAGGACGTGTTCGCGGTTGCCGGCTATCTCGGCATCACGATCTGACGTCGCCGGCCGCGCCGATAGGGCGCGGCCCCGTTCGCCTGGCGCGGCAACGCCCCTTCCGCATTTCCCGCCACCACTGGAGACACCTCCGCGTCGTCGCACGCGGTGGGGCTGAACTCCCATTGCGTGAACTCCAGCCACATGGTTCGCCCGGCGCCTTGGGCGTGGCGAACGGTCCGTGATCGACCGGCTTGCCATTATGCTGCGCCGCAGCGACAATGCCCTTATGCCCGACCGCGCCCGCGGCTCCGCCAAGCCGCTCCACATCCTCGTCATCGATCCGAACCGCATTCGCGCCTCGATCATCGAGGAAGGGCTGAGCGAGGCGGGGCATCAGCATGTCACAATCCTCGGTGAGGTGCCGGAGCTGATGCGGCGCATCGTCGAGATCGACCCCGACGTCATCTTCATCGATCTCGAGAACCCGAATCGCGACCAGCTCGAGCACATGCTTGCCGTATCGCGGGCGGCGCGGCGGCCCGTCGCCATGTTCGTCGACCGCACCGATCAGGCGTCGATGGAGGCGGCGATCGAGGCCGGCGTTTCGGCCTACATCGTCGATGGGCTGCGAAAGGAGCGGGTGAAGTCGATCCTCGATGTCGCGGTTTTGCGCTTCAAGGCATTCGACCGGTTGCAACGCCAGCTCGACACCGCGCAATCGCAGCTCGCCGAGCGCGGCACCATCGAGCGCGCCAAGGGCATTCTCATGCGCAACCGCGGAATGAGCGAGGCGGAGGCCTATGCCGCGCTGCGCAAGACCGCGATGAACCAGAGCCGGCGCATCGTCGAGGTCGCGGAGAGCCTGCTGCTCGCGGAGGACCTGCTCAACAGGGAGAACGAGCGATGAGCAATATCGTGCGCGCCGGCTTCATGCCCCTGCTCGATTGTGCGCCGCTCGTGGTCGCCGCCGCACGTGGCTTCGCCGACGCCGAAGGTCTCGAGCTCGTCATCTCGCGCGAGACCTCCTGGGCGACGGTTCGCGACCGCCTCGCCGTCCGCCATCTCGACGTCGCGCATATTCTGGCGCCGATGCCGATCGCCGCCAACCTTGGGCTCGGCCCGCTGAGTTCGCCGCTCATCGTACCGATGGCGCTCGGCTTCGGCGGCAACACCGTCACCGTATCGAATGCCATCTGGAACGAGCTTGCCGCGGCCGGTGCCCACGCCGATTTCGACGCCGTGACGACCGCAACGGCGATGGCGGCACTCGTCGAAAAGCGCGCGCGGGCGGGTGAGCCTCGGCTGGTCTTCGCCATCGTCCATCCCCACTCGGCACACCACTACGAGCTCGCCTACTGGCTCGCGTCCCCCGGTGTCCTGCCGGGCCGGGATGTCGGATTGATCGTCGTGCCCCCGTCGCTCGCCGACGCCGCCCTCGCCGCTGGCCATATCGACGGCTTCTGCGCGGGCGAACCGTGGGGCAGCGTCGCCGTCGCTCAGGGCACCGGTCGAATCGTCACGACCAAGGCTCACATCTGGCGCTCGAGCCCGGAGAAAGTCCTTGGCGTGCGCACCGATTGGGCAGAGGCCGATCACGCCCGCCTCGACGCCCTCGTCCGCACCGTCTACCGCGCGGCACTGTGGTGCGACGATCCGGCCAACCTGCCGGCGCTCGCGGAGCTGCTATCGCGCCCGGAATACATCGCCCAGCCCGCCGAGGTGCTGCTGCCCGGACTGTCGCGCCGGCTCGTCTCCGCCGACGGCGTGGTGCGTGCGGTGCCCGACCTGCTCACCTTTGCCGGGCGGGCCGCGACATTCCCTTGGATCAGCCATGCGCTGTGGCTCTACACGCAGATGGTGCGCTGGCAGCAGGCGCCGTTCTCGCTCGATGCGCTGCGCATCGCGCGCGAGACCTATCGCCCCGACCTCAATCGCCGCGCGTTGGAGCCGCTCGGCGCGATGCTGCCGTCAGAGAGCGCCAAAATCGAGGGTGCGCTGGCGAAGGAGACGCCGGTCGGCGCTCCCGGCGGCAAGTTGCTGCTCGGGCCAGACGGGTTTTTCGACGGCCAGGTGTTCGATCCCGAACACGCCGTCGCCTACCTCGCGGGCCTCGGTTTTACACCCGCCGGCGAAGGCTCGGCCAATGCCGCTGGAAAATTCTGAGCGCGCAATTCGCCCATGCTGCACTGCACAGTCGACAGGCACACGAACCGATCACTCGCTCAAAATGCAGGCGCGACGCCACTAACTATTCTGACATCGGACTGTTAGAATAAGACGGCAAGCGATTGTTTTTTCTTGATTGTAGCGTTGAAAATTTGTCTGGCACGGAACCTGCTAATTAGTTGCTGAAGCCAAAGCGGGCTTCGATCTCAGATTATTTTCGGTGTGCCCGTCATGGGCACGGGCAGCGCCGCCGATCCGCACTCGACCTCCCATGGTCGTTTCCGGAGAGGCGGTTTTTTTGTGCCCGGTCTGCCGAGACGACGCACGGCCACAACCGACGCAAAGGAACGCCATGAGCAGATCAGATCAGAACGCTACGGCCCGCCGCCCGGCGCGTTTCGCCCGTATCGCGACCGGCACGATGATGCTGGCCCTCGGCGCCAGCCAGGCACTTGCAGGGCCGCTGAAGGTCGAGAAAGACGAGCTGAAGCTCGGCTTCATCAAGCTCACCGACATGGCACCGCTCGCGATCGCCAAGGAGCTCGGCTACTTCGAGGAAGAAGGCCTGTTCGTCACCCTCGAGGCTCAGGCGAACTGGAAGGTCCTGCTCGACCGCGTCATCACGGGTGAGCTGGACGGTGCCCACATGCTCGCTGGCCAGCCGCTCGCCGCCACCATCGGCTTCGGCACCAAGGCGCGCGTGGTCACTCCGTTCTCGATGGACCTCAACGGCAACGGCATCACGGTCTCCAACGAAGTGTGGAACCTGATGAAGCCGTCGCTGCCGAAAGATGCCGACGGCAAGCCGATCCATCCGATCAGCGCCAAGGCGCTTCTACCGGCCATCGACAAGCTCAAGGCCGACGGCAAGCCGTTCAAGATGGGCATGGTGTTCCCCGTCTCGACGCACAACTACGAGCTCCGCTACTGGCTCGCGGCCGGCGGCATCAACCCGGGCTACTACTCCTCGACCGACGTCACCGGAACCATTCAGGCCCAAGCTCTCCTTTCCGTGACGCCGCCGCCGCAGATGCCGGCGACGCTCGAAGCGGGAACGATCAACGGCTACTGCGTCGGCGAGCCGTGGAACCAGGCCGCCGTGTTCAAAGGCATCGGCGTTCCGGTCATCACCGACTACCAGATCTGGAAGAACAACCCTGAGAAGGTGTTCGGCATCACCGCCGAGTTCGCCGAGAAGCATCCCAACACCACGCTGGCGCTGACCAAGGCTCTCATCCGCGCCGCCATGTGGCTCGACGAGAACAACAACGCCAATCGCATGAAGGCGGTCGAGATCCTCTCGAAGCCCGAGTATGTCGGCGCCGATAAAGCGGTCATCGCCAACTCGATGACGGGCACGTTCGAGTTCGAGAAGGGCGACAAGCGGCCCGTGCCGGACTTCAACGTCTTCTTCCGCCACTTCGCGACGTATCCCTACTACTCCGATGCCGTCTGGTACCTCACCCAGATGCGCCGCTGGGGCCAGATCGCCGAAGCCAAGGACGATGCCTGGTACGCGAGCACGGCGAAGGACGTCTATCTCCCGGACATCTACCTCAAGGCCGCGAAGATGCTGGTCGACGACGGCAAGGCGAAGTCTGAGGACTTCCCGTGGAAGTCCGACGGCTATCGCGAGCCGACCGCCGACAACATCGACGCCGTTCCCTACGACGGCAAGAAGCCCAACGCCTACATCGACAGCCTGCCGATCGGCCTCAAGGGCAAGCAGAAGGTCGAAGGCGCGGCCATCGTCGGCGGCTAGATCCAAAGAGAGCGGGGAAGCGGTACGCCGCTTCCCCCATCGAAACGAACGAGCTTTGAACGATGAGGGGATCCAGAATGACAACCGCATCCGGTTACGTCGATCTCGCGAAGGAAGACAAGAAGGCGCAGCGCCGACAGCGGATGCACCACTGGATCAACAAGGTCAGTGGCGTGCTCGACGTGTTCGGCCTCGGCTTCCTCGTGGTGCTGCTGAAGATCGCCGCGGGCGACAGCCCGAAGACGCAGTTGAAGGCGCTGTGGCAACAGCTCGTCGTGCCGCTGATCGGCATCGCCGTATTCCTCGCCGCATGGTCGTGGGCCGCACCCAAGGTCGAGACTTCGCTCGGCGCGATCCCTGGTCCGGTCCAGGTCTGGGATCAGACCAAGAACCTTTACGCCGACCACCTCGCCGAGCGCGACAAGGAAGCCGCGTTCTATGAGCGCCAGGACGCCCGCAACGCGAAGCTCGCCGCCGAGGGCAAGGCCGACGAAATCAAGCACCGCAGCTATACCGGCAAGCCGACCTTCGTCGACCAGATCCTCACCAGCTTGAAGACGGTCGCATTGGGCTTCCTCGTCGGCTCGGCGATCGCAATTCCACTCGGTATCATGTGCGGCCTGTTCCCGACCGTGAACGGCGCGCTCAACCCGCTGATCCAGATTTTCAAGCCGGTGTCGCCACTCGCCTGGCTGCCGATCGTCACCATGGTCGTCTCCGCGCTCTACGTCGACACCACCGACTGGATGCCGAAGTCTCTGGTCATCTCGGCCATCACCGTCACGCTCTGCTCGCTGTGGCCGACGCTCATCAATACCGCACTCGGCGTCGCCTCCATCGACAAGGATCTCCTCAACGTCGGCCGCGTACTGCGTCTTCCCACCAGCCGCACCATCACCAAGCTCGTCCTGCCGTCCGCACTGCCGCTGATCTTCACCGGCCTGCGTCTGTCGCTCGGCGTGGGCTGGATGGTTCTGATCGCCGCCGAGATGCTCGCGCAGAACCCCGGCCTCGGAAAGTTCGTCTGGGACGAGTTCCAGAACGGCTCGTCGCAGTCGCTCGCGAAGATCATGGTCGCAGTGCTCGCCATCGGCATCATCGGCTTCCTGCTCGATCGCCTGATGTACGCCCTGCAGAGCGCCTTCACCTACTCGGCACATCGCTGAAGGAGAGACGGACATGGCATTTCTCGAGCTCAAGGACGTCTCGAAGGGTTACGGCCAGGGCGAGCAGAGAACCGAGGTCTTGAGCAACGTCAACCTCGCGGTCGAGGAAGGCGAGTTCATCGCGATCGTCGGCTTCTCGGGCTCCGGCAAGACGACGCTCATCTCGGCGGTCGCGGGCCTCGTCACGCCCGACTCCGGCGAGGTGCTGCTCAAGGGCGCGCCCGTCAAGGGACCGGGTCCCGACCGCGGCATCGTCTTCCAGTCCTACTCGCTGATGCCGTGGCTGACCGTGTTCGGCAACATCGAGCTCGCCGTTGACGAGGTGTTCTCGCACGAGAGCCGGGCGGATCGGCGCGCTCGTGTCATGCGCTACATCGAGATGGTGGGGCTCAGCCATGCCGTCGACCGCCGTCCGGC
>CALMPK010000120.1 GCA_937873575.1 uncultured Hyphomicrobiaceae bacterium
GCCCAAGCCGACGCGGCGCGACGGGGCGCACCTCTTGAGGGGGGAGCCCGGCACCCGCCTCAAACATCAAAGCCGCATCAAGTATCAGTTCCTGCTCGATCGCTACATTCTCGATCTACTTGGCGACCGCCTCCTGGAAACGATCAACCGCGCCGATGTTATGCGCTTGCATGCCCACATGGCCGCCAAGCCGCCGCTGGCCAACTATGCCGTATCAGTTCTCTCGAAGCTGATGAGCTGGGCGGAAGAGCAGGGGATTCGCCCCCTTCAATCCAATCCCTGCTTCCGGTTGAAGAAGTTCCGCGAAAATACCTGCCAGCGATTTCTTATCGACAAAGAATACGCACGACTTGGCGCTGTGCTCGATCGCGTGCAGCACCTCGATCAGGAGAACTATTTTATCGTTGCCGCTGTCCGGTTGCTCGCGCTGACCGGCGCACGGCTGAACGAGATACTGACGCTGCAATGGAAGCACGTCGATTTGCAGAGACGGATGTTGACACTGCCCGACAGCAAGACGGGGCAGAAAGTCATCCGCCTCAATCCCCAAGCAGTCGAGTTGCTCCGGAACCTGCGCCGGATCGACAGCAATCCCTACGTCATCGTCGGCCGGCGACCCGATGCCTGTCTCGTGAACCTGCAAAAGCCATGGCGTAGAATTCGGGCAGAGGCGGGCCTCCACGATGTTCGTCTCCCTGATTTGAGGCACTCATTCGCCAGCATGGCGGCTGCACAGAAGGGCGCGCTGCCGGTGATCGGCCGTTTGCTTGGTCACAACCATACGCGCACGACGGCGCGCTACGCGCATCTCGCCTCCGACCCGGTCGATCAGTTGAATGCAGGGGTAGGGGAGGCCATTGCAGCTGTTATCGGGCTTGGGGCTTCCGATGATGGTGCGGCAGAATCGGACAGCAAGGTGATGTAACCCAGGGGTTACTAACTGTAGATGTAACCTGTAAGTTACTCTTGCTTTTTGTAACCCATGAGTTACAATGTGAGAATGACACCCACAGGTTACACTGCCGGACACCCGGTCCATATGCGCCGGGCCGACGACATCGCGGGCCTGATCAAGGCGCGTCGTGAAGCCATGGGCCTGTCGCAACAAGCCCTCGCAGATCGCCTCACTGTATCACGCAAATGGGTCAATGAAATCGAACAAGGCAACTCCAACGCCAAGTTGGGCTTGGTGCTGCGCGCGCTCAATGAGCTTGGCATCGACCTGTACGGTCAGATAGCGGCACCGACGCAAACTCGCGCCAGTCCCACTTCGGCCGATGACATCGATATCGATTCAATTGCCGACATGAGTCTTCCCTCAAAAAGAGGGCGGCGATGACAACCAAAGAACTGATCGTCCTCATCAACGACCACGTTATTGGCCAGGTCACCCAGGGGAATTCCGGCCGGTTTGAGTTTCGCTATGCCGACGACTGGCTTGAAAACCCGTCGGCCATCCCGCTGTCATTGTCGATGCCACTGTCAAACCCCAAGCACAGCGATGACGCTGTCCGACCTTACATGTGGGGATTGTTACCCGACAGCGAGGCGACACTAGCCGCGTGGGGTACGCGGTTCGGAGCCAGTCCACGTAATCCGTTCGCACTGCTGACGCATGTTGGTGAAGACCTACAGGGCGCCGTGCAAATGGTGCCGCCGGAACGCCTGCCGTCGCTACGGCAACGAGAAGGGACGACACGTCTCAGCGCCGAAATTCTGGCGGAAAAGTTCATCGATCTCATGCGGCAGCCAGGATCGACGCAGTTCACCGAGGGCGGTGGCCAATTCAGTCTTGCCGGTGCGCAACCCAAGAAAGCACTCTATCTCGTCAAAGGGCGCTGGTACGAGCCGCGCGGCCGGACGCCTTCCACCCATATCCTGAAGCCCCCCATTCCCAATCTTGCCGGTCAGGTTGAGAACGAAGCGTTTTGCTTGCGCCTAGCACCACTGCTCGATTTGCCTGCACCGCACATCTGGATCGAACGCTTCGGCGATCTGCCGATCGTCGTGATCGAGCGCTATGACCGAGTTCGTATGGATGGCAAACGCAAACTGCCCATCGACCAATCGGGGGGTGAAGTTCGCCGCGTCCATCAGGAAGATTGCTGCCAGGCGCTGCGCGTCATGCCACAGGTCAAATATCAAAACGAAGGTGGGCCCGGCATCAAGGATATCATGGCGCTGTTGTCCGGCTCTGCGAAGCCCTCTGAAGATCGCGACCGCTTCATGCGCGCCCAGGCCTACAACTTCGTCATCGGCGGCTCAGACGCGCATGGCAAGAACTATGGCCTTCTGCTTGCTGCCAAGGGAAGATTCCGACTGGCGCCGCTCTATGACATCATCAGCATCTTGCCCTACTTGCAAAACCGCAAAGAAGCCAAGCTCGCCATGTCGATCGACCGGCACTATCGCTTCGATCAAATATCGCCCCGCCATTGGGAGGCACAGGCACGAAGCTCAAGCTACAGCCCCGAACGCAGTCTGGCGCACATCCGCGACGTGATTGCACGGCTTCCCGACGAAGCGTCTGCATTGACGAAAATCTTCAAAGCGGAAGGCATGCACTCACCTGAACTCGACACGCTCGTTGGACTACTTGTCGATCGATGCAAGACGCTTGGGGCCGTGTACGGCAGCGAGCCGATGCAGCAAACTGAGCTGAGGCTACCGGGTCTATGATGATATCGACAGAAGTGCCCGGCTCATCGTCTATTCTCGTCGCGACAAGTGCCCAAACATTTTATCCAAGAGATTTGCAATGAACTCTCAACCACCGTCGACCGGCGATCAGGATGCCGCAAAGCAATCGGCGCGCAGATACCAACTCATAGGTCCCTCGGATCAGGGT
This sequence comes from uncultured Hyphomicrobiaceae bacterium, assembly GCA_937873575.1. Classification (GTDB taxonomy): domain Bacteria; phylum Pseudomonadota; class Alphaproteobacteria; order Rhizobiales; family Hyphomicrobiaceae; genus JAEUMD01. Next base: position 2,849 of record CALMPK010000120.1, read on the forward strand.
GGCTTTGAAGATCTGCTCTCGGGCAAGAACGACCGCGAGTCGCGTCAGAGACTTCAGGCATTGATCGCTGAATGGCTCCGCATGGAAAACGTCGTCGTCCTGACCGGCGCCGGCTGCTCGCACTCTTCCGGCGGCAAGCTTCTGAACCCTCTGGAACTGGCGGTATCCGATACCGTTCTCGCTTTGCCTGCGACTCCCGCACCAATTGCCGATCTGTTGCGTGAGCGTCAGACAAAATCCAAGGATCAAACGGCATGGTCCAATAGTGGATTTGAAGACTGGCTCACCTATCTGGCGAATGCCGCGCACCTTGCCAGCGCTTCTCAGTCACCATTCAGCGGCCTGCAGTGGAAGGCCAAGTCCAAGCCCAGTGCCGATGAACTGATTGCGCTTGTCGGCAATCTCGGCCGGGCAATCATCGCTGAGTGCACATTGCGCCTGCCGGTGCCGGAAGATTCAACCGCCGCCTCCATTCCACCGCATCTCGCCTTCTTGTCCAAGCTGGTGGTCCGAGACAGCAACCTCGGTCGCACTCACCTTTTTACCCTCAACTACGACACCCTCTTCGAGCAAGCCATGGAGTTGCTCGGTATCCAATATTTTGACGGGTTCACCGGCAGAGCCGATGCCCGCTTCGATCCATCGGTCTATGGTCTCGACATCTACTATCCTGGCGAGGTCGCCGAGGGCAGGGTGCGGCGGTTTGACAAGTTCCTACACTATTACAAGCTCCATGGTTCGATCCATTGGTTCGTCTCGGACGGCGAGCTTAGGGCACGACATCCGGACCTTCGTGAATACAGCGGATACCAAAAGCTTTCTCCCGCAGAGAAGGCGACGAAGCTCGCCGCTCAAACACGAGCAGTCGATGGGGCAGGGATTCTGCCGACCGCAAACAAATTCGTGCAGACGCTCTCAATGCCCTTCGCCCATCTCTTCCGATCGTTTCAGATCAGATTGAGTGCGCCGCAGACCTTCCTCTTGGTTCTGGGTTACGGCTTCGGAGATGACCACGTAACCCGCATCATCGAAACGGCGCTGATGAATCCGTCATTGGTGATGCTTGTGGTGGAGCCGAACCCTCACAGCCCGACCATCCCGCGAATCCGCCGCTACAAGGATTTGGGAAAGCGCGCATTCCTGCTCACCGCCACCGAAGAAGCTTTCAAGTCGGAACCATTCGAGGCCGCCAACTTCGACGATTTTGCCAAGAACATCATGCCGGATGTCCAGTGGCTCGACGATTTCATGCGGCTTCGTCGCTTCGAAAAGCAGGTGCTGTCGACGGTCGATGACAGCCTCACAGGTTTCCTCAAGCCATGATCAATCCGCGCATCATCGGCCATATTGTTGCCGTCCAGGGCTTCCGGGTTAAGGTCGAACTTCTCCAGGAGGCGCGGTCTGCATCACGAGCCACACTCGATGGTGTGCGCACGTCGGTAGCGATCAACTCCTACCTGTCTTTTTCGATTGGCGCGGGCGATGTGGTCATCGGCATCATCACCGATTTGGAAGCGCGCGAAAGTTTCGACCCCGCCTCGGGCGATGAACTCACGCTCGAGCTTGTGAAGCCACGCCGCGTTGCGCACGTCCAATTGCTGGGTAGCGTTCGCTATGACGGAGAAGAGACGACTTTCGACCCTGGCATCACTGTCCTACCCACGCTCGACACTGCCGCCGAGATCGGATCGCCGCAGATATTGCGGGCGGTGTTCGAGAATCCACCTCGGCGCAACAAGCCGGAAGGCTATGACAAGAAGGACTTCGACTTCGATCTGCCGCTCGGATCTCCGACGGGCGACCGCGAGAGCGTGGTCAAGGCATCGTACAACGACTTGTTCTCGCGTCCCTTGGCCGTTGTCGGCAATACCGGTTCAGGAAAGTCGTACACGGTATCCAGCCTCATTCAGAAGGCCATGAAAGCGCTTGTTGGCTCGATGCAAGAGCCGCATGTCTTCCTGCTCGACATCAACGGGGAATATAGCGGCGCCTTCCTCGATAAATCAGCAATGACCGAGCGGAAACCGGATCACATTTATCTAGACGGCAAAGAATTCGGCATTCCGATATGGTTTTTCAACGCCGTCGAAATCTGTGCGTGGCTGAGCGCCTCTGAGCAGACTCAGGAGCCGGTCCTCAAGGATTGGTGGGCGCTCGCCAAGGGCGGCATGCAGGCTCAGGATGCGGTAGCAGAGTCGCTGACCTACGCGCTATTGAAACTGCAGGAGCTTCATGAGGCGCTTGATGGCAGCAAGCCCAAAAAGAAACTCTGTTGTCAGATATTCCAAATTCTGAAAACCTATGTCGGTACCGTTAAGATTGCTACACTCGGCGAATTGGAGAAAGCGCTGCAACCCCATATGGGCCAACTAACTGCGGTGCTGCAAAAGGATATCGACTGGAGCCCTCCCAGCAACGAGGTCGACATACGCAAGGCCGTGCTCTCACTCAAGACCGAGCTGACTGCGGCGGTCTCAAAGCTTCTCGAAGAGGCAAAGGGTGGGGCAACCACAGCTGACAGCCCGCTGCCGGTTGCACTTAAACACCTTGTTGATCCAGCGCTCGCCAACCGCACGGTATCTGCCGAAGACGCCGCACGAATTGAGAGCCATCTTACAACTTTGAAGTTGCGCTTGAAGACACGACGCGACGACCAGCGCTGGCACGCGTTCCTGAACTACGAGCGCAAGGGCACCGAGATCGCGTCATTGCGTGATTGGCTTTACCGCTTCGGCATCGGGGACAAGAAGGGTCCGCTGGTCTCGGTGATTGATCTTTCAATGCTCAGTCACGACGTCCTGCCATATGCCACCAGCGTCATCGGTCGCATTCTGCTCGAAGCGCGCGAACAACTTCCGAGCGATCAACGCTACCGGCATCCGTGGTTGCTGGTGTTGGAAGAAGCTCACAATTATGCTCGCCCGCCTCGCAGCGACGAGGATCGCGGCCAAACGCTGTCACGCTTGGCATTTGAGCGCATCGCCAAGGAGGGCCGCAAGTTCGGGCTTTCTCTGATCATTGCAAGTCAGCGGCCGAGCGAGATCAGCCAGACTATCATCAGTCAATGTGCCAACTTCATCAGCCATCGGCTGCAGAATCCTGACGACATCGATCACTTCCGCCGCATCATCCCGATGCAGGCCCGGCGTTTGCTCGATCAGGTCACTATCCTCTCATCGGGCGAAGCCATCGTCTTCGGCAGTGCATTTCACATTCCGACGCGTGTCCAATTTGATCCTCCGAAGCCGCCGCCGTGGAGCCAAACGGCCGCGCCGTACCATTCGTGGCGAACGGAAACCGCGCCCTTCCCAATCGACCAGCTGATTCGGACCAAGGTCCCGTCAAATCCGCGCAAGCCGTGACTTGCCTGATTGTTACCCCAGCAACGCTTGCGACGTGCCTTTCGCACGAACCGCACCTCGGCCCTTGATTGGGCAATCTCGGCTGGTCGCCGCTCG
>CALMPK010000121.1 GCA_937873575.1 uncultured Hyphomicrobiaceae bacterium
ACGGTGAGCCTCGGAGACGGGCGGTCGAAGGGCCAACCAACGAATAGGCCGAGGAACGAATAGGCTGTGGCCGGTCTGCCGTCTGCCCCGCCCCGGGCAGTCTGATCGAATGGCGCTCAGGGCGCGATCGCGGGGCGCCGACCCGATCTTCCCGAAAGTGTCGTAGAGCGGCCCGGTGCTCATGCATTCGAATTAAGCCGGATGCCGGGTGCCTTACCGGAAGGCGTAGGCCGCGCCATGAGGATGGACGGCTTCCGGCCGGCGGGAAATCTGGTCGAAATGGAACATCGACGCTTTGTCTGGAGGCGGGAGCGATAGATAACTTCTTACTGACCAAGTATTTCGATTGGCCGGTCCGCAGGTCCTCGCATATGGACCGGGCGCTCAATCTCCTCACCAAGAACGTGGGTGTGCGCTCCGATACCGCTGGGCTGGTGGATCGGTTGATTTTCAGCGTTTCCGGTCGGCGTTTTGCCCCGTCGCGATCCGGGATTTCGACAAACGTCGAGCAGCGCATGAATATGTATCACTTGGTTTCCCAGACGTTGGCCTACGACGTCGCGGGGGACTTGGTCGAAGTGGGCTGCAACGAGGGGCAATCATCGGTTCTGATCGCAACGATCTTGCGCGATTTCGGATCGGAAAAGAAATTGCATGTCTACGACAGCTTCGAGGGACTTCCAGCGGCGGATGACGTCGACGGTTTGACCTATCAGAAGGGCGACCTGGCGACGACGGAAGGCGCGCTCATCAAGAACTTCCGGAGCTATGGGCTGCCCTTGCCGACGATACACAAGGGCTGGTTCAATGAGACGTTGCCGACCGGTCTGCCCGATCGGATATCGTTTGCCCATCTCGACGGTGATTTCTACGATTCGATCAAGGTCAGCTTGGAAAACGTCTACCCGCGATTATCCAGGGGCGCCGTCTGTTTGATCGACGATTATTGCGATCCCGAAGTGAACCCGGAAGGCTGGAATTATCTGCCCGGCGTCAAGGGCGCCTGTGACGAGTTTCTATCCGATAAGCCGGAGACAATGTGTTATTTGTATTCAGGCGCCTTCACGCACGCTTTTTTCAGGAAGTCCTGAGGTGTGCCGCCGGGCCGCGCGACCTTGCGAAGCTCGTTGTCGCGCAATTCGATCGAGCCATCGGTTGTGACGGAATCGCGTTCGCGATGTATCGCGGCCAGGGTGGAGGTTGGCAGGCGGCGCGTGTATGAGGCAGCGTGCCCCGGGCGTCAGCCGCGGCGGCAGCGTCGCGATTGCTCGCGCGACAATTCCTTCGAGACCTCGGCAGCGAACATCGTGCCGCGTGAGACCTGCGCCGGGCTCAGGCGCTTGCCGTCAGGGCCGCGCAGCACCCTGTCGGCGGCGTCGGCTTCGCTGCGGCCGATCTGCAACTCGTCGCACGTCAGCTCTTTTTTCTTGTTCTTGAATGCGAAGAGCCGCACGCCGGAAGCATAGGCATCGACGCTCGCGCGTTCCTTCACCCAGTGGCGGTCGCTGCGCGTGACGAGGTGGCGGAGCGCTGCCTGGCGCTGGGCGACGCAGGCAGGGGAGTCGTCAAGGCACGACATTCCGCCCTGCTGCACCGGGTCTGACGCATCGTTCATGGCGCAGCCGCCCGAAGCCACCACGACGACCGCCGCCAGCATGACTGCCGCATTGGTGCCGCGGTTACGGCGCGCACGGCTGCTCACGTCCCTCATCGTCGATCCTCTTGTGAACCTTCAGGCGAGCCCATAGAAGGCACTCATGGCGGGGTCAAGGCGTGTCCCGCGGGCGGATAGTCCCGCTTGGCACGTCAGTTTCGCCACCGTTGGCACGGCGAAGGAGGACTTACCCATGGTTCGCGCGATTCGCATCCACGAGCATGGCGGCCCCGAGGTGATGCGCTTCGAGGCGGTCAATCTGGCGGCTCCTGCGGCGGGCGAGGCCCTGGTCCGCAACACCGCGGTCGGCCTCAATTACATCGACGTCTATCACCGCACCGGCCTCTACCCCGTCGGTCCGTTGCCGGCGGTCATCGGCATGGAAGGCGCTGGCGTGGTCGAGGCGGTGGGGCCGGGCGTCGAGGGGCTGAGCCCCGGTGACCGCGTCGCCTACGCCAACCCGATCGGCGCCTACGCGACCGAGCGGTTGATCCCCGCCGAGCGGCTGGTGAAGCTGCCCGGCGCGATCGCCGATCAGACGGCGGCGGCAATGATGCTGCAGGGTATGACGGCGGAATACCTTCTGCGCCGAACATTCAAAGTAGGCCCTGAAACGGTGATGCTGTTCCACGCTGCCGCCGGTGGCGTCGGACTGATCGCCTGTCAGTGGGCGCGCCACCTCGGAGCGACGATCATCGGGACGGTCGGCTCGGAAGATAAGGCGGTGCTCGCCCGCGAGGCCGGCTGTGCTCATGTCATCAACTACCGCCGCGAAAACTTCGTCGAGCGCGTGCGAGAGATCACCGCTGGCAAGGGCTGCGACGTCGTCTACGACGGCATCGGCAAGGACACCTATCCGGGCTCGCTCGAGTGCCTCAAGCCCTTCGGGCTCTGGGTCTCGTTCGGCAACGCCTCGGGTAAGATCGAGAACTTCGATCTCGGTCTCCTGGCGGCGAAGGGCTCGCTCTTCGTAACGCGGCCGACCCTGTTCACCTATACGGCCAAGCGCGCCGATCTCGTTGCCAGCGCCAATGCGCTGTTCGACGTGGTGGCGAGCGGCAAGGTGAAAATCAGCGTGAACCAGACCTATCCGCTGAGCGAGGCGGCGACAGCTCACCGCGATCTCGAGGCGCGGGCAACGACGGGCTCGACGGTGCTGCTGCCGTGACGGCGCTCTCGCATCCTACTTCGCCGGCGCGGGCGGCACAGGACCGCGAGCGGTTGCGCGGCCTCGTCGTCGTGCTGGCGGCCGTACTCGCTTATGTGCTGCTGCATTCCGGCTTTCGCATGATCGCCTCGGGTGTGCTCGGCGAGGACGATACGCTCGAGCAGATCCTCGTGCAGGAATTGCGGTTCGGCTACGAGGCGCGTCAGCCACCCCTCTACGACTGGGTGCTCTACGCTGTGCAACAGGTGACGGGGCCGCGCCTCGTCTCGTTCCTCGCCATCAAGTATGCGGCGTTGACCGGAACGGCGGTGCTGCTCTACCTCGCCGCGTTCCGAATTCTCGGAGACCGCTTGTGGGCGGCGCTGACGGTCGAGTCGCTGGCGCTGATCTACCAGATCTCCTGGCGCTACCACGAAGGCTTCACCCACGAGGTGCTGGCCATGGTGTCGGTGGCGGCGACGCTGTGGGCGTTCCTGCGTCTCTATGATCATGGCCGATGGCGTGACTACCTGTTGTTCGGCGTGATCGCGGGCCTCGGGTTCAATACCGAGCCGAACTACGCCGTCTATCAGATGTGCCTGTGGGGCGCGGTGGCCATGCAGCCGGCGATCCGCGCGCGCACCGTTCGCCGCCGGCTTCTCCTGTCCGCGGCCGTCGCGCTGGCGCTGGCGTCGCCCTATCTATCCTGGCTGCTGTCCGATCCGGCGCATTGGGACGAGATCTTCGCGCCCTCGCGTCGCGGCTTCGCGCTGGACCGCGTCATCGGCGTCAAGGATGCGGTGCGCGGACCGCTCATGTACCTGCTGCCACTCGTCGCGATTCTGCCCGCAGTGTTCCCCGGTTATTTGCGCACGGCGTGGGACGATGTCCGTGCCCTGTTCGCGCCGGGCAATGGCGCGGTGGCCTACGAGCCGGCGCGGCCGGACTTCGAGCGGCTGGTGCTGGCGACGATGGTGCTGGGTGTCGCGTTCTCGATCGCGGGTGGATTGCTGTTCGGCATTGGCGGTTACGCCATGCACGTCCTGATGCCGCTCTACATCACGAGCGTGATCTGGCTGATCGCCGTCGCGCGCCGCTCGCCTCGCGGCGGGGAACGCCAGATGGTGTTCGCGCGCGTGGCTCTCGCCATCGCGGTGCTGGCGCTGGTCGTGCGTCTCGCCAACATGTTCGTCTACGATCCGGTCTGTTCGAAATGCCGCTGGGGGATTCCCTATGCCGGTCTCGCGCAGGCGCTGCGCCAGCACGGCGCCACGGACGACGCCGTTTTCGTCGCGGTGGACGATGAACTTGCCGGCAACCTGCGCCCGCACTTCCCGCGCGCTTCGTTCGTTCTGCTCGGATCGCGACACTTCGTACCGCATGGCGTCGATCCGGCTCGGCGCGACGTGATTGTGGTGTGGGACGAGACGGCAAAGGCGACGCGCCCGTTGGCAGACACTGTTGCCGCTGCGCTTGGCCGGGCACCGCAACTGGATGCCGGCCTCACCCTGCAGGTTCCCTGGCGGCATCTGTGGCGCGACACCGGGTATCGCTCATCGGAGTGGAGGATGCTGAAGGTTCACGCCCGCTGAGGCGGCCTCAGTGCAGGTCGCGGAGGCGGCTCGGATCGGCCTTGAGGCCGGTCACGCGCTCGAATGCGATGGCCGAAAGCACCTTGCCGCCAAGCGTCTGGCGGACGCCGCCCGTCGGCCGGGGGATTGAAATGGCGCGACGGCGCGGAGGCGGAGAGGGGGCGCTTTCCGTGGCGGCGCCGTGGAAGCCGAGCGCCATCGGCTCGGCGGCGCGCTCGTTGGCGCATCCGGCGAGAGACGTGGCGATGGCGGCGACGATGGCGGCGCGGACGAGCACAGTTGAACCCCTTTCCCGAGCGGCGGGACCTCACCATGAACGCAGTCGCGTTGCGACCCGCACTTTGGGAGGTCACCCTTCGGCCACGCTGGCGACTTTGCTCTGTCGACGGCGCGGCGTGACGATGTCGAAGTTGCGCCGTGGCGGCTGAACCGAAGCTGAATGGGGCGGCCCGCTGCTTACCGCGATAAGTGGAAAGAACGAAAAAACCGCTGTGCCATGCCGGGGCCAATGTCTCCGTTGTCGACGAACCATAACTTTAAATTAGAAAAGTAACGCTATGAGAAATAGCGTGAAATGGTTGCCATTAACCATTTCTCATCCGTCAACTGACATCGTTTTCTGAGGTGACGCACGGTCGCCATGGAGCAAGCCGCTCGTGCTTGCCTCCCGAACGCTCCCGCCTTCGGGTGCGAGGATCAACAGGAGACGGCTTTGGCACGTTTCGAGTTCGCGCCGCGCGATGTCGCGGAATTCGCTGGCCAGGGTGGGAGCGCCGCCGATGCGCTCTATGAGCTCGGCCTCATGTACTGCACTGGCCGCGATGTCGACCTCGACATGATCGAGGCGCACAAGTGGTTCAATCTCGCGGCGCTGCGTGGCAACGAGGACGCCAAGAGGTTTCGCCAGGAGATTTCGCGCGACATGACGCGGGCGGAGATCGCGAGTGCGCAGAAGCGCGCCCGTCAGTGGCTGGCGACGCACTGAGCGAGCGCAGCGGTGCCGGCGGGGTGTCCCCGCGGCCTTGCGGCATGGAACCTTAGCGCGCGATCTATGCGCTCAGGGGGCGCGCCGAATGGCAACGACGGCCAAGCTCGCATTGTCCTTTATCGCCGCCGCGCAGACGCAGAATCTCGTCACGCACGACGAGGCAATCCGCGCGCTCGACATTCTGGTGCAGATCGGCGTGCTCGACCGCCATCTCGCATCGCCGCCATCGAGCCCGGCGGCGGGCGATCGATACATCGTGGCGGCGGGCGGCAGCACAGGAGCAGGTGCTGACCGAGGCGAGCGCTGCCGACTAAGACCCTTTTGGGCGACGGTGAGCAGGGGTGGCAGCGGCAGGGCTTGCCAACCGTTCGACGCCGAGCTGACGGCGATTGCCGAGGGCGCATGGTCGGCGAACAGGGTGCCCTATCTCCGAGGCTCCGGACCGGCAGCGGTAAAACGAAAACGTCACGCCGACCGCCTCCCGCTTAGGCCGAGAGATCGGTTCGCGCATCCCTTCCGCTGCACAATTCCTGAGGCGGTGTCAGCTCTGGAGTTGCTGCCCAACCTTGCGAATGTAACTGTCATAGTCGGACTTGCCGAGCCGCTCGAGCCACGGCTGCATTTCGGCGAACGTGGGGTAGACGAGCCGCAGCGCGATCTCTTCAGGGCATGAAACCTTGAGGTTTTGGCGGCGCTCCAGCGTGGCGACGAATTCGCCCGCGGCCAGCAGCGAGTCGAATGTGCCGGTATCGAGCCATGCGAAGCCGCGCCCCATGCGAACGACATTGAGCTTGCCCGCTTCCAGGTAGTGCTGGTTGATGCTCGTGATCTCGAGCTCGCCGCGCGCCGACGGCTTGATGGTGCGGGCGATCTCGACAATGTCGTTGTCGTAGAAATAGAGCCCGGTCACCGCGAAGTTCGATTTCGGCTCGAGCGGCTTTTCCTCGATCGACGTCGCGCGGCCCCCCTTGTCGAAGGCGACGACGCCGTAGCGCGCCGGGTCGGACACCTCGTAGGCGAAGACGCTTGCGCCATCGGTGTGGGCGATCGCCTGCTGCATCAGCTCGGGCAGACCATGACCATAGAAGATGTTGTCGCCGAGGACCATCGCGCAGCGGTCATCGCCGATGAAGTCGGCGCCGATGATGAAGGCCTGTGCGAGACCTTCCGGCCGAGGCTGTTCGGCGTACGAGAGGCGAAGACCGAGATGGCTGCCGTCGCCGAGCAGACCGCGAAACAGCGGCTGGTCGTGCGGCGTCGTGATGACGAGGATGTCGCGAATGCCGGCCAGCATGAGCACGGACAGCGGGTAGTAGATCATCGGCTTGTCGTGAACCGGCAGAAGCTGCTTCGACACCGAGAACGTGAGCGGGTAAAGGCGTGTGCCGCTGCCGCCCGCGAGAATGATGCCTTTGATTGCCATGTCGTCCCCCATTCGCCGCGATCAGCGCGGCGGTCCGATCAGAGTGTCGAGGCACCGCTCGAGCGCAAGTTCCCAAGCGGGCAGAGTGAGGTCGAAAGCGCGCGACAGCTTGCCTGTGTCCAGCGCGGAGTTCGAGGGGCGGCGTGCGCGCGTCGGATACTCGGCGCTCGTGATGGCCCGAACGCGCGCGGCCTTGGCTCCCCGCCGTTTCGCGCCGTCCATGATGGCGCAGGCGAAGCCATGCCACGTCGTGGTGCCGGCGTTGACGGCGTGAAATATTCCGAAGCGTTCGGAAGGGAGCTGCTCGCCATCAAGGCGCGCGGCGATGTGAGCGATCGCCTCGGCGAGGTCGGCGGCCGCCGTCGGTGCGCCGAACTGGTCGGCGACAACAGCGATCTCGTCGCGCTCGGCGCCGAGCCGCAGCATGGTTTTGACGAAGTTGTGTCCGTGCGGACTGAACACCCAGGCCGTTCGCACGATGGCGTGACGCGGATTGGCGGCGGCGACGAGCCGCTCACCCTCGAGCTTCGTTGCGCCGTAGACGCCGAGCGGACCCGTCGTATCGGTTTCGAGATAGGGCGTGGGCTTCGACCCGTCGAAGACGTAATCGGTCGAGATGTGGACGATGGGCGCGCCGGCGCGACTGGCGGCGGCCGCGAGCAGACCGGCGCCGGTGGCATTGACGGCCCGCGCGACCGCGGGCTCGTCTTCCGCCTTGTCGACGGCCGTATATGCGGCGGCGTTGATGACGATCGACGGCCTGTGTTCTTCGACCACACGCGCGATGGACGACGGATCGGAGACGTCGAGTTCGCCGCGGCCAAGGGCGACGAAAGGACGCCCGGTCGGCCGCAGCACGCGGGCGAGTTCAAGTGCCACCTGCCCGCTGCGGCCGGCGATGAGGACGGGTCCGCGTTCGCTCATCACACCGCGCCCGCGGTCTTCATGCCGTCGGTCTTCTCGTCGAGCAGGCCGAGGCGCGTGCCCGAGTAGACCTTGTCGCGCAGAGGGCGCCACCAGCCTTCGTTGGCGAGATACCAGTCGATGGTCCGCGCAAGGCCAGTTGCGAAAGTCTCGCTCGCGCGCCAACCGAGTTCGGTTTCGATCTTCGTCGGATCGATGGCGTAACGCCGGTCGTGGCCGGGGCGGTCGGCGACGTGAGTGATGAGATTGCGGCGCGGCGCTTTGCAGGGCCGGCGGTCGTCGAGGATGTCGCAGATGCGCTGCACGACATCGAGGTTCGCCATCGGCGCGCGGCCGCCGACGTTGTAGGTTTCGCCGACGCGCCCCTTTTCGAGTACGAGCGTGAGCGCCTTCACGTGGTCGTCGACGTAGAGCCAGTCGCGCACCTGCTGCCCATCGCCGTAGACGGGCAGCGGTTTTTCCTCGAGCGCGTTGAGAAGAACCAGCGGAATGAGCTTCTCGGGGAAGTGATAGGGCCCGTAGTTGTTCGAACAGTTGGTGACGAGGACCGGCAGGCCATAGGTCTCGTGCCAGGCGCTGACGAGGTGATCGGACGAGGCCTTGCTGGCCGAATAGGGCGAGCGCGGGTCGTAGGGCGTCGTCTCGAGGAAGTAGCCGTCGGGGGGGAGTGAGCCGTAGACCTCGTCTGTCGAGACGTGCAGGAAACGAAAGCGCTCGCGGGCCTCGCCTGTGAGCCGCTCCCAATATCCGCGTGCGGCCTCCAGCAGCGTGTGGGTGCCGACGATATTGGTGCGAATGAAGTCCGCCGAGCCGGTGATCGATCGATCGACGTGGCTTTCCGCCGCAAGATGCATGATGGCGTCGGGCCGCGCCTCGGCGAACACCGCTTCCATCGCCGCACGATCGCAGATGTCGGCCTTGACAAAGCGGTAGCCGGGGCGGTCGGCGATGGGGATTAGCGATTGGAGGTTTGCCGCGTACGTCAGCTTGTCGACATTGACGACCTCGATGCCGCGCTCGCCGACGAGATAGCGGCAGACCGCCGAGCCGATGAAGCCCGCGCCACCCGTTACGATGATGCGCATGGGGTAATCCTCCTTCGCCGCCGACTGCGGGCGGCAGACTTGCCGCGCTACCTTGGCCCGGCATTCGGGCTCTAATTCAGAAAACCGGCTCGAGATCGCGCAGCCGCGGTAGGCGCGCGTCCTTCTCCGAGACCGTGGCGCTATCCGACGCCACCGGCCAGTCGATGCCAAGTTCGGGATCGGACCACAGCACGCCGGCATCCGCATCGGGGGCGTAGTAGCTGGTCACCTTGTACAAGACCTCGGTGTCGGGCTCGAGCGAGCAGAAGGCGTGGGCGAACCCGGTCGGTATGTAGAGCTGTTCCCAGTTCTCGGCCGAAAGCACCCGCGCGACGTGGCGGCCGAAGTGGGGAGAGGCGCGGCGCAAATCCAGCGCGATGTCCAGGATGCTGCCGCGTGTGACGCGCACCAGCTTGGCCTGTGCGAAGGGCGGCTTCTGGAAGTGGAGGCCGCGCACGGTGCCGGCCAGGGCGGAGAAGGAATGATTGTCCTGGACGAACTCGTCGGTCAGCCCGGCGCCGGCCAGGGCGCTCTTGCTGTAGACCTCGGAGAAGAAGCCTCGCGAATCGCGAAACTGCTTGGAACGTACCAGTTTCACGTCTGGAATTTCGCACGCTTCGATGAGCATGAGCTTTCTGCGCGTGTTGAGGTTTCGTGGCTGCCGCGGATCTGCTGCCGCGGCGCAGCAAGTTACGGAATATCGCAGTTCAGGCTTGAGGATGCGTAAACTCGTGTTTCCGCTGCAAGTCTGCGTCGCGTTGGCGCGCAATGGCCGACCGACGTGCCGCGCCTCGCGGCCGTGACATCAGTGCTGCTTCTAGAGTGCCATCCGATCATCCGGAACCGTGAGCGGTTCCCCTGACCGTAGAATGATGCTCCAAGGCGCTCGAACCGATGGGTTCATCCACCAGTTGATGCCGGCCCGATGGGGACGGACGAGAGGAGCCCGGCTCCGGATGTCGCCGGAACCGGGCTCCTCGTTTTTTCTCATCCCGCCTCAATCGGCGGGGCCATTACGGGTGTCGCTCTGCGGGTTTGATCAGGCGAGATCGAAGCGATCCGCGTTCATCACCTTGGTCCAGGCCGCCACGAATTCGCGGACGAACTTTTCCTTGGCGTCGTCCTGGGCATAGACCTCGGCGATGGCGCGCAGTTGCGAGTTCGATCCGAACACGAGATCGACTCGGGTTGCGCTCCACTTCACGGCACCCGACTTGCGGTCACGGCCCTCGAACACGTCCTTCGCGTCGGAGGTCGCCTGCCACGTCGTCGTCATGTCGAGGACATTGACGAAGAAGTCGTTGGAGAGCGTGCCGGGGCGGCTGGTGAAGACGCCGTGCTTGGTGCCACCGTAGTTGCTGCCGAGCACGCGCAGGCCACCGACCAGCGCCGTCATCTCGGGCGCCGAAAGCTTGAGCAACTGCGCCCTGTCGACCAGCATCTCCTCGGCCGACACCGTGTAGGCCTGCTTCTGGTAGTTGCGGAAGCCGTCGGCCTCCGGCTCCATCACGGTGAAGGAGTCGGCGTCGGTTTGTTCGGCGGTGGCGTCGGTGCGGCCGGGCGCAAAGGGTACCTCGATCGCGTACCCGCCGGCCTTGGCCGCCTGTTCGACTGCGGCGCAACCGCCGAGGACGATCAGGTCCGCGAGCGAAACCTTCTTGCCGCCGGACTGGGCGCCGTTGAATGCCGCCTGGATGGCCTCGAGTGCCGCCAGAACCTTGGCGAGCTTGGCCGGCTCGTTCGCTTCCCAATCCTTCTGCGGAGCGAGACGGATGCGTGCGCCGTTGGCGCCGCCGCGCATGTCGGAGCCGCGGAACGTCGAAGCTGACGCCCACGCCGTCGCGACGAGATCGCCCGTCGAAACGCCAGAGGCGAGGATCTTCGCCTTGAGCGCTGCGACATCATTGGCGTCGATCAGCGCGTGATCGACCGCGGGCACGGGGTCCTGCCAGATCAGATCCTCGGCCGGGACTTCCGGTCCGAGATAACGCACCTTCGGGCCCATGTCGCGATGGGTCAGCTTGAACCAAGCGCGAGCGAAGGCGTCGGCGAACTCGTCGGGGTTGGCGTGGAAGTGGCGGGAGATCTTCTCGTAGGCCGGGTCCATGCGCATCGCCATGTCGGCGGTGGACATGATGATCGGCACCTTCTTGCTGGCGTCCTCGGGATCCGGCGCCATGTCCTTTTCCTGAAGGTTCTTCGGCGTCCACTGCCAGGCGCCCGCGGGGCTCTTGACCAGCTCCCACTCGTAGCCGAACAGCACGTCGAAGTAGCCCATGTCCCACTTCGTCGGGTTCGCGGTCCACGCGCCCTCGAGGCCGGACGTGATGGTGTCGCGACCGTTGCCGCTGCCATAGCTGGAGAGCCAGCCGAAGCCCATCGCTTCGATCGGCGCGGCTTCCGGGTCAGGACCGACATGGCTGGCCGCGCCGGCACCGTGGGTGTTGCCGGAGGTATGGCCGCCGGCGGTCCGGGCGGCCGTCGCGTAGCCGTTCATCGCCAGGCCGATTTGTTTCAAATTGTTCTGACATTGGG
>CALMPK010000122.1 GCA_937873575.1 uncultured Hyphomicrobiaceae bacterium
ACTTCGTGGTCGTGTCGAACCGCGGGACCGGGTGGGTGACCAAGGTGGCGGCGGTTGGCCGGGCAGAGCAAGGGCTGATCAAGGTCGGGATATTTTCGTCCCTTGCGTCAGGATTTCTGTTCGATCTGTTGCGTGCCTTCGGCACGCGCCACCCGAACGTGCAGGTCGACCTTATTGACGGCAATCCGCCCGAGCACATCGCGGCTGTCCGGAAACTTTGTCTGGACGTCGCATTCATCACGGGAACCGCGGCATGGGATGGCTGTGAGGCGGAGCATTTATGGTGCGAGAAGGTTTTCGTGGTGCTGCCCGATAACCACCCTTTGACGGGCAAGCCGGAACTTGGATGGGGCGATTTGGTCTCCGAGCGGTTCATTGTGAGTGACGTTGCGCCGGGTCAGGAGATCCACGACTATTTGGTTGCTCACCTTGCGGGTCTCGGCCGCCACCTCGATATTCAGTCTCAGCAGGTCGGCCGCGACAATATCCTATCGCTGGTCGCTCTCGGTCGCGGCCTCACTCTGACGAGCGAAGCAACAACCGTGGCCCAGTTTCCAGGGATCACCTACCGGGAACTTGCGGATGAGGTGCTGCCGTTCAGCATGGTCTGGTCCGCGCAAAACGACAATCCGGCGTCTCGGCGGTTGTTGAGCCTGGCACGATCGCTGACAGGGCTGGCCCGGCGAAAATAGGGTTTGACGGCACTGTACGATCACGCCGTAGCATTGGCTGCAATCGACATCGACCGTGTCGGCATCGAAGATGTCGTGGCCCTGCCACCTCCAGGCTAACCGACTTCGATAGCGCTTTTGCCCCGCCGTGTTTGTGCACGGTGACACGGTGCGCATCCGGCCTTCCTCGGGCTTGACAGTTTGAGGTTTGTTAGAATAGAAAGTATACGGACATCGCAAGGTGTCCCATATACTTTTTATCCTTTCAAGTGCGGCGGGACGAGCAATGCTGAAATGGGGTGTCGAGAGGCGGTTGGAGTTCATCGAATTCCGCCTGTTCTGGGAGGGGGGTGTCAATCGCTCTGACCTGATCGATACGTTTGGCGTCTCCGTTCCGCAGGCGTCAAAGGACTTGACCCATTATCAGGAGTGTGCGCCGCAGAATGCGGTCTATGACAAAAGCGCTCGCCGCTACGTAGCCGGCCCGGAATTTCAGCCGGTGTTTCTAGACCCTGACCCGGACGCCTATCTCATGCGGCTCCGATCGATGGCGGAAGGTTTCGCCGACGCGGGGGCGAACTGGCTCGCTGCCCCGCCTGACATGGATATCGCTCTGACTTTGCGCCGTAAGGTCGATACTGAAGTTCTGCGTTCAGTTCTGGCGGCAGTGCGGGAGGAAAGATCGCTGGATCTTCACTACCAATCCATGAACCGCGATCGGCCCGATCCGGCATGGCGGCGGATTACCCCGCATGCCTTCGGCTTTGATGGCCTGCGCTGGCATGTGCGGGCCTGGTGCCATGAGACGGAGCGCTTCAAGGATTTCCTGCTCTCGCGTGTCCTTGGATTCGGCGAGTTCGGCGAGCCAGGTGCTGCTGCGGCACAGGACCGGCTGTGGCAGGAAACCTTCGATATCACCCTTGTGCCGCATCCTGATCTGTCGGTCGGTCAGCAGGCGGTGGTCGCAAAGGATTACAACATGGCGGACGGGCGCGCTGTGCTGACAGTTCGCTACGCCATGCTGTTCTATGTGCTCAAGCGGCTAGGACTCCTTGATGGGGCTAGGCTGCGTGATCCCCGGACCCAGCATATCGTTGCCGCTGACGAAGACGAGGTTGCCGCCGCCCTTGAGCGTGCGCAGCATGAGTTCGATGAGGCTGACACAGCAAACGGGGCGGTACCTAAATGATGGTGGCCGCAGCGAAATATCGGATGTCCTTTGGCGTGGGCGGGCTGATGCTCAATGAGAGCATCGTGATTGCTCAAGCTTATCAACCCGGTGAGAACTGGGCATCTGCTCGTGAGCGTTTGCTGGCCCAGGGCGCGTCATCCTTACCCAAACTGGCCTCGCAAACCCGCGCGCTTCGTGAAGTGTACGACCGGATAGGCCATCTCTCCGATGCCGAACGTCATTACCTGTCGGTAGAGGCTGACCGCGCCGAGCAGCAGGCGATGATGTGGCTGGCGGTCTGCCGGACCTATCGTTTTGTCCACGAATTCGCAGTCGAGGTGATCAGCGAACGCTACCAATCATGGCGGCTCGACCTGGGCCATGAGGTTTTTGACCGCTTTCTCGCGGAGAAGGCTGAAAGCGATCCCGGCCTCGCCGCTCTTTCAGCTTCAACCTGCGCGAAATTGCGTCAGGTCTTGTTTCGGATACTACGTGAAGTTGGTTTGATAAGCGTCGAGGGTAGAATTCAGCCGATTTGGTTATCGGGGCGCATGAAGCGGCTGATTGAGGAGAGTAATCCGGCGGACTTGCAGGTCTTTCCCGGAAATGGGGGGTAATGGTGGGCACGAAAACTGATCGGCGCGCCCGCGCCGAGCACCTATTCAGGGTAGTTTCCAGCGATCGGTTCTTGCAAAAGCAAGGGCTGGGAAACGAGGTTCCCTTTTTTATCTGCGCTTTTGATGCCGAAGACGGACTGAGCCTGGGCGAGGATCGCGAGGATCTGATCGCCCGGCTGAGCCACGCCGGTGTGCGCGTACTTGATATCGATCTCTATGACCTTTCGATCAGGATCCTCGAAGACCGGGGTATCTTCGAGCAGATCCTTGAGGTTGAAGCCGAAACGGAAAAGGCGGAGCTCAAGGAACTGTTGCAGGGGGTTCTGGACCCGCAGGCGCACCTTATTCCAGAGATTGCGCGGCGCATCGAAGAAGTCCCGCACGACGTGATCTTCCTGTCAGGCGTAGGCGAGGTTTACCCCTACCTGCGGTCGCACAACGTACTCAACAACCTGCAAAGCACCGCGAAAGATCGCCCGACGGTCATGTTCTTTCCGGGAAAATACACGCACGCGCTGGCGACAGGAGCATCGCTGGAATTGTTCGGCGTACTCCATGACGACAAATACTACCGTGCGTTCAATATCATGAATTACGAGGTCTGACCGATGGCTGTTTTTCTGCGTGATATCTTTGCCAAGCCGGTCGACCGTTCGATCGATGGGGTGATCAAGGCTGACGACAAGGCCAGCCTCCTGACCGAGCTCGATGAATATGTCATCACCAATGAGATCGGCGCCCGGCTGGAGCAATTCCTCGACGCCTACAACAATTATGATACCGCGAACGGTGTGTGGATTTCTGGCTTCTTCGGGTCAGGTAAGTCTCACCTGCTGAAGATGCTCGCCCTTCTGCTGGAGAACGACGAGGTCGAAGGGCAGCGCGCCGTCGAAATCTTTGAGCGGAAGCTTGCGGGCAACCCGATGCTGGCGGGGGCTTTGCGCAAGGCAGTGTCGATTCCATCCCGGTCGGTCTTGTTCAATATCGACCAGAAGGCGGATGTGATCTCGAAGGCGGATGTCGATGCGCTTCTCGCCGTCTTCCAGAAGGTCTTTGACGAGATGTGCGGCTACTATGGCAAGCTCCCGCATATCGCGCAGTTCGAGCGTGATCTCGACAGTCGAGGCAAGCTCGATGCCTTCAAGGCGGCCTTTGCGCAGTCTTCCGGAAAGCCTTGGGAGCGCGGGCGCGAACAGGCTCTGATGGAAGGCAAGCAAATTGCCGCCGCCTTTGCCGAGGTCACGGGCGATGAGGTCAAGGATATTCTTGGCCAGTATCGTAAGGATACGAAGGTTTCGATCGAGGATTTCGCCAATATGGTGAAGTCGTGGATCGATGCGCAGGGGCCGAAGTTCCGGCTGAATTTCTTCGTCGATGAGGTAGGACAGTATATCGCCGACAACGTCAAACTGATGACGAACCTCCAGACCATTGCCGAAAGCCTGAACACGAAATGCAAGGGGCAGGCCTGGATTGTTGTCACCGCCCAGCAGGACATGGGTTCGGTCATCGGGGATCTGACGGCGCAGCAGGAGAATGACTTCTCGAAAATCCAGGCACGCTTCGCCAACCGGATGCCTCTGAATTCCCAGGATGTGGCCGAAGTCATCCAGCGCCGCCTTCTGGCTAAGACCGAGGCCGGTCAGATCACCCTTGGCAATCTTTACGATGCTGAGGAGAACAACCTGCGCACCCTGTTCGATTTCGGCGATAATTCCTTCAAGTTCAGGAATTTCTCCGGAAAAGACCAGTTCGTCGCGAGCTACCCGTTCCCGAACTACCAGTATGACCTGTTCCAGCGCGCGATCATGGGCCTCTCGCAGCATAACGCGTTTGAGGGTAAGCACAGCTCGGTCGGCGAACGCTCTATGCTGGGGGTGTTTCAGGAGGTGGCCAAAAAGCTGGCCGACACGCCGGTTGGGGGGCTGGCGACCTTTGACCTAATGTTTGAGGGGATTCGCACCGCCCTGAAGTCATCGATTCAGCAGTCAATCCAACTGGCTGAAAAGAACCTTGGCGATGATTTTGCCGTGCGGGTGCTGAAGGTGTTGTTCCTTGTCAAATACGTCAAGGAATTCAAACCGACTGCCCGCAACATATCGATCCTCCTGTTGTCCCGGTTCGAGGCGGACCAGACCGAGCAGCGCCGCAATATCGAGGAGGCTTTGTCGCTTCTGGAGCGTCAGACGCTGATCCAGCGCAACGGCGAGGTCTATGAATTCCTCACCAATGAGGAAAAGGACGTCGAGGCCGAGATCAAGGCAATCGCCGTCGATCCCGCCGAGATAGAACGGCAGCTAGATGAACTGGCGTTCGGCGCGATCCTCCGTCACGGCAAGATCAAGCATGCCGGCACGGGTGTCGATTACGCTTTCACCCGCAAGCTTGACGGCCACAGCCTGAACCGGGAACATGAGCTTTCCGTCAATATCATCTCGCCGTTCAGCGACGATTCCGACGCACCGGATGTGGTTCGTTCGAACAGCATGGCAAGCGATGAGATGATTGTCCTACTCGGGCGTGATGTGCGTTTTACGCGCGATCTCGTCCTCTGGCTCCAGACCGTAAAATTTGCGCGTCAGGTCACCAGCGGCGACGCCCAACCCGGTCGTGATCGTATCATTGCGGAGAAGCGTGACCAGAATACGCGGCGCGAAAAGGAACTGGTGCAGCGGCTGCGCGGCCTTATCGCGGATGCTCGGCTCTTCGTGCGCGGTGCCGAGCTGGAGATCGGTGGCGAAGATCCGCAGGATCGGCTGGTCAAAGGTTTCCAGGTCTTGGTGGACAAGGTCTATACCAGCCTGCCTGTCCTGCGCGGCGCCACTTACACCGAAGCAGATCTTGGACGAGCCGGACGCGTTGATGGCGGGCTTTTTGGCGGCGAAGGCAGCGGTCTGACCGAAGCCGAGCAGGACGTGCTGAATCATGCTCAGGCTCAGATGCGCCTTGGGACGCGGGTCTCGGTCAAAGCTTTGGTCGAGAAGTTCGGAGCAAAACCTTATGGCTGGCCCGCCATCGCGGTTCTCTGCCTGACCGCGAGCCTTGTCGCGCGCGGCAAGCTTGAGGCTCGGGCCGACAGTGCTTTGCTGGAAGGGGATGCGCTGGTGCAGGGGCTGCGCAACAGCCATGCCCTTGGCAACATTCTGCTTTCCCCGCAGATCGAGTTCACTGCTGCCCAGATCCGCAAATCGCGCGAACTGTTTCAGGCACTGTTCGATCTGCCCGCCTCTGGAAATGACGCGCGCAGCCTTGGGTCGGAGTGGCAGGCCCAGTTGCGCAAGCTGACTAGCGAACTGGAGGGTCTTGGCCGGCAGTCGACCGGCTACCCCTTTATTGCAGCTCTCGATCCTCTGCGGACTCTGCTCGACAGCATGCGTGATCAGTCGGCGACTTGGTTCATTACCGGCCCGGTTGGGCAGGAAGATCAGCTGCTGGATGCCAAGGAGGATATCCTCGACAAGATCCGTAGCTTCATGTCCGGACCGCAGAAGGGCATCTATGACGAGGTGCGCGCTTTCCTGACGGCGCAGGATCAGAACGTCACCTTTGCCGAGGATTCTGCCGCCGATGCGCTGCGTCAGGCGCTAGCCGATCCGCAGTGCTTCAAGGGCACCGCGATTCAGGAACTGAAGGCGGATTTCTACGCGGTGAAGGAGCGCATCGAACAAACGGTTCTGGCAGAGCGCAACGCCGTCATCGCCGCGATTGAAGAAGTGGCCGAGAAAACCACCCAGACCTCGGAATTCCGTGCGCTACCGCCAGAGCAGCAGACCCGTATCCGCGATGAGCTTGCCGCGCAGAAAGCCAGCGTGGCTTCGCAAACCCTAATCCCGGCCTTGCGCCATCGGGCGACAGAGGTGCGTTCCAACCTTCTGGCCGACACGCTGACGAGGATCGCCGAACTGACGCCTGCACCAGCGCCGACGCCCGCGCCGCAGCCCCAACCTGCAGGTGGCGTGGCCGAAGCCCCGGCCAAGCCATATGTGCCGCCGGCACCGGTAAAGCCCCAGTATGTCAACGCCCAGTCGATCACCGTCTCTATCGGGAAAGCCTATCTCGAAGATGAAGACGATGTGACCCGCTACCTCGACGAGATGAAAAAGACCCTGCTGGCCGAGATCGGCGCGGGCAAGAAAGTGATTGTCTGATGGATACCAACGCCCTGAAGAAATTTGCGCAAAGCGCGCGCAACCTGCTGATCGATCAGGTCACCGCCCGGCTGGACATGGTGCTGGCCGAGGGCGCACCGACCCGCCGCGAGCATCCCAAGGCAATTGCCAAGCTGGAAGCCGCAGCCAACAGCAACCGCGCCCATGTGATCGAACAGGCAGCCTATACATGGTTCAATCGCTTCACCGCGCTACGCTTCATGGATGTCACGGGCCTGACCAACCCGCGCATCGTATCGCCCGCCGATGGTGCCACCCGGCCTGAGATTCTGGCCGAGGCGATGGCGGGCAACCTGCCGGATCGCGCCCGGCCCGAGATCTCCGAATATCTGAACGGCACCCGCCCCGCCCATGACGGGCAGGCCGAAGCCTATCGGCTGCTGCTGATTCATGCCTGCAACGAATGGCACGGCGCGATGCCTTATATGTTCGAGCGCGCCGATATGCTCGACCGCGCCGAGGACTATACCGAACTGCTGATGCCCGACGATCTTCTGTCGCCGGGCAGCATCCTTGCCCGCCTGCGCGAGGTGATGACCGAAGATGCCTGCCAGGATGTCGAAATCATCGGTTGGCTTTACCAGTTCTATATCAGCGAAAAGAAGGATCAGGTCTTTGCGGGCCTGAAGAAGAACCAGAAGATCACGGCCGAGAACATCCCCGCCGCGACGCAGCTGTTCACCCCGCACTGGATCGTCCGCTATCTGGTGGAGAACTCGCTGGGGCGGCTGTGGCTGCTGAACCGCCCGCAATCGAAGCTGGCGGCGAAGATGGACTATCACATCGCGCCGGAAGAGCCGGAGCCGGATTTCCTGCGCATCACCCAGCCCGAGGAAATCCGCATTTGCGATCCGGCCTGCGGCTCGGGCCATATGCTGACCTATGCCTTTGACCTGCTCTATGAAATCTATTCCGAGGAAGGCCATGACGCGGCCGAGATCCCCGGCCTGATCCTGCAACATAATCTGACGGGCATCGAGATCGACGACCGCGCCGGGGCGCTGGCGGCATTCGCCCTATCCATGAAAGCGGCGGCAAAGCTGGGGCGGCGGCGGTTCCTACGGATGGAGGCGAAGCCCGACATCGTCGTGCTGCAGGATGTTCGCTTCACGCCTGCCGAGATGCAGGATGTGGCCGCTGTGGTGGGCAAGGATTTGTTCACCGATGAGCTGCGCGAGACGTTGGGGCAGTTCGAGCAGGCTAAGAACTTTGGCTCGCTGATCGTGCCGAAGTTACGTGATCCCGCCGAGACGTTGCGGGTGGTGGAGGCGCGGGATTTCGGCTCCGATCTGTTGCTGAAAGAGGTGCAGACACGTGTCGTGGGCGTGCTTTGCATGGCTGAGGCTCTATCACCGAAATATCATGTGGTGGTGGCCAATCCACCCTACATGGGTGGGAAAGGGATGAACGGAGGACTGGGCGAGTTCGCAAAGGCCAAATACCCCGATAGCAAAACAGACCTATTCGCGATGTTCATGGAGCGCGCGCTATGCTTGACAGCGCAGCGTGGAATAATGGCGATGATCAATATGCAGTCTTGGATGTTTTTATCCACATTTGAGAGCTTGCGACAAAAAATTCTGTCTGAAGCGTCAATTCAGTCAATGCTTCATCTAGGCGAAAGAGCATTTGATTCAATTGGAGGGGCTGTCGTCTCGACAACCGCATTTACAGTAAAAAAGCTTCGTGACCACGTGGCGGGGACCTTTTTTCGCTTGGTCGACGGACGAAGTGAAGCAGAAAAAATCAAACTATTTGAAGACAGCTACAAGCAGCAAAGCGCTAATTTGGTTTTTAGGGTGTCATCTGAGTATTTTGAAAAAATCGCAGGATTCCCAATTGCATATTGGGCGAGTAAGAAATGCATAGATGTCTTCTCCCAATTAGAAAAAGTAGGAGATCGAGCTGTAAAGGGCCTAGACACAAATGGGAATATAGATGAGTTTTTGCGCCTTTGGTTTGAAGTATCTAGTAAAAAAACAACTCCAGAATCTACAACGCGCAGGTGGTATCCGATCTCGAAAGGGGGCACATTCCGCCGATGGGGAGGCAACGCTGAATTCGTAATAGACTATTCGAATAATGGTGCGCGCCTAAGAGCAAATAAGGCCAATTTGCGCAGCGAGGACCGATATGGGCTGGATGGCGCCACCTGGAGCGTTGTATCTACCGACGGCTTCGCCGTGCGAAGACTCCCTAAAGCGGCGCTGTTCGATCAGGCGGGGTCAGCAATCCACTGCCGTGCACAAGACGCTATAAGTATCGATTCTGTAATAGGGTTCCTAAACACTAAATTTGTTACTGACATTGCACAACAATTGAGCCCAACAATCTCATTCACGACAGGGGATATTAGAAGGTATCCACTCTGGCAAAACGATGTTTGTGAGACTATCTCTCGGTCTTGCCAATCTCTTTCTTGGAGAGACTGGGACGCCTACGAAACATCCTGGGATTTCACCACGCTGCCGCTGCTCGCTCCCGAGCATCGGTCCGAGACGCTTACGGCTACCTATGCCAACCTCCGCACCCATTGGCAGGGCATGACGGATGAAATGCAGCGACTGGAGGAAGAGAACAACCGTATCTTCATCGATGCCTATGGGTTGCAAGACGAACTCACCCCCGAGGTGCCGATCGAGGAAATCACCCTGACCTGCAACCCGGCCTACCGCTATGGCGTCAAGGGCACGGCAGAGGATCGCGAGGCGCGGCTGCGCGAGGATACGATGGCCGAATTCCTCCACTATGCCGTCGGCTGCATGTTCGGCCGCTACAGCCTTGATGCGCCGGGCCTGATCCTCGCCAATCAGGGCGAAGGGATTGAGGAATATCTGGCGCGCGTGCCGGATCCGACGTTTGCCCCCGACCGTGATAACGTCATCCCGGTGCTGGATGCCGATTGGTTCGCCGATGACATCGTCGCCCGCGCCCGCGATTTCCTGCGCGTGACCTTCGGCGAGGCGCGGTTCCGCGAAAACCTCGCCTTCGTGGAAACCGCGCTGGGCAAGGATCTGCGCCGCTGGTTCACCAAGGATTTCTTTGACTACCACGTGCGCCGCTACAAGAAGCGCCCGATCTACTGGATGTTCTCCAGCCCCAAGGGCAGCTTCAACGCGCTGATCTATATGCACCGCTACCGGCCCGACACCGTCTCGGTCGTGCTGAATCAATATGTGCGCGAGTTCATCCACAAGCTGGAAGTGGAGCGCGCCCGGCTGGAAAAGCTGGCTGATGATCCGAACGCCACGCAAAGCGCCCGCACCAAGGCACAGAAGGACATCGGCACGGTCATCAAGCAGATCGCCGAGCTGACCGAATGGGAACGCGAAGTCGTCTATCCCATGGCGCAGCAGAAGATCGCCATCGATCTGGATGACGGGGTGAAGCGCAACTATCCGCTGTTCGCCTGTGCGCTGAAGCCGATCAAGGGGCTGGAGGCTGCGGATGACTGACCGCATCAACTCCGGCCTGATGCGGCTCTATGAGGATCAGGGCCATCGCATCGTCTTCTGGTATGACGCCGCCCGCGATCTGCGCACGGCGTTCGATGCCGTTGACCTGCCCGGCGTGACCAAGGTGGAAATCACTAACAACGAATTCGGCCTGAAATACCGCATGCTGCGACAGGAGCCGAAGGCGCGGTTTCTGCTCTACAAGGACGGCCCCGAACCGGCAATGCCTGAGAATTGGTTGCTGGATGTGCAACTGGCCAGCGCCGTTTTTCGCGCCGATCAGGCAGCGATCTGGGTTGCTGATCTGGGCATTCCGGCGAAATACGAAGCGGCCGTGCGCGATCACGCCGAATTCTACCGTTCCGGCAAGCGGCTGGAAGCGCTGCGCGCCATCGAGCGCGAGCGCCCGTCGCAAAGCGCCAACGATGTCCGCCGCAAGATGCTGGCGGTCTGCGCCGGTGCGGATGGCGACCTGGATACGGTGATCGAGGCGTTGCTGGCCGAACTGGCGGAAGACCATGATGATGCGCTGCGGCTCATTGACCGGGTCGGGCTGGCGGAGTTCTTCTGGAAAGAGGTTTCGGCGCGCTATGGCTATGCGCCGGATACCCCGGATTTTCAGGATTTCGCCATCACGCTGTTTTCCAGCGCCTGGGCGCGGGCCATAGGGGAGACTGCGCCCCTGAACACCGATGCCGCGCTGATGTTCCGCCGCTGGAGCGCCTCGCGCCGGTGGGGTGAAGCGTTCGAGAAGCTGTCGGGCGATTATCAGGACGTGCTGAAGATCAGGGACAATCTGGCCTCCCGCGATTTTCGCACCCTCATGCCGCATGATCACTTCGAGGAAGTGGACCGGAGGATCGTCGTCGCCATCGTTGAGGGGCTGGCCCGGCAGAGCCTGCCGGCGACAGATGTGCTGAAATGGGTGCGCGACCGCCGTCAGAGCCACTGGTATGGCCGTTACGCGGATGTCTATCAGGCCATCAGCTATGCGACCGAGTTCCAGCAGGCGCTGGCCGAAGCCGACCTGACGATGACCAACTTGTCCGATGGCGTGAAGCGCTATTCCGCAAGCTGGTTCCGGCTTGACCAGCTTTATCGCAAGTTCATCTATCACATGCAGAAAAGCGGGCAGTCCGGGCTGCTATCCGCGCTCTATGGTGCGGTCGAGAACCGCTACACCACGAATTTCGTGCTGAAGCTCAACGACGCCTGGCAGGATCAGATTGCCCGCCTGATGGATTGGACGATTCCGGGCTTTCCGCGTCAGGTAGATTTCTATCGCGAACAGGCCGCGGAGTTCAGACGCAAAGACCAGAAGGTCGTCGTCATCATCTCGGACGCGCTACGCTACGAGGTAGCCGAAGAGGCGCTGCGCGAGATCCGCAAGCTCAATCGGTTCGATGCCGAGCTGAAGCCAATGATCGGGGTCTTGCCTAGCTACACGCAGCTTGGCATGGCGGCGCTCTTGCCGCACCGGCAACTGGCGATCCGCGACGACAATGATTTGGTACTGCTGGACGGTGAAAGCACCATGGGGGCCGCCGCTCGTGAGAAGGCGTTGGCTGCGGGCCGAGCCGGAGACCGGGTAAAGGTTCTCGCAGCGAAGGATTTCATGAATCTGGGATCATCGGAGGGCAAAGACCTCTTCCGAGATCATGATGTCCTCTATCTGTATCACAACCAGATCGACGCGATTGGCGATAAGCTCACCACCGAGGAAAATGTCCCCGCTGCGGCAGAGACTGCCATCGAGGATCTGGTGAAGCTGGTGCGGAAGCTGACCTCGGCCAACTTCTCGAACATCCTGATCACCGCCGATCACGGCTTCTTGTGGCAACACAAGGCTCTGGAAGAGAGCGGCTTCGCGCTGAGCGAGCCGGAAGGCGAGATCGTTACACGAAACCGGCGCTTCGTGATCGGCCGAGGCCTTAACAGCAGTGGCGGCATGAAGAAGTTCTCTGCTGCACAGCTTGGGCTGGAAGGTGAGCAGGACATTCTGATCCCGAACTCGATCAACCGCCTGCGCGTCAAAGGATCGGGCAGCCGCTTTGTACATGGCGGGGCGAGCCTGCAGGAGATCGTCCTGCCGGTCCTGCGTGTCGGCAAGCAGCGTAAAGAGGATGTCGGACAGGTTTCGGTGCAGATCATTCCGCCACCCCGTGCTCAGATCACCACGGGCCAGATCCAGGTCACTTTCTATCAGGCGGAGCCGGTGACCGACAAGCAGCAGCTCCGGCAGGTGCATGCAGCCATCTTTGCTGACGATGGAACACTCATCTCTGACGAAGCCGAGATGGAATTCGATTTCACGTCTGAGAACCCGCGTGAGCGTGAGCTGTCGCGGAGCTTCCTGCTGTCCAAGGCGGCAGACGCTTATAACAATCAGACAGTCTTCCTGAAGCTGCGAACGCGCATCGGTAAGACCAGCCATTTCGAAGATCACGCTTCGCAGCCGCTGTTGCTGAAACGCGGGATCAGTACAGATTTCGATTTCTGAGGTGCCGATGTCGACGCTTGATGACAAGATCAATGAGCATTTTGCCGGTTTCGTGGTCCGTAAGGACCTGGTGAAGGCCGTGAAGGGGAACGCCATTGTCCCCACTTATGTGCTCGAATACCTTCTCGGCCAATATTGCGCGACCGATGACGAAGCCTCGATTGCGACAGGCATCGAAACGGTCAAGGACATCCTGCGCAAGCACTACGTCCATCGTTCCGAAGCGGGGCTAGTCCAGTCGACGATCAAGGAGCGAGGCCGCTACAAGGTCATCGACCAGGTTAGCGTGGCGCTGAATGAAAAGACCGATGCCTATGAGGCGGTCTTCGAAAACCTCGGAATCAAGCGGGTTGCCATCGACAGCGCCACGGTCAAGGCGCACCCGAAACTGCTGGTAACGGGTATCTGGTGCATCGCCGATGTGCAGTACGAGTTCTCGGAAGACAGCCGGATTTCCCCCTGGATCATCGACACGCTGAAGCCGATCCAGATCGCCCGCGTCGACTATGATGGCTATCGCGAAACGCGTGACAAATTCACCACCGAGGAATGGATCGATCTTCTGATGCAGAGCATCGGCTTTGATCCGTCCCTGTTCGGGCGCAGGTCAAAACTTTTGCAGTTGCTGCGCCTGGTTCCCTTCGTCGAGCGGAACTACAACTTCATCGAGCTTGGTCCCAAGGGTACGGGCAAATCGCATATCTATTCCGAGTTCTCACCCCATGGTCAGCTGATCTCTGGCGGCGAAGTCACGGTTCCCAAGCTCTTCGTAAACAACTCCAATGGGCGGATTGGACTGGTCGGCTATTGGGACGTCGTGGCCTTTGACGAGTTTGCAGGCCGTGAGAAGACGGCCAACAAGGCGCTTGTCGATATCATGAAGAACTACATGGCGAACAAGCAGTTCTCGCGCGGTGTAAATCCGATGGGTGCCGAGGCCAGCTTCGCCTTCGTCGGCAACACGGATCATAATGTCCCATGGATGTTGAAAAATACGGACCTGTTCGAGGCTCTGCCGCCGCAGTTCCACGACAGCGCCTTTATCGATCGGTTGCACGCCTATTTGCCCGGATGGGAGGTCGATATCATCCGGGGCGAGATGTTCACATCTGGCTATGGGTTCATCGTCGACTATCTGGCCGAAATCCTGCGCCATCTGCGTGCGGAGGATTTCTCACACCGGCCAGATCGCTATTTCACCATTCCGGTTCAGACCCATATCCGGGACCGTGCGGCGATCAACAAGACCATGTCAGGTCTGCTGAAGCTGATCTTCCCGAATGGAGGCGAGACTGAAGCCGAAGTTGAAGAACTGCTGCGCTTTGCGATTGAATGCCGAAAGCGGGTGAAGGATCAGCTCCTGCGGATCGACAGCACCTTTGAGGCAGCAGATTTCCATTACATCGCATCGGATGGCGCAAAGCGCGCCGTCGCCACGCTGGAGGAAGAGGAGTTCCCCCAGTTCTACCACCGTCGATCAACCGACGATGGAAGTGAAGGTGTGAATCAACGAGAGATTGGGTTGGTAACGGCAGAACCGGTCTCAACGGTGGCTGCTTCCGCAGCACCTGCCGTTGCCGCTGCCCCGCACTCACCCCCAACTCCCGGACATGTCGTTTTCACAGAAAACCGCAAGGGCATCAGTTTCGACAAGATCTTTGGTCCTTGGACGGATGGTGCGACGCGGATTATCATCACAGACCCCTATATCCGGAAGTTCCATCAGGCACGCAACGTGATGGAACTGATCGAGATGCTAATCCGGCGTAAACAGCCTGAAGATCAGATCGCTGTGCATCTTGTCACGGCTCCGGACGATGGGAACATCCAGGAGCAGCGAGAGTGCTTGGACGGGATTGCTGAAGCCTGCACAGGGACGGGCGTCGATTTCACATGGGCCTTTGATGGGAGCGGCACTCTCCATGCACGCGACATCACGACGGATAACGGCTGGAAGATGGTTCTGGATCGCGGATTGGATATTTTCCAGCCAACGCCTCGCAAGATGAACGGTTTCTCGCTCGGAGAACGGATGCAGGAGCACCGGATGGTCCGTGGTTTCTACGTGACTTATGTCGAGAACCTTTAGCTTCGTCGGTCGTGTTGGCGGGGCAGGTCCGGCTACGCGCTCGGCGGGAAGCGAGAAGTCGACCTCGATGCCCAAGCCCTCATCCTCGTTACAGTTTTCCTGATCAGCAGATTGCAGGCCATTCATGCACTACCCCTTCCTCGTCATTGATCCGCGCTCCGGCCTGCAATACCGCCTAACCGATACCGGTCTTGCCGAATTGTCCCTTGCCCCCATTTCTGCCGAATGGGCGCCGGGGCGTGCCATTGCCGAGGCGCCTGACCCGGTCTGGGCCGAAAGTCTTGCCAATGCGCCTGTCGAGACGATCTCGGCGGTGAGCGCCGCGCTGTCGGTACCTGTGGTGGCCACCCCGGATCCGTAAGGGCCGAACGTCGATCACCTGCCAGACAGCCGCGCCAAGCGGCATCTCTTGGCGCTGGTCGCGTTGTGGCAAAGGTTGGGGGATGCGCTGCCAGAGGGGCTGGCACCGATTTCCCATGTGCTGGCCCTGCCGCATGGGGCGTTCCTGGGCTCGTTGCCGGTGGTTGAAGGTTCGCTGGATCCTCTAGCTCCTGCGGCGCTGCAGGCGCTTTTTGCCCGGTTGCGGGACGAGTTCGGCACTGTTCCCGCAAGCGCCTATACGCCCCGGGCCGCAATCGGCAGCCGTCTGCACGCGCTGCAGGGCGGTGTTTCAGCGCAGGATATCGAGGCCGGGGTTCTGGATGACAGCCTCGCGTTCTATGGTCTGCGCGATCCCGCCGCCTGCGCCGATTTCGCCGCCGCCCAAGCCCGGGCGCTGATTGAGTCCGGCGTTTCGGCCCGTGAAATCGCCGTGCTGTCGGGCGATGATCTGCGCCAGATCGCGCGCGCTTTCTCAGCCCAGGGAGTGCCGCTCTCGGGCCTTCCGGGCCAATTACCCGAGCGAGATGTCATTGGCGAGGCCGCGCTACATCTGGCGCTGGCCAAGCGACCGCCAACTCCGGCTATGGTCTTGGCGAGCCTCGCGCTTTCTCCTTTGATGCCCTGGGCGGCACAGACCGGACGCGATCTTGCCGAAAGCCTCATGGGTGGCGATTTCCGAGGCGCCATCCTCACGGACACGCCCGCACATAAGGAACTGTGGGACGATATCCGCGCCTCGGCCGGCAGCTTGCCGCAGCTGCGATTCCTGCTGGACCGGATCTGCGAGCGGATCGGAAAAGGCGATCAGGTCCGCGCGCGGCTGACTGTCCCCCCCGGCGAAGGCACGCCGGATTGGGAGATAATCCTGCGTGGCATTCAGATCGCGCCGCCGATGGTTGCGGACCCCGACCGCAATCTTGAAGGCGTCAGCCTCTGGTCCGCGCATGAAAGCCCGTGGCGCCCATGCCGCCATCTGATCGTCAGCGATTTCACCGACGGGCTTTACCCAACTCGCCCGCGTGCCAATCCGCTGTTTCTTGACAGCGAGATCGCTGCGATACACGCGGGAACCGGCGTTCACCTTCGCGGTCGGGCCGAGGGGCTGGCGCAAAGCCTCGCGTTACTTGATCAACAGCTTCAGGCGGTTTCCGGCAGCGTCACCTTCCTCATCCCATGGCGCGATCTGGCGGGCGGGCGCTTGCAACCTTCGGCCGGGTTGTCGCTGGTGGCGCGGGCGGTGGCGGGCGTTGAGGATGCCAGCGATCTGATCACCGATCTGTCGCGTCAGAGCCCTGCGGAATGGCCGATTGCGTATCACCATCTGATGCCGGTGTCGGAACCCGCGGAATTGCCTGAGGAGCTTACTTTCCCGGGGCATCACCTTCTGTCCCTTCGTCGGCGCGATGACGGCACCGCCAAACCGCAATCGCCCTCACGGCTCGAGACGCTGCTTGTCAGCCCGCTCGCCTGGCTTCTGGCCGAGGTTGGGGCCGAGGATATGTCTTGGTCGACCGAAGAACTCGACGTGATGGCAAGGGGCAATATCGCCCATGATGTCTTTGAGCATGTCTTCCTGAAGGATCAGCCGTTCCCGGAAACCGAGGCGCTGGCAGAACTGATCCCCGAGGCCTATGACCGCGCGCTCACCCGTCACGCGGGCTATCTGCGCAGCCCGTCATGGGAGATGGAGCGCCGCGGTTTGGAGCGTGAGATCATGGCGGCGGCCCTGCGCTGGCGCGACCACTTGCTGGCGCTCAATGCCAAGATCATCGGCAATGAAATCTGGCTGGCCGGTGAGGCGCATGGCATCAATCTGCATGGCAAGGCCGACGCGATCCTTGAACTGCCTGATGGTGCGCTCTTGATCATCGATCACAAGAAAAGCGGCACCAAGGGCCGGCGGCAGCGGATGGAGGCGGGCTGGGATCTGCAGGCAGGGCTTTACGCCGATATGATAGCGCGGCCCATGCGGCGCGAGGGTGACGGCATGGACCCGCTGATCGGCCGCAAGGTGGCGGTCGCCTATCACCTGATGAATGATGGCGGGCTGCTGACTTCGGGTCTGGTCTTGCCCGAGGGCTCGCCCGCTCGCGACATGGGCGATGCGGTGAATGCCGGGGCGGTAGCCAAGCTGGCGGAACGCTTGGCCGAACTTGGTGCAGGCCGGGTCGTGCTGAACACCTCTGAGGATGCGGCCTTCTTCAAGAAAGAAGCCGGCTTCACCCCCTATGCGCTGACCGATGGCTCGGCCCTGGTCACCGCCTTCATCCGCACGCTCGAGGAGGAATGACCATGGCCCCCGTCAATGCAGATCAAGGTCTGGTCATCGTTCCCGCGGGTGCCGGCGCGGGCAAGACCCACCGCATCAAGACCCAGCTGTCCGATTGGGTGAAACGCGGCATTGTCCGGCCCGAACGTATCCTTGCCGTCACCTTTACCGAGGCCGCGGCTGGCGAGTTGCGCGAAAGGATCCGTGCCGGCCTTCTGGCCGATGGACTGGTCGCCGAGGCGATGGCGGTCGAGCGCGCCTATGTCTCGACCATACATGGACTGGGCCTGCGGCTTTTGACCGAACATGCTCTGGCGGCTGGTGCCTCGCCGCAGCCGCGTCATCTGGGCGATGCCGAGCGGGATCTGCTGATCCGTCAGGCACTGGCACATGCCAAGGCGCTGGACCCGATCAAGGCCGCGCCCGAGCGGTTCGGTTACGCCCCGAACTTCGTGAAGGGCGAGACGGTCGAAGACAGTTTGCGCGCCCGGGTGCTATCGATGATCGACCTCTTGCGCGGCCTTGGGGACAAGGGGCGCGACGCTGGCCTGATCGCTCCGGCACTGACGCGGCTGGATGCGGTTTACGGGCCGGTTCTGGATGACCCTATCGCCGCGACCACCGCGTTGCAGACGGCCGTGCAGGTCATGATCGCAGCCTTTCCCGAGGGAGGCATGGCCGGGATCACCGCCAAAACCAATGTCGAGAAGCTGGAGAAAAACCTCGCGCTTTTCAAACGTGTTGATCGCGCGCCCGATCTTCTGGATTGGGATTGGCAGGTCTGGAACGATCTGCGCAGCCTGTTCATCTCTAACCGCTCCAGCAAGACGCCTGCGGGATATGACGACCTTGCCACGGCGATCATGGCGGCGGCGGATGTGCTGCCCTGCCATCCCGGCCCGCTGGCCGATGCTAAGCTGCACCTGTCCTGCCTGATCGCCTGCGCGCAAGAGGTGATGGCGGCCTATGAGACCCGCAAGAAGGCGCTCGGCCTGATCGACTTTGCTGACATGATCACCGGGGCTGAGCACCTGCTCCGCACCGACCTCGCCGTGCGGCAAGCGGTGCTGGACGAGATCGACTGCATCATCATCGACGAATTCCAGGACACCAACCCCGTGCAATTCGCGCTTTTATGGCAGTTGGGCCAGCACGCGCCGCGCACACTGCTGGTGGGCGATGTCAAACAGTCGATCATGGGGTTTCAGGGTGCCGATCCGCGCCTATCGACAGCGCTGGCGGCGGCAAATCCCGATGCGACCCAGCCTTTGGACCGCAACTGGCGCTCGACCCCAGCCATCATGCAATTCGTCAATGCGATGGGGGCTGGCCTCTTTGGGCAGGGCTATAACCCGCTGGCGCCGACCCGCGATGCGGTCGCAGCTCCCGCGATCGAGGTTCTGAACGCTACGCAGGGACGGCGCTCACAAAAGTATTCGCAGCCCCCAGACCACATCGCCGAGCGCATCGCCCGTACCCTGACTGATCCTGAGCCCATCACCGACCGCCACACGAAGGCCGTCCGGCCGGCGCGGCCTTCGGATATCGCGCTCTTGGTCTGCCGCCACACCACCGCCGCCCGCTATGCCGAGGAATTGCGCGCGCGCGGCGTTCCGGTGCGGATCGCCGAGGATGGCTGGGCGAAAAGCCCGGTGATTGTTGCCGCCCGCGCCGCGCTGGCCTTTGCCGCCAATCCGGCGGATATCCATGCCGGGCTGCTCTTGCGCACGCTTGGCCCGGACCCGCTGCCCTTGCAGGAGGCGCTATCCGCCCAGATCGAAGGGCGGTTGGTGGATGACCCGGTGCTGATGCTGCTGGCCGCGCTCTCGGACATTCTGGCCCGCTCGCCAGTGGGGGCGGGGCTTGATCTGGTGCTGGATGCCGCCGACCTGCGTCTCTGGGCCGAACGTCAGCCCGATGCCGCCCAGTCCCGCGCCGATCTTCTGCGGCTAGAGGCTGAGGCGGGTGAGTTCGAAGCCGCGCATCGCGATCTCAAATCCGCCTCGGGGTTCCACGGCGAGACTGCCAAGGTCTTTCTCGGCTGGCTCGACGCCCGTGGGGGCGAGCGCGATTTCGACCGTCATCCCGATCCTTCCGCCAACAGCGCCGAGGCCGTGGAGATCGTCACCTGGCATGCCTCCAAAGGGCGGGAATGGCCGATCACTGTCGTCGCAGAGTTCGACTATGGTATCGAGGAACGTGCGGGGGCCACTGCGACCCGTTTCGATGCCTTGGACCGCATCGACGATATGGCGGTGGGGCTGGGGGCCCCGGGCCCCGTCCACCCCCCCGGGCTTTGCGCGCCCCAGGGGGCCCCCCCGTTTTTCGGAGACCCGCGCGGCGGGTTTGGAGC
>CALMPK010000123.1 GCA_937873575.1 uncultured Hyphomicrobiaceae bacterium
TTGGCATCGGAAATGCTCACGCGAAAGAATGACAAGGGTCCGGCGCGAGGCCGGACGATCACGCTGGGAGCGATGCTTAGATCAGGAGTCGAATGCCCGAGAGATCCCGCAAATGAGCGGGTGGTGGCTGCCGAAGCGCTGGCCCGGCGCGGCTGGGCGGAAGGATCGCCAGAGCCGGCACCGACCAAGTCGGAACCGTCGCGGCATGCGTGTCCGATCCGCCAGATTGCGGGGTCGGAAGGGTCGAAACGGATTGCAGCGAGAGACCGCTCGTGGCGAGGCAAACGCTTGGGCAATGAACGTCCGGATCATCGCCGGGCGCAACCAGACAAGTCGAGGCGGCCGGCACCGTCTCCGTCGGCGGCATATGCGCAAACGCTCCCTCAGCATGGGCGCTGAGCGAGGCAGTTAGCCACATAGCAATGGCGAGCAGCCGGAGAATCACGCGGTTTTCCCTGTCCGTGATGTCGTCATACAACCTCTAGCCACCTCAGGTTCAAGCGAAAAATCCAGACAGGCCGAAAACCGAGCTGCGGATCGTCCTGAGCTAGCTGGACAGCACGCACTCGAACCTTCGGTCACGCATTTTCGTCCAACCGCGCATTTTAGGCTTGAACCTCTAGCGGCTGGAGGGAGTAGCACAATCACGCCTAAGAGGATCGCTCCCGTGACTTCAGCAATTGAACAAACCCGCTTCCGCGTCACCGGCATGGACTGCGCGTCCTGTGCCTCGAAGATCGCTACGACCCTCCGCCGTATCCCAGGTGTCTCGGATGTCTCCGTCTCGGCGACAACAGGCGCCATGGTTGTCAGCCATGACAACGATGATGGGCTCATGACCAAAATCGAAGAGAAGGTGACCGGACTGGGTTATGGCCTTGCACTGGTGTCGAGCACAGCAGATTCTCATGCGCCGCGCCCGAAATCGAAGCCGCACGAACATGACGATGCGGACAATTCTCATGGTCACAATCACGGCCCGTCATCCGGCCCGTGGTGGCAGAGCGCCAAGGCGCGACTGACAATCGCCAGCGGCTTGGCGCTTGTCGCCGCTTACGGCATCGGCTTGCTTCTTCCTGAATGGCAGACCTGGATTTTCGCGGCCGCCATGCTGGTCGGGCTCGTGCCGATCGCCCGGCGCGCCATCGCGGCGGCGCTCTCCGGTTCGCCATTCTCGATCGAAACGCTGATGACGATCGCAGCGATCGGCGCCGTTTTCATTGGCGCGTCCGAGGAGGCGGCGGCGGTTGTCCTGCTCTTCCTGATCGGCGAGTTGCTCGAAGGTGTCGCGGCCGGCAAGGCGCGGGCGAGCATTCAATCCCTCGCAGCGCTCGTTCCCAAGACAGCCTTCATCGACCGCAGCGGCAAGATCGAAGAGGTCCCCGCCGAGAGCCTGGCGGTAGACGCCATCATCATGGTGCGGCCGGGCGATCGCATTCCCGCCGATGGCGTCATCGTTTCGGGCGAAGGCGGTATCGATGAGTCTCCCGTGACAGGGGAAAGCGTCCCGGTCCGAAAGGGCGTCGATGCGTCGGTATTTGCCGGAACCGTAAACGGCGACGCGGCGCTCCGCATCCGCGTCACGGCAACCGCCGCCGACAACACGATCGCCCGGGTCGTTAAGCTGGTCGAGGAGGCGCAGGAGAGCAAAGCGCCAACCGAACGCTTCATGGATCGGTTCTCACGCTACTACACGCCCGGGGTCCTGATCGCCGCCACCTTGATCGCAATTGTCCCGCCGTTGGCATTTGCGGGCGCTTGGTCCGAGTGGATCTACAAGGCGCTTGCAGTCTTGCTGATCGGATGCCCCTGCGCCCTTGTCATCTCCACCCCAGCAGCGATCGCAGCGTCGCTCTCGGCAGGCGCCAGGCGGGGGCTGCTGCTCAAGGGCGGCGCGGTTCTGGAAAATCTACGCCGGATCACAGCCGTGGCCCTCGACAAGACGGGCACGCTAACCGCCGGCAAGCCCCAGGTCACCGATGTCATCGGCTTCGACACGGCAGAAGGTGACGTCATCAGGCTCGCTGCGGCGCTGGAGACGGGTTCGAGCCATCCGCTGGCCAAAGCCATCCTCGCTCGTGCTGCAGCCGACGGCGTCGATATTCCGATGGTGGCAGACGCGGGCGCGCTCGGCGGCAAAGGTGTCACCGGAACGGTCGAAGGCCACTCCTTGTTTCTCGGCTCCCCGCAAGCCGCGAATGACCGCGCTGCACTAACCCGCGAGCAAACCTCTCAGATCGCGGCACTCAACGATGAAGGCAAGACGGTCTCTCTACTCGTCCGAGGCGACAGCATCATCGGCGCCATCGCCATGCGTGACGAGCCCCGTCCGGACGCCATATCCGGGTTGAGCGCCTTGACCCGCGCGGGCATCAAGATCGTGATGCTGACTGGTGACAACCGACGCACGGCGGATGCAATCGGCCGGCACCTTGGGATCGAACCGCGCGCCGAGTTGCTGCCGGAGGACAAGCAGCGGATCGTTAGCGAGTTGCAGGCAGAAGGCTATGTCGTCGCCAAGGTCGGCGACGGCATCAACGATGCCCCAGCGCTCGCCGCAGCCGATATCGGCATCGCGATGGGCGGTGGCACCGACGTCGCGCTCGAAACGGCCGATGCTGCGGTGTTGCACGGGCGGGTCGGCGATATCGCGGCGATGATCCAGCTGTCTAAAAACACGATGTCCAATATCGGCCAGAACATCACGATTGCGCTGGGCCTGAAAGCCGTCTTCCTGGCGACGACGGTGATCGGAATCACCGGGCTTTGGCCAGCCATCCTAGCCGATACAGGCGCGACGGTTCTTGTCACGCTGAACGCTTTGCGTCTCCTGAGATCGCCCGTGTCGGCCGGGGTTTAGGCAAACCCAAGCGGCTTCTTACAAGCCGTCGGCCGGCGCCTTCATTTCGCTCACGATCAGATCATAGAGCTGCTGCGCGCCGAACTCCGTCAACGGCTTTCCGTTGACGAAGAAAGTGGGCGTTCGTCGGATGTTGGCCGCTTCGATGTCGGCGATGTCCTGGCGAAGCACCTCTTGGATCTCGGGCAGCTTGGCGTCCCGCTTCGCACGTTCAACATCAAGTCCTGCGGTTTCAGCGATCGTCCAGGCTTTGGCGAGATCCGGCGCGCCATGAACCGCCCATTCAGGCTGCCCATTTAGCAGCGCCTCAAGAACCGGCTCGAACTTCTGCTGCCGACGCGCTGCCTCGAGGATGCGTACCGCCTCGTCCGAGCCCTCGTGGAGCGGAGCGTATCGCATGACAAGCCGCACCTCCTGCGGATGCGCCGCCAGGATCTCCCTCATGACGGGATAGAAGGCGCGGCAGGCCTCGCAGGCGGGATCGAAGAACTCGACAACGGTGACACGCGCATCCACCCTGCCGATAATGGGCGAATGCGTCCGGACGAGTTGAGCGCCGTTGACCGGCGCGGACGCTGTGGGCTCCGGCCTTCCAAATATGGCAGCGGCCCCTACGAAAGCCGCCATCGCGACAACGATGGTCACGGAAACGATAAGTCGGACGTTCATGCGGTGACATCCTTCCGAGGAAAGGCCAGCAGGCCGGCAATCAGGGCGAAGGCTGCAAAGGAGAGCAGCGGGAGGGGTAGCCCGCCTAAGATCGTCATGTCGCCGCTCGCACAAGACGGGCCTGCGCCGCAGGGTTCGATCGCCTCTGGGATGACGCCGAGATAATAAAGGCTATGGGAGCCAGCCAAACCTGCGCCCGCTAAAGCAAGAGGTATCGCGTAACGCCGAACGTGGCTGTCACCGCGAAAAGCTGCGAAGCCCAGAATGATCGCAAGCGGAAACATGAACGCCCGCTGATACCAACACAGATTGCACGGCGCCTGCCCCATAACCTCGCCGACGAAAAGAACGCCGAGCGTAGCCGTCAAGGCAACGAGCCAGGCCGTGTAGAGCGCCAGCCATCGCTGCGTCGGCACGCCCGATCGTTGATCTGCGGTCACTTTCCGTGCTCCATCGCCACCCGGCCTGTCCGTGCGCCAGCGCGACATCATGCGGCAAGCCTACAAGCTCATGCCGCTAGAGGTTCAAGAGAATTTTCCGGCGCCATCGTCACAACGCTGCGCCCGGACGTCCGCACGCTACGTGCGTGCCGCGTCGCGCGAGCGCGTTTACGCCACGCGTTTTGACGAGAGCCGCAACCCGGGCACTGCAGCTCCATTGGCACGGGCCAAGTCTTCGAGGATGACACAGTCAGGCCCTGGGCCTCCGGCGCAGGAATTCTCACAACTCGCTACAAAACCGGCGATGCTGCGCTCCAAAGCGTGCAGTTCACGGAGTTTTTCGCGGACAGCGCCGAGGTGTTCCTGGGCCAGGTCTCGCGCGTCCGTACAGTTGCGGCCGCGATCGTTCATGAGCGACACCAAGTCGCGCACCTGGTCAATTGGAAATCCGAAATCGCGGCATCGCCGTACGAAGACCAGTCGCTTGACGTCTTCGTCGCCATAGCTGCGCTGCCCGCCGTGATGACGATCGGCTGGAGGAAGGAGACCAATCTCTTCGTAGTAGCGAATGGTGGGCGTATTGGTCCCGGTCTTTTCCGCCAGCGCGCCGATCTTGAAAGCCATGACAAATTCCCCTCCCTGGGGTCTTGAACTTCAAGTTACTTGAAGAACTACGTTCACATCCAGCGGAAGCCGACCAAGCCGCTTCACGTCCTGTTGAACGGAGTTTTTCATGCCAGAGCTCGTCGATGAACCTGTCATCGCCTGCACCCTGACCGGCGCGGATTTTTCAGATCGCGTTGCGTCCATAGCTGACCTGAACCGCCGCGCTCTTACGGCGTCCGGCCGCGATGACCTTCGACTCCATCTCGAGTATGCCCGCGACGCCCGGTCGCAAGTGCTGGCGATGGTTCGCGGTGAAGAGGAATGCTGCGCCTTTCTCAAGTTTGCCGTTACAGAAACCGCAAACGTCGTGCGTGTCGTGATCGAGGCGCCTGAAGCGGCCCGCGAGTTCGCCGATGCGGTATTCGCCCCCTTCGTTCCGAGCGCAGCCGTCTCAAATGCGTGCGCCTGTACGGGGGCCGCACGAGCATGACCCAGATTGTCGAGTCTCATCCGCCGGGGCCGGTAAGGGACGGGAAATCCGTCACCCGGTTTGCGACGACGAGCGCCATCGTCGTTGCGGGCGGCGCTTTGGCCTGCGGCGTGTGTTGCGTGCTGCCGTTTGCCTTGCCGGCAGCCTTTCTTGCGTCCAGCGGCGGGGTTCTCGCGTGGTTTGCAGGACTCTATTCGTGGGCAGCATTTGCCGCTGCAGGCCTCGTCGCAATGGCTTGGCTGCTCGTCGTCTTCCAGTCCATCAAGACGCGGCGAAGGCCGGCGAGGACCACGATCACGGCATTGCTGGCAGCGAGCGTTATTCTGACGGCAGCGTTGACGTGGCCAATGTTAGAATCTTTCGTGATCCGGCTTTTCTGATTCCCGGCGGCCCGCCAGGGATGCGGCGGACGAGCTGAGATGTGAGGTTTGAGCCTTGGCGCAGTGGGTGTTGATCTATGTCGGCGCCGCGATCGCGGAGAGCCGGTTGCTTGGCGTCCAGACTATGGAACTGCAGCGATTCTGCCGTTGCCAATTCTCGGCATTATTCGCATGTAGAATAGCGAGCTAACAAGCTCAACCACTGTCTGCGCTACGATGATCGCAGGCAGCAACGGCATTGCATTTGGGACGGCGAACGCCAGTGGCAGAACCACCAGAGAATTGCGGGTGGCGGCACTGAATGCGATTGCCCTCCCAGCTGGCGTATTTAGTCCCGCCAGTCGTCCAATGCCCCACCCAATCAACGGCGCAGATACAGCGTAAGCCATATAGATCGGCACCGCTCGCAGCGCACTATCGAACGTGAGGCTAAGCTGCGGTACGACCGACGCGAACACCATGAATAGGACGAATGCCGTGGCAGGCACTGGCAAAAGCCCGAGGAGACCGGAGAACGTCTTCGCCTTGGCGTTGTAGGCGGCGCCAAGTTGGACGAGTGCCGCAAGGACAAGCGGAATGGCGATCAGCCAGACAAAGGCGTGTAGGAACGGCCCTATATGGACCAGATCGGCTGCATCCTCTCCGAGGAACAGGCCGAGATAGATGGGAAGCAGCAACATTTGCAGCACGAGCAAGGCGGGTGTTGAGGCAAGCAGCAGCTTCGCGTCCGCTCGCCCGATATGGGAAAACGTTACAACATAATCGATGCACGGCGTGAGCAACACGAACAGCACCCCGAGCCGCACCATGGGTTCGGGCGGCAAGAACTGGATCAATCCCAGCACCAGCAGCGGCATTGCGACAAAGTTAGCGAACAGTAGGGCGGCGAGAAAGCGTAGCTGTAAGAATGCGCGACCTAGATCAGCCAGCGGCACTTGCAAAAAGGTCACGAACAACATCAACGCCAAAGCAGGGTTGATGGTGGCTTCCAGCTTAATCGTCGCAGGGATGGCGAGCGAGAGCAGCACGGCGACGATGATCGTGCCAAAGTAGATTTTTACCTGTTGGGTTTCGAGGCGGTCACGCAGAGCAGTCATGTCACTATCGCTTGATGGTCAGAGACGCGGGTATGAGAATCAGTTGCAGACCAGCTTCCGCCGCACAGTCTTTGCGCCGGCGGTTGGGCGGCCGGTGCATTGCGCGAACAGAGCAATGGCGCGATCACAAACCTCGCAATGACCTTCGCAGCAGTCGCGCATGAGGAAGGCGACCAAATCGGACAGGGCGGGAAAAATGGCGCTGTAGATGATCGAGCGGCCTTCGCGCCGGCTGATGATCAGCCCCGCCTGTTCCAAATGGGTGAGATGAAATGAAACTCTGGAAGCTGCCGAGCCATCGAGCGCAGCCGCGATAGTTCCTGCGGCCATGCCCTCAGCTCCCGCAGTGATAAGCAGCCGGACGATCCGCAGCCTTGTTTCCTGGGAGAGTGCTGCAAAAGCTCCAAGAGCTTGATCTTCATCCATGATATTTCAACTGTTCAATAATTATTGAACTATGATCGTCTGAACGCAGAAAAGCAAGCGATGAACCTGGGCGCGTAAGACCGTTTTCGAGAGCAGCTCCATCGACGCCGCGACTTGCATGGCTGGTGACGCAGTCATTCCTTCGCGCCTCGCGCCGACTCGCCGGTCGGGCACTTGCCAGCGTTTCTTGCCGCCGGATCGGACTCTAGCGGCGTGGCGGGGGAAAAAACCCGGCCCCCACCGGTTCCCCCCCCCTGGGCCCCGCCCAACGCGGGGGAAACAACATCCCCGCCTCGACAAGCGCCATCCCCCCCAAGCCGTCCGGCCT
>CALMPK010000124.1 GCA_937873575.1 uncultured Hyphomicrobiaceae bacterium
CCATGCCACAGGTTTCGTCGTCGGCGAGACGGCGGTGATCGGCGACAACTGCTCGTTCCTGCATTCGGTGACGCTCGGCGGCAGCGGCAAGGAGACCGGCGACCGGCATCCCAAGATCGGCAACAACGTGCTGGTCGGCGCCGGCGCCAAGATTCTCGGAAACATCTACGTCGGGAACTGCTCGCGCGTCGCCGCCGGCAGCGTCGTCCTGGCGACCGTGCCCCACAACACGACGGTTGCCGGGGTGCCGGCCAAGGTGGTAGGCCCTGCCGGCTGCTCGGAGCCGTCGCGCAACATGGACCAGGGTCTCACACCCGAGGATTGCGGTTGCGGCTCCAAGGCCGATGGCGACGCCTGAGGCTCTCGCAGCACGGCTTGGAAGAGGGAGCTTACCGATCGTGACCAAGGATGAATTGGCCCGCCTGCAGTCGTATCTGCGCAAGACATTCGGCGCCGATACGCTCGAGGTGCGTGCGCAGCCGCGCAAGAAGGACATGGCCGAGATCTTCATCAAGGACGATTTCGTCGCCACTCTCTACCGCATCGAGGAGGACGGCGAGGTCGAGTATCAGGTTCAGATGGCGATCCTGGAGATGGACCTCGAAGGCGCATGACACGCTATGCACTTGATGGGGTGCGGGTGCGCACGCCCGGCCCCGGCCGGTTCTGGATCGCGCCAAACGCCGTCGTCGTCGGCAACGTGGTGCTGGAGGAGGACGCCAGCGTCTGGTTCGGCACCATGATCCGCGGCGACAACGAGGAGATCCGGATCGGAGCGCGTTCGAACATCCAGGAAGGCTGCGTTCTGCACACCGACCCGGGCTTTCCGATGTACATCGAGCCGGACTGCACGATCGGCCATATGGTGATGCTGCACGGTTGCCGCATCGGTACGCGCAGCCTCG
Organism: uncultured Hyphomicrobiaceae bacterium; assembly: GCA_937873575.1. Taxonomy (GTDB): domain Bacteria; phylum Pseudomonadota; class Alphaproteobacteria; order Rhizobiales; family Hyphomicrobiaceae; genus JAEUMD01. The sequence continues at coordinate 906 of CALMPK010000124.1, forward strand.
TCGGCATCGGTTCGATCATCCTCAACGGCGCACAGATCGGCGAGGGTTGCCTGATCGGTGCCAACACGCTGATCCCCGAGGGCAAGGTGATCCCGCCGCGCTCGATGGTGCTCGGCTCCCCAGGCCGCGTGGTTCGCGAGCTTTCCGAGGCCGACGTGGAGCGCTTCAGCGCGGCGGCGGGCCGCTATGTGCAGAATTGGCGGCGGTTCGCCGCCGGGCTCGTGCGCGACGAACAGGATTGATGCGCTAGGGTGCGACGGGTTGAGAGGGAAGTGCCCGGCACCTCCTTCGAAGGCGTGAATCGCAACCTAAGATCATGTTTTAGCGCGCTCTCGACGGCTTTGAGGGCGGCCGAATGCTAATCAATCGAAGTCGATGACACTCTAGATTTCGGGCGTACCTTGGTGGCGCCGACCTGGGCCTCAGACTGAGCCTTAGAAGAACAATCGGCCGGTCCGCAGGTGCGGCCGGCCGATGTGCATTTCAAGCCCGTTGCGGGGTTGCGCGCCGGCAAGCGGTGTCACCCGGCCTCAATGGCGCGGCTCGACGCCCGCGAGTGCCGCCGGACGGACGGCATCGCCGGCCTCCAGCGCGACCCAGACCTTGGGGTTCAGATAGCTCTGGCGCATCACGAACTCGTAGGGCGTCTGGTGCCAGAGCCGCACGCTGTCCGTCTTGTTGTCGAGCACGAAATCGCCCTGGGCCGTGCGCGCGGTGAGCACCGCATGCCCCTCGCCGCGCTCGTCGCGCACCACCGTCAGCAGCAGGGAGCTAGACGGCCATCCGCGCCGCATCAGGAGCTGGCGCTTCAGCAGCGCGTAATCCTCGCAATCGCCAGCCGTGCGCGGCAGCGTCCAGTACTCGTTGACCCCGTAGAGCTCGAGGTCGGTCATCGGCTTGATGTTGTGGTTGGTGGTGCGGTTGACGTCGTCGAGCTCGCTGAGGCGCTCGGGCGTGGCGTCGACACGGGCATCTTCGTTGCCCCGGCTGATGCACTGATCCGGGTTCGTCTCGCAGAAGCGAACAAAGCCGTAGGGCGCCTGGGAAAGCCCGAAGATGCGCATGAAGCCCGAAGCGGGCGTCACGTAACCCTTTGTTTTGTTTGCTGGATTTGCGTGCACGGAAGAGGGCGCGGCAAGTCCGGCCAACGCTACGAGAGCGACTGAAAATGACCAACGCAACATCACATACCCCGTGTTGACAGAGCCAGAGTAACCCGAAATTCTCGCGGCGGCCTTCACGATTTTCATCGAAGTAACGTCGAATCCTGGGCGTTGCGCGGCGATGGCCGCCTGGCGGGCCAGCTTCAGCCGAAATACCTCCGCAGGGCTTCCGGTTCCTGGATGTCCAGGAAGCGGACGCCGATCCCGCGTTCGTGATGGCGCATCACCCGGGCCCGGAGCTTGCCGACGACGACCTCCGAGCCGATTGATGGACGCACCTCGGTTGCGACCGACGCGCCGGACAGCGACACGTCGATCAGGCTGCACTTGACCACGACGCCGTCGGCGAGCCGGAGCGAGCTCTGGCTGTTGCCGGGGGCGACACGGTCGTGGGCGCGCGCCTCGAGACCTTCGATCTCTTGGCGGTTGATGAGCCAGGTGATGCGCGCGGCAAGCTTCTCGCGCTTGTGGCGCGTGGCGCGCAGGTTGATGGCGAAGCCGCCTTCGAACACGCGCGCGACGGCGCCCTCGAGGCCGCCGATCTCGTCGATATAGGCGATGATGGGTTCGCCGATCTCGAGCTGCACCGGGCTCGAGAACGCTGCGCCGCCGACCGAGATGTCGATCAGGCGGCAGGGATATTCGTGGCGATCGGGACGCATGAAGCGTCCGATCAGCGGAAGGGGATAGCGCTTGTTGCGCCGCCGGTCCTCGGCGGAGCGCTGGAGGGGGCTGAATTCTTTCCTGCGGAAACTGAGAGCATGTGGTGGCATCAACGCATTTCCTGCCGAGCATCGAACCGTTCAGGCGCGGTCGCAATGTTGACCGCGACGGGCCAGCGATGGCCCCTCGTGCAGTATCGGGGCATGCCCTTAACGATCGGCTAACGGGCGGGGCGTTTTTGAGACAGCGGCGTCAGGTGCACCTAGAGGTTGCTGCCGCTGCAACTCACGGAGCCGGGCGTGGCCGGTCATGCGCGATGGCGAATAGGAGCCGGTAATCAGCCAGTTGCGCCGGATCGGCGCGAACCAGCCTCAAGCCGCGTCGAGCACGTCTTTGCGGTTTCGGGGAAGGAGGACTTGGCGGGCAGGGCCGCCAACGGGGCGGCAAGCGCCCTAGATTTCCTTGCGATCGGCCTTGCCGAGGCCGCCCTCGTAGACGCGGAACTGGCGGCGCTCGGAGCGCACGACGCGAGCGTTACGAATATGGGGCAGGAAGGGTGACTGGCGGCTGAGAGAGGCGACGACGGCGTGGGGCTTGCCGTCCGGCCAGATGATCTCGGCGTGGCCAAGGCGTCGGCTGGTGGTGCGTTCCTCTGGGACAGGATCGGCGATCGAGACGGCGGTGAGGCCACCGAGGAACCGCTCGACCTTTTCGCGGGTGTGAAGCAAGGGCAGCAGCACGCACTCGAAAACGGCCGCTGGCTGGCCGAAGGCGAATGTCTCGAACGTCAGAAGCACAACGCCACCCTGCTGCGCCGCCGTCTGCAGGAGGCGGGCGAGGGATAGAGAGTCCTCGCCATGCCAGCCCTCGAGAAAATTGGTGCCGCGCAGCTCAGTTCCGAGCAACTCACACACGCGCGTGCCAGCGAGGCGATAGCGATAGGTCTCGGCGTCGAGGCGCTCCAGAATGAACGTCTCCGACAGCACCGGCGTGATCCTTGACGGCTCGATGTCGAAGCGGCGCGGCGCAAGGCGGCCTTGGCGCACCTCGTTCCAGTAGGCGTAGAGAGCTTGGCTGGTCTTTGCTTTCATTCTCGATACAACCCGCTGGGAGGCGCGGTCCGGTGTTGTCCGGGCCTCGCGTTCGTGATTGCGTCCGCGGACGGCACAGATTGCCGGCTGCCGCTTCTGCGTGCCGGGGTAAGAGCAGCTTCCGTGCCAGCGGAGCGTGTGGGGCCGAGCGCCGATGCCCCGTTGCGAGCGGCTCGTCGAAAGACGGTTTACGCAGCGGTTGAGCCTAAGCGCTGGTGATTGAGCCTGCTCCGTCGCGAGGACGCGGCGGACCGGAAGACGCCACGCGCAGGGGCCCCCCCTTGGCGTAAGCGCCACTGCATTTGGCGCGAGCCCGCGAAGCGCCGCCCCCGGGCCCGTCACTCAGAAGGCGAAAAGCTGAGAGGTAGCGTGGAAGCCTTGCTTGCACTTGCCCGCGCAAGCGCATCTCGAGGCTTTCAATTGGTGCGCCGCGAAGGGCGCGTAAAATTCACTCAAGTAGCCGACAAATAATGAGAAAGTAGATTTGGTACGGGCCTTGCTTTTTCCCCTGACGGTTAATCAACCGGCGCACGGGGAAAACCGGCGTCCTCGGGGAGAGCGAGCAAGGAGGCACGGCAGAGACCATGACAGAAACGTTCTACGAGGTGATGCGCCGGCAGGGGATCACCCGCCGCAGCTTCCTCAAGTATTGCAGCCTGACGGCGGCCGCCCTCGGTCTCGGACCGGACTTCGCGCCACAGATCGCGCACGCCATGGAGACGAAGCCGCGCATTCCGGTGCTGTGGCTGCACGGCCTCGAGTGCACGTGCTGCTCGGAGAGCTTCATCCGCTCCGCCCATCCGCTCGCCAAGGATGTGGTGTTGTCGATGATCTCGCTCGACTACGACGACACGATCATGGCGGCGGCTGGCCAGCAGGCCGAGGCGATCGTCCACGAGATCGTCGAGAACTACAAAGGCAACTACCTGCTCGCCGTCGAGGGCAATCCTCCGCTCGACGAGGACGGCATGTACTGCATCATCGGCGGCAAGCCGTTCGTCGAGCAGCTCCGCTACGCGGCGACGCATGCCAAGGGCATCATCTCATGGGGGTCGTGCGCGTCGTGGGGTTGCGTGCAGGCGGCCCGGCCGAACCCGACCCGCGCGACCCCCGTGCACAAGGTGCCGGGTCTTGCCAACAAGCCGATCATCAAGGTGCCCGGCTGCCCGCCTATCGCCGAGGTGATGACGGCGGTGATCACCTACATCCTCACGTTCGACAAGTTCCCCGAGCTCGACCGCCAGGGGCGGCCGAAGATGTTCTATTCGCAGCGCATCCACGACAAGTGCTACCGCCGGCCGCATTTCGACGCCGGCCAGTTCGTCGAGAGCTTCGACGACGAGGGCGCACGCAAGGGGTACTGCCTCTACAAGGTCGGCTGCAAGGGTCCGACCACCTACAACGCCTGCTCCACCGTTCGCTGGAACGGCGGCCTCTCGTTCCCGATCCAGGCGGGGCACCCGTGCATCGGCTGCTCGGAGGACGGCTTCTGGGACAAGGGCGGCTTCTATGACCGGCTGACCGACGTGCATGGCTTCGGCGTCGAAGCGAATGCCGACGAGATCGGCGCGAAGGCCGCAACCGTGGTCGGCGCCGCTGCTGCCGCGCGCGCCGCCGTAAGCGCCGTCAAACGGGCGCGTCAAAAGGGAGGTGACGTCTGATGCCGACGATCCAGACACCGAATGGCTTCACACTCGACGATTCCGGCAAACGCGTCGTCGTCGATCCGGTCACGCGCATCGAAGGCCATATGCGCTGCGAAGTGAACGTGGATGCCAACAACATCATCCGCAACGCAGTCTCGACAGGGACCATGTGGCGCGGCCTCGAGGTCATTCTGAAGGGCCGCGACCCGCGCGACGCCTGGGCCTTCGTCCAGCGGATCTGCGGCGTCTGCACCGGGACGCACGCGCTCACATCCGTGCGCGCGGTCGAGGATGCGCTGAAGATCGCCATTCCCGACAATGCGAACTCGATCCGCAACATCATGCAGCTCTCGCTGCAGATCCACGACCACCTCGTCCACTTCTATCACCTTCATGCCCTCGACTGGGTGAACCCGGTCAACGCGCTCAAGGCCGACCCCAAGGCGACCAGCGAGCTGCAGATGCAGACGGGGCCGAACCATCCCAAGTCTTCGCCCGGCTACTTCCGCGATATCCAGAACCGGCTGAAGCGGTTCGTCGAGAGCGGCCAGCTCGGTCCGTTCAAGAACGGCTATTGGACAAATCCGGCTTACCTGCTGCCGCCGGAAGCCGACTTGATGGCGGTGACGCACTATCTGGAAGCGCTCGACTTCCAGAAGGAGATCATGACGACGCGCACGATCTTCGGCGGCAAGGATACGCATCCGAACTGGCTCGTCGGCGGCGTCCCGTGCGCCATCAATATTGACGGCGAATTGGCGGCTGGCGCGCCCCTCAACATGGAGCGCCTCAACTACGTCGCAGGCGTCATCGACCGCACGATCGACTTCATCGAGAACGTCTACATACCCGACATCATCGCCATCGGCTCGTTCTACAAGGGCTGGCTCTATGGCGGCGGTCTCTCGGGTACCAGCGTGCTCGCCTACGGCGATATTCCCGATCGCCCCAACGACTATTCGCCGAAGAACCTGATGATGCCCTCGGGCGCCATCATCAACGGCAAGCTGTCGGAAGTGCACCCGGTCGATTGCCGCGATCCCGAGCAGGTCCAGGAGTTCGTTCCCCACTCCTGGTACAAGTATCCCGACGAGTCGAAGGGCCTGCACCCGTGGGACGGCATCACCGAGCCGAACTACAAGCTCGGCGCCAAGGCGCAGGGCACCAAGACCAACATCATCCAGCTCGACGAGAGCGCGAAGTACTCCTGGATCAAGGCGCCGCGCTGGCGCGGGCACGCGATGGAGGTGGGGCCGCTCGCCCGCTACGTCGTCGGCTACGCTCAGGGCCATGCCGAGATCAAGGAGCAGGTCGACCAGACTCTCAAGGCGCTCAATGTGCCGCTCGAGGCGCTGTTCTCGACGCTCGGCCGCACCGCGGCACGCGCGCTCGAGGCACAGTGGTGCGCGCGCAAGCAGAAGTACTTCTTCCAGAAGCTCATCGCCAACATCAAGGCCGGCGATTCCGCGACCGCCAACACCGAGAAGTTCGATCCCAAGACCTGGCCGAAGGAGGTCAAGGGCGTCGGCTACACGGAGGCACCGCGCGGCGCGCTGGCGCACTGGATCCGCATCAAGGACACCAAGATCGACAACTACCAGTGCGTCGTGCCGACCACCTGGAACGGCTCGCCGCGCGACAACAAGGGCAACATCGGTGCCTTCGAGGCCTCGCTCATGAACACCAAGGTCGAGCGGGCGGAGGAACCGGTCGAGATTCTGCGCACGATCCACAGCTTCGATCCTTGCCTTGCCTGCTCCACGCACGTGATGGGGCCGGACGGCGAAGAGCTTGCGGTCGTGAAGGTGCGCTGAGGAGGACATGACGATGAGAACGACGAAACTCTTGATCG
>CALMPK010000125.1 GCA_937873575.1 uncultured Hyphomicrobiaceae bacterium
TTTTATCACCGGTCCGCACACGGCTCTGTCCGGGCGGTTGAAGGCGGCAACCCACGTCTCCCCCCTCGTCCAGGGCAACGGAACCCTCCCGTATGCAACCGCCGATATCCGGGTGCCGCAGTCGAAGCGTGAATACGCGATCAACGCCTCGAACTATCGCTTCTGGCCGAAGCCCATCCGCGACTACATCGACGATCTCGTCGCCGGCACCGAGGGGCCTCGCGGCCAGGACTTCAACATGCGCTGGGTGGCGTCGATGGTGGCGGAAGCGTTCCGCATCATGGTGCGCGGCGGCGTCTATATCTACCCGCGCGACAGCCGCAAGGGCTACGAGAATGGCCGCCTGCGCCTCGTCTACGAGGCCAACCCGATGGCGCTCGTGTTCGAGCAGGCGGGTGGCGCGGCGACCGACGGCGTGACGCGCATCATGGATATCCAGCCGGCCAGCCTGCACCAGCGCGTTCCGCTGGTCTTCGGATCGGCCGACAAGGTCGCCCGCATCGCGCGCTACCACACCGAAATTTCGACGCGCGATCAGAAATCGCCGCTCTTCAGTGAGCGCGGTCTGTTCCGGGTCTGATACTCAAGAGAGATATTCAATGTCTGCAAAGCATCCGATCATCTCGGTCACCGGGTCTTCCGGTGCGGGCACCTCGACCGTCAAGCACACCTTCGAGCAGATCTTCCGGCGCGAGGGCATCACCGCCGCCATGATCGAAGGTGACGCCTTCCATCGCTACAACCGCGCCGACATGAAGGCGGCGATGGCCGAGGCGGCCAAGGCCGGCAACAACAACTTCTCCCATTTCGGCCCCGAGGCGAACCTGCTCGAGGAGCTGGAGACGGTTTTCCGGACCTACGGCGAGACCGGCAAGGGCAAGACACGCCATTACGTTCACGACGACCGCGAGGCCGAGGTGCTCGGATCTCCGCCCGGCACCTTCACGGCCTGGAAGGACATGGCCCCGGGCAGCGACATCCTGTTCTACGAGGGCCTGCACGGCGCCGTCGTCACGGACAAGGTGAACGTCGCCAAGTTCGCCGACCTCAAGATCGGCGTCGTCCCCGTCATCAATCTCGAATGGATACAGAAGATTCACCGCGATCGGGCCGCCCGCGGCTACTCCACCGAAGCGGTCACCGACACCATCCTTCGTCGCATGCCGGACTACATCAACTACATCTGCCCGCAGTTTGCGGAGACGGACATCAATTTCCAGCGCGTGCCGACCGTAGACACGTCGAATCCGTTCATCGCCCGCTGGATCCCGACCCCCGACGAATCGATGGTCGTGATCCGCTTCAGGACGCCGCGCGGCATCGATTTCCCTTACCTCGTGTCGATGATAAGCAACAGCTTCATGTCGCGCGCCAACTCGATCGTCATTCCGGGCAACAAGCTCGATCTCGCTATGCAGCTCATCCTGACGCCGATGATCCACCGACTGATCGAGACCAGACGGCGCGCGTCTTGAGAGGATGAGGGAGATAAAAAGATGAATATCGCCGACAAGACAGCCGCCGACGCTTCGGCGGTGAACTACCGGGACATGGCGAACGCGGTCCGCGCGCTCGCGATGGATGCCGTCGAGAAGGCCAAATCGGGTCATCCGGGCATGCCGATGGGCATGGCGGACGTCGCCGCTGTCCTATTCAAGCGCTTCATGAACATCGACCCGTCGCGCCCCGACTGGGCCGACCGCGATCGCTTCGTGCTCTCCGCCGGGCACGGCTCGATGCTGCAATACGCCGTGCACTACCTGCTCGGCTATGACGACATGGGTATCGACCAGTTGAAGTCGTTCCGCCAGCTCGGCGCGCGGACGGCCGGCCATCCCGAGTACGGTCATGCGCTCGGCATCGAGACGACGACGGGTCCGCTCGGCCAGGGCATCTCGACGGCGGTCGGCATGGCGATCGCGGAGAAGCTGCTCGCGGCGCGCTTCGGCGACGATCTGGTCAATCACTACACCTACGTGATCGCCGGTGACGGCTGCCTGATGGAAGGCATCAGCCACGAGGCGATCGACCTCGCCGGGCATCTCAAGCTCGGCAAGCTCATCGTGCTGTGGGACGACAACGAGATTTCGATCGACGGCCCGACGAGCCTCGCCACCTCGACCGACCAGGTGAAGCGCTTCGATGCATCCGGCTGGCATGTCTCCAAGGTCGATGGCCACGACCCGGCGGCGATCGAGAAGGCGATCGAGGCGGCGCGTGCCGTCACCGACAAGCCGTCGATGATCGCGTGCCGAACGGTGATCGGGTTCGGCGCGCCGACACGCGCAGGAACCGCGAAGGCGCACGGTGAACCGCTCGGTGCCGAGGAAATCAAAGGCGCGCGAGAGAAGCTCGGCTGGAGCTACGAGCCGTTCGTGGTGCCGGAGCCCATCCTCTCCGCATGGCGCGAGATCTCGTCGCGCGGTGCCGCTACGCGCGCCGCATGGTCCGCGCGCGTGAAGGCTTCGCCGAAGGGCGGCGCGTTCGAGGCGCAGGTCGCCACCGATCTTCCGGCCGACTTCGTCGCCAAGATGAACGCCTACAAGCAGGAGTTGTCGACGACGGCGCCGAAAGTCGCGACCCGCAAGGCATCGGAGATGGTGCTCGGCGTGGTCAACGCGGCAACCGAGCTGACGCTCGGCGGTTCGGCCGATCTCACGCACTCCAACTACACCGTCACCAAGGGCCAGCGTTCCGTGACGCCGACGGACTTCACGGGCCGCTACATGCATTACGGTGTGCGCGAGCACGGCATGGCCGCGGCGATGAACGGAATTGCGCTGCACAAGGGCTTCATTCCCTACGGCGGCACCTTCATGGTCTTCACCGACTATGCGCGCGGCGCGATGCGTCTCTCCGCGCTGATGGAGCAGCGCGTCGTCTACGTCATGACGCACGACTCGATCGGCCTCGGCGAGGACGGCCCGACGCACCAGCCGGTCGAGCATCTCGCCATGCTGCGCGCGACGCCGAACACGCTCGTGTTCCGTCCGGCCGACCCGGTCGAGACGGCCGAGTGCTGGCTGGTCGCACTCGAGACGAAGGATGCGCCGTCGGTTCTGGCCCTTTCACGCCAGGCGGTGCCGACGCTGCGGACCACGCACACCGACGAAAACCTCTCCGCGAAGGGCGCGTATGTGCTGCGCGAGGCGGAAGGCGGCAAGCGTGACGTAACGCTGATCGGCACGGGCACCGAGCTCGAGCTCGCCGTCAAGGCGGCGGACATCCTCGCCAAGGAGGGGATCAAGACGGCCGTCGTGTCGATGCCGTGCTGGGAGCTGTTCGCGAGCCAGGATGCGGCCTATCGCGCATCCGTCCTCGGTTCGGCGCCGCGTGTCGCCATCGAGGCTGCGGCAGGTCTCGGCTGGGAGCGGTGGACGGGCGACAAGGGCGCCTTCATCGGCATGACGGGGTTCGGTGCCTCGGCACCCGCGCCGCAACTCTGCGAGCACTTCGGCATCACCGCCGAAAAGATGGCGGATGCAGCGCGCCGCGTGATCGCTTGAGCACGGGGGAGGGACACATGCGCAACTTCAAAACGCTCGACGATCTCGACCTCAACGGAAAGCGCGTCCTCGTGCGCGTCGACATCAACGTGCCGGTTCAGGACGGCAGGGTGACCGACGACACGCGCATCCGCAGCATCGTGCCGACGGTGCGGGACATTCTCGCCAAGGGCGGCAAGCCGATCCTGTTGGCGCACATGGGGCGTCCGAAGGGCAAGGTGGTACCCGAGCTTTCGGTCGCCATGCTGCGCGGGCCGCTGGAGACAGCCATCGGTGCGCCGGTGCTGTTCGCCGGTAACGATGGCCAGAGCGTCGATGCCGCGGTCTCTCGCGCACTCGAGCCCGGCAAGGTTCTGCTGCTCGAGAACGTGCGCTTCCACGTCGGCGAGGAGAAGAACAACGCCGACTATGCCCGCGATCTCGCCACGCTCGGCGACATCTTCGTCAACGACGCCTTCTCGGCCGCGCATCGCGCCCACGCCTCGACCGAGGGTATCGCGCATCTGATGCCGTCAGCCGCGGGCCGGCTGATGGAGGCGGAGCTGACGGCGCTCGAGAAGGCGTTGTCCTCACCGGAGCGTCCGGTGGTGGCCGTCGTCGGTGGCGCCAAGGTTTCCACCAAGCTCGACCTGCTCGGCAACCTCATCAAGAAGGTCGATCAGATCGTGATCGGCGGCGGCATGGCGAATACGTTTCTCGCCGCCCTCGGCAAGCCTGTCGGCAAGTCGCTCTGCGAGCACGATCTCGCCGACACGGCACGCGCGGTCATCACGGCGGCGAAGGAGCAGGGCTGCGAGATCGTTCTGCCGGTCGATGTCGTGGTGGCGCGCGAGTTCAAGGCGCACGCGGCCAACGAGACCGTGCCGGCCGACCAGTGCCCGGCGGACGCGATGATCCTCGACGCAGGTCCGAAGACGGTGGCGTTGATCGCGGATCGCTTCGCCTCGGCGAAGACGATCGTATGGAACGGACCGCTCGGCGCCTTCGAGCTCGAGCCGTTCAATGCGGCGACCAACGCTGCGGCGCGCAAGGCGGCCGAACTTGCGCAATCCGGCAAGGTGCTCGCCGTCGCCGGCGGTGGCGACACGGTAGCGGCACTCAATGCCGCCGGCGTCGCCGGCAAGTTCACCTACGTTTCGACCGCCGGTGGCGCTTTCCTCGAATGGCTCGAGGGCAAGACGCTGCCGGGCGTGGCGGCCCTGAAATCATGAGCCGCGCTGGCGGCCGTCGCGATGACGGCCGGACGACATGACCGCGGGTTGGGGCCGCTTCGCTCCAACCCGTACCACACGAGGAAGGGCGCAAGCGTCCTTGACACACTGGAGGAAACACCAATGGCCCGCATCACACTGCGCCAGCTTCTCGATCACGCGGCCGAGTACGGCTACGGCGTGCCGGCGTTCAACATCAACAACATGGAGCAGGGCCTGGCGATCCTCGACGCGGCCAAGAAGACCGACAGCCCCGTCATCATCCAGGCATCGCGCGGCGCGCGCTCCTACGCCAACGACATCATGCTCTCCAAGATGATGGAAGCGCTCGAGCTGATGTATCCGCAGATCCCGATCTGCATCCATCAGGACCACGGCAACAACGTCGCCACCTGCCTCTCCGCGATCCAGAACGGCTTCACCTCGGTGATGATGGACGGCTCGCTGAAGGAAGATGCCAAGACGCCGGCCGACTACGACTACAACGTCGCCATCACCAAGCAGGTCGCGGACCTCGCGCACATGGTCGGCGCGTCCGTCGAAGGCGAGCTCGGCTGCCTCGGCAGCCTGGAGACCGGGCACGGCGAGGCCGAGGATGGCCATGGCTTCGAGGGCAAGCTCGACAAGTCCATGCTGCTGACGGATCCCGACGAGGCGATGCGCTTCGTCGCTGAAACGAAGGTCGACGCGCTCGCCGTCGCCATCGGCACCTCGCACGGCGCCTACAAGTTCACGCGCAAGCCGACGGGCGAGGTTCTCGCCATGAACGTCATCGAGGCGATCCACAAGAAGCTGCCGAACACCCACATCGTCATGCACGGATCGTCGTCCGTGCCCGAGGAGTGGCAGGAAGTGTTCAACAAGTTCGGCGGCGAGATGAAGGAAACCTATGGCGTGCCGGTCGAGGAGATCGTGCGCGGCATCAAGATGGGCGTGCGCAAGGTCAACATCGATACCGACCTGCGTCTCGCCGGCACCGCGGAGTTCCGCCGCATCGCGACCACGGCCAAGTCGGAGTTCGATCCGCGCAAGTTCCTGAAGCCCGCCATGGATGCGATGGCGAAGGTCTGCAAGGACCGTTTCGAGGCGTTCGGCACCGCCGGCAACGCATCGAAGATCAAGGTCATCCCGATGAGTGAGATGGCGAAACTCTACGCCAAAGGCGCGCTCGATCCGAAGATCGGCGTCGCCAAGGCGGCCTGAAGACCGGCCGGTAGCGGCCGCAACCACACAAGCAATAACCGGTAGACAGAGAGAGAGACGCAAAGGAGCGTTCGATGGGCGAAGGCAACAAGACAGAGATCCGTGGCGCGCAACGCTACAAGGCTGGCGTGCTGAAATACGCGCAGATGGGCTACTGGGACTCGGGCTACGTGCCCAAGGATACCGACATCATCGCGCTGTTCCGTATCACGCCCCAGGAAGGCGTCGACCCGATCGAGGCGGCCGCCGCCGTCGCTGGCGAATCTTCCACCGCCACCTGGACGGTGGTCTGGACCGACCGTCTCACCGCGGCCGACCAGTATCGCGCCAAGGCCTACAAGGTCGATCCGGTTCCGGGCCGCCCGGGCGAGTACTTCTGCTACGTCGCCTACGACCTCATCCTGTTCGAGCCCGGCTCGATCGCCAACCTCACGGCGTCGATCATCGGCAACGTGTTCTCGTTCAAGCCGCTCAAGGCCGCGCGTCTCGAGGACATGCGTTTCCCGGTCGCCTACGTGAAGACGTACAAGGGGCCGCCGACCGGCCTCGTCGTCGAGCGCGAGCGTCTCGACAAGTTCGGCCGTCCGCTGCTCGGCGCCACGACCAAGCCAAAGCTCGGCCTTTCTGGCAAGAACTACGGCCGCGTCGTGTACGAGGGCCTCAAGGGCGGCCTCGACTTCATGAAGGACGACGAGAACATCAACTCGCAGCCGTTCATGAACTGGCGTGACCGCTTCCTCTACTGCATGGAGGCCGTCAACAAGGCATCGGCCGACACGGGCGAGGTGAAGGGCCATTACCTCAACATCACCGCCGGCACGATGGAGGAAATGTATCGCCGCGCCGAGTTCGCCAAGGAGCTCGGGTCCGTGATCGTGATGATCGACCTCATCATCGGCTACACCGCGATCCAGTCGATCTCGGAGTGGTGCCGCCAGAACGACATGATCCTGCACCTTCACCGCGCCGGCCACGGCACCTACACGCGGCAGAAGAACCACGGCATCTCGTTCCGCGTCATCGCCAAGTGGATGCGCCTCGCCGGCGTCGATCACATCCACGCGGGCACCGCCGTCGGCAAGCTCGAGGGCGATCCGATGACCGTGCAGGGCTACTACAACGTCTGCCGCGAGCTGAAGAACGAGGTCGACCTGCAACGCGGCATCTTCTTCGAGCAGGATTGGGCCGATACGCTCAAGGTGATGCCGGTGGCGTCGGGCGGCATTCACGCCGGCCAGATGCACCAGCTCATCGATCTGTTCGGCGACGACGTCGTCCTGCAGTTCGGCGGCGGCACCATCGGCCACCCGATGGGCATCCAGGCGGGCGCCACGGCCAACCGCGTCGCGCTCGAGGCGATGGTATTCGCCCGCAACGAGGGCCGCGACATCAAGAACGAGGGCCCGGAAATCCTGCGCCGCGCCGCCAAGTGGTGCAAGCCGCTCGAAGCCGCCCTCGACGTCTGGGGCGACATCACCTTCAACTACACCTCGACCGACACGTCGGACTTCGTGCCGACGCCGAGCGTCGCGATGTAATCCGAACGAGAGCAAGGAGACAAAATCATGCGCATTACCCAAGGCTGCTTCTCGTTCCTGCCCGATCTGACCGACGAGGAGATCTCGTCGCAGCTCGAGTACTGCCTCCGCAACAACTGGGCCGTCGGCATCGAGTACACCGACGATCCTCATCCCCGTAACACCTACTGGGAGATGTGGGGCAACCCGATGTTCGATCTCAAGGATGCCAAGGGCATCATGATGGAGATCGCGGAGTGCAAGAAGGTCAATCCCGAGGCCTACATCCGCATCAACGCGTTCGACTCGACGCGCGGTTGGGAGACGGTGCGCACGTCGTTCATCGTCAATCGGCCGAAGACCGAGCCGAAGCTCGATATGACGCGGACGGACGTGAAGTCGCGCGCGCAGGCCTACTCGTGGAAGATGGCGCGCTGATCCGCGATCCATCCTGCGACGATCCGACGACAAAACGGACGGGCCGCCTTGCCGGCGGCCCGTTCCCTCCCGACATCGAGTGACACGACAACAAGACCAACGGATCACTGACGCCTGGAGCGAGACCGAGAATGTCGAGCAATGCCGTTGCCCCCGCGCCGATAACCCACGTCAACCTTGCCGAGGAATTCCAGAATTCCGGTGTCGCCGAGATCCTCGCCGAGCTCGATCGCGAGCTTGTCGGTTTGAAGCCGGTGAAACAGCGTATCCGCGAGATCGCGGCGCTGCTGATCGTCGAGCGCGCGCGCAAGAGCATGGGCCTCGCGCACGACACGCCGACGCTTCACATGAGCTTCACCGGCAATCCGGGCACGGGCAAGACGACAGTGGCGTTGAAGATGGCCGGTCTGCTGTACAAACTCGGCTACGTGCGCAAGGGGCACCTGGTGTCGGTCACGCGCGACGATCTCGTCGGCCAGTACATCGGCCATACCGCGCCGAAAACCAAGGAAGTTCTGAAGCGCGCCATGGGCGGCGTGCTGTTCATCGACGAGGCCTATTATCTCTACAGGCCGGACAACGAGCGCGACTATGGCCAGGAGGCGATCGAAATCCTCCTGCAGGTGATGGAGAACAACCGCGACGACCTCGTGGTGATCCTCGCCGGATATGCCGACCGGATGGACAAGTTCTTCACGTCGAACCCGGGCTTCCGCTCGCGCATCGCCCACCACATCACGTTCCCCGACTACGAGGACGGCGAACTGCTGTCGATCGCCCGGAATATGCTCGGCGCGCAGAACTACACGTTCGACGACGCGGCCAACACGGCGTTCGAGGAGTACATCCGCAAGCGTCGCGCGCAGCCGCACTTCGCCAATGCGCGCTCGATCCGCAACGCGCTCGACCGGGCGCGTCTGCGCCAGGCGAACCGCCTGTTCGAAACGTCCACAGGGCCGCTCGACGCCAAGGCGCTGTCGACGATCTCCGAGGTCGATATCCGCGCCAGCCGCGTCTTCTCCGGCGGGTTGGACGATCCGATGGGACCGGGAAGGCCCGGTGCGTAGCCGACGAAGCGGTCGCCTGTTCGGTGGCAGTTCTGTATCATCAGACCGACGCGGCCGAGCGACCGCGCCCGGCTCGAGGCAAGGAGACGAGCAATGAGCAAGTTCGATCGAGGAATCAAGATCGCGCCGTCGATCCTCTCGGCCGACTTCGCCAACTTCGGCAAGGAGTGCGAGGCGATCGAGGCGCAGGGTTGCGACTGGGTGCACGTCGACGTGATGGACGGCCACTTCGTGCCCAACATCACGTTCGGCCCGCAGACGTGCGCGGCGATCCGTCCGCACGTGAAGACCGTGATGGACGTGCATCTGATGATCGCGCCGGTCGATCCCTATATCGAGGCGTTTGCCAAGGCCGGCGCCGACGTCATCACCGCGCACGTCGAAGCCGGACCGCATCTCGACCGCACGCTCCAGGCGATCCGCGCCGCGGGTGCCAAGGCGGGCGTCGCGCTCAACCCCGCGACACCGGCGGAGTCGATCGAATACGTTCTCGACCGCATCGACCTCATCTGCGTGATGACGGTGAACCCCGGCTTTGGCGGTCAATCGTTCATTCATGCCATGGTGCCAAAGGTTCGCCGCCTTCGCGAGATGATCGGCGACCGCCCGATCCACATCGAGATCGACGGTGGCGTGACGCCGGAGACGGCTCCGCTCGTCGCCGCCGCGGGCGCTGACGTGCTCGTCGCCGGTTCGGCCGTGTTCAAGGGCGGCTCGGTGTCCAATCCGCAGGCCTACGGAACGAACATCAAGGCGATCCGTGACGCGGCCAATGCCGCGATGCGCGCCAAGGCGGCATGACATCCGGTTCGACGTGAAACGGGTCTGCATGGAGGGTGCACGCGCCGCCGATGGCCGTGCGTTGTCGCGTGCGCTCTTTTCTCCCGCTCGATCAGCGCCTATCTAAGCCGTTCAACACGGAGATCCGCACGAATGGCTGTCGCAACACCGATCTGTGATTTTGGATGGAAGGCGCCGGACTTCGCCCTGCCCGGCGTCGATGGCCGCAACTGGAAGCTTGCCGATGTGAAGGGCGAGCGCGGCACGCTCGTCATGTTCATCTGCAACCATTGCCCGTATGTGAAAGCGGTGATCGATCGCATCGTGCGCGACGCGAAGGAGCTGCAGGCCATGGGCGTCGGTGTGGTCGCCATCTCGTCCAACGATGCGGCGCATTACCCCGACGACTCCTTCGACAACATGAAGGCATTCGCCGCGCGGCACGGCTTCACGTTTCCCTATCTCTACGACGAGGCGCAGGACGTGGCGCAAGCCTATGACGCGGTTTGCACGCCCGACTTCTTCGGGTTCGACGCGGTCCTCGGCCTGCAGTATCGCGGCCGCCTCGACGCGTCACGCAAGGAAGCCGGTCCCGCCGACTTGCGGCGCGACCTGTTCCTCGCCATGAAGCAGGTGGCCGAGACGGGCAAAGGCCCCGCCGAGCAGATCCCGTCCATGGGCTGCTCCATCAAATGGAAGGACGCAGCGTGAAGCCTGCCGTCGTTTTCGATCTCGACGGCACGCTCGTCGACAGCGCCGCCGCTATTCGCGATATCGCCAACATCCAGATGGCCGAGCTTGGCCTCGATCAGCTCACGCTCGCAGAAGCGCGCAGCTATATCGGCAACGGCGCGCCGACCTTCCTCGAGCGCGCGCTCAAGGCGCGGTACGCTTATGCCCTGGAGCAGTTCGAGGAGCGACTGCATCGCTTCGAGGAGCTTTATGCTCAGGCTCCGGGAGAAGCGAATATTCCGTTCCCCGGCGTCGGCGCGGCGATGCGCGCGCTGGTCGAGGCGGGCCATAGCATCGCGCTGTGCACCAACAAGCCGCTGGCGCCGACCCTCGTTCTACTCGACGCCCACGGCTGGCGCGAATTGTTCACGGCGATCGTCAGCGGCGACACGCTACCCGAGCGCAAGCCGCATCCGGCACCGCTGATCGAGGCCGCGCGGCGCGCGGGCGCCGGCCCGGTCGTCTACGTCGGCGACAGCGAGGTGGACGTGGCGACAGCCGACGCGGCGGGCGTGCCTCTGCTGCTCTACGCGGGCGGGTATCGCAAGACGCCGCTCGCGGAGCTGAAGCACGCCGCAGCCTTCGACGATTTCGCCGAAGTCCCGTCTCTCGTTGCGCGGCATGCGCGCGAGATCGCCATTACGGCGTGAGTTTCGGCGTCATCCGTTCACATCCTCGCGATCCGTCGCGTTTGCCGGTGGTGACGAGCGTCGCCACGGCGCGCCCGTAGGGCTATGGTGCCGCCTCCGCGAACAGAGCAAGGTGCGCCGTCATGCTCGACCTCTACTACTGGACCACGCCGAACGGTCACAAGATCACGATCTATCTCGAGGAAGCCGGCCTTCCCTACAACTTGAAGCCGATCAACATCGGCGCTGGCGAGCAGTTCGCGCCCGGGTTCCTGGCGATCGCACCGAACAATCGCATTCCGGCCATCGTCGATCATGCGCCCGCCGACGGCGGGGCACCGCTGTCGCTGTTCGAATCCGGTGCCATCCTCGTCTATCTGGCGGAGAAGTCGGGCAAGTTCCTGAGCAGCGATCTGCGTGGTCGCCACGAGACGATGCAATGGCTGTTCTGGCAGATGGGCGGGCTCGGGCCGATGGCCGGCCAGAACCATCATTTCAGTCAATATGCGCCAGAGAAGCTGCCTTATGCGATCGAGCGGTACGTGAAGGAAACGAGCCGTCTCTATGGCGTGTTGAACAAGCATCTGGCGGATCGCGCGTTCGTCGCGGGCGAATACTCCATCGCCGACATGGCCTGCTATCCGTGGATCGTGCCGCACGAGCGCCAGGGGCAGAACCTCGACGACTTCCCCCACCTCGCACGCTGGTTCGACGAGATCGCCGAGCGTCCGGCGGTGAAGCGCGCCTACGCGATCGCGGCGAAGGTTTCGCAGGCTCCGGTCGTCACCGACGCTTCGCGCTCGATCCTGTTCGGCCAATCGGCCAAAACGGTGAAGTGACCGGCTCACGGTGCGCACTGCTCGCGTGCCGAGAGCTCGAACATGATCTCCCGCGGGTCAAACGCCGGAGGAATGCGTCGCCGTGCCCTGGCCGAAATAGCTGTCGAACACCGAGCAGATCGAGCGAATGAACAGGCGGCCCTTTTCGGTGACGCGGAAACCCTCGCCCTCCGGCTCGACCAGATCGTCGTTTTCGCTCGACGCGAGCATGTGGGCTTCCTCGATCACGGGCTCGGCGTCGGCGCCGAAGCGATCGCGCAATTCCTCGGTCGGAAAACGGAAGTCACACATCAGCCGCTCGATGACGAGACCGCGGACGCTGTCGTCGGTGCTCATGGCATGGCCCCGGACGGTCGCGAGCCCGCCGTTCTCGACGCGCCGCTCATAGTCGGCGACCGGCGTCGCGTTCTGCACGTAGCCCTGCGGCAGGCGACCGATTGAGGAAGCGCCGAGTCCGATCAGCGCCGCTGCCTTGTCGGTCGTGTAACCCTGGAAGTTGCGATGCACCTTTCCGGTAGCGAGCGTATCGTCCGGCAGCGCGAAGTGATCGAGGCCGACGGTGACATAGCCCGCCTGGGTCAAGCGATTGGTCGCACGGTTAGCTTGCGCGAAACGCTCCGTCATGTCCGGCAGCGCGGCCTCGTCGATCAGCCGCTGATGGGTGATGCGGGCCGGCAGATGGGCATAGCCGAACAGGGCGATGCGATCCGGCGCCAGGGTCAGGACACGTTGCAGTGTCTGCTCGAGAGTCGAGCGGGTCTGATGCGGCAGGCCGTACACGAGATCGATGTTGATCGACCCGACGCCATGGGCGCGGAACGTGCGGACGACGAACTCGGTCTGCTCGAACGACTGCATGCGGTTGATGGCGACCTGCACGGCTTCGTCGAAGTCCTGAACGCCGATGCTGACGCGATTGACGCCGGCCTTGGCGAACGCGGCGATGCGCTCCTCGTCCAGCCCGCGCGGGTCGATCTCGACGGCGAATTCCGCGTCCGGGGCGAAGTTGAACTGGGACTTGAGCGCCGCCGAGAGCCGCAGGATGTCA
>CALMPK010000126.1 GCA_937873575.1 uncultured Hyphomicrobiaceae bacterium
CGGCCACACCGGTTTGTCCGGAATGGCAGGCGTCGATCACCGCGATCACGCGCGCCTTGGCCGTCGCCAGCAGTTCGGAAACTTTGGTCCAGTCGATTGCGGTCTCCGGCAGCCGCGCCGGATCGACTGCCGAAACGGCCATGAAGTATCGGCCATCTGTCGTGCGCGCTCCGTGACCGGCGAAAAAGACGAGGAGTGTATCGTCCGGTCCGGCCGCTGCGACCGCGGCCGTGAGGTCCGACATCACGGCGTCGGGCGTCACGTCGCGGTCGGCGCGCATCGTCGCGCGAACGCTGCTGTAATAGGGCGCGCCCGACTTGAGCGACGCGACGAGCGTCTCGGCATCGATCCGCGCGCCGCCCAATTCGTTGAGGGCGTCATACTTGTCGACGCCGTAAGCGAGCACGTGCAGCGTGTTCGCGGGCTTGGTCTTTGATGCCGGGGCGGAGAGTGACAGCGGTCGGCTCTTGAAGCCGTGCACGTCGATGGCAACGAGCGTGAGTACGCGCACGTGCGGGCTGAGATCGACCTTGAACGAAACCTCGGTGGAGTTTCCTTTGGCAAGGCGGCGGTCGGCGAGGCGGCCATCCTCGTAAAGCTCGATTGCGGTGAGGCCGGTGACAGATCTCGCGCGGGCCGAGATCTCGTGTGAGGTGGCGGATGCGAATGACGCTTCGATCTGCGGTGGCGGCGTGAGTTGCGGCGTTGGTGCCGCGACCGGTTTTCCAGAGAGAATGCCCTTGATGACATCGGGCCGTTGCAGCGCCTTCGCGAACTGTTCGAAGCTGTGCACGCCGGGAAGACCCGGGAAAGCAACGTGCACGAAATGCGATCCTTCGTAGGTCGAGGCATAGAATCCCTCGGCCGAATAGAGGATCATCTCGTTGTCGACAATGCGGCCAGCCAGCAGCGGCTTAGCGCTAGATTCAGGCCCGTGAACGAACATCTGTCCGTCGCAGTTCGCCTGCACCAGAAGACCGCGCGGAGCCGCTTCGTAGAAGCCACAGAGAACGGTCGGCTCTTGCATTTGGATCGTGCGCGGTTCGGTGCCGTCGTTCAAGTGGACGATTTCGGCCTTGCCGCTGCCCGGGACCGCGGCGATGAGCAATCGGCGGTCCGGGATCGAGACGCCCGCCACCGTGTGATCGCGGCCGACGAACTGGCTGAACAATCCGCTGATGCCCTTCAGCGTTCGCACTGTGCCTTTGGCAGGGCCATCGAGTGCGAGCAGATCGAAGCGCAGGTCGTGCGCACCGGCCGCGGTCATGGCGGGTTCGCCATGCTGGAGCAGCAGATAGTGGACGCCACTGACCTCGAAGCGCCAGGCCGCGACGACGATGTCGGGAAAGTCGGTCTTGGCGAACCATGCTTGCAGCGACGGGTTGGCGGCGACGATCTCGTCTCGGAGCTGCGGAGGCCACGTGCGGACCAGCGGGTCCTGCTCCTCCGGGCTCCGGTCCAGCGGGATCATGATCTCTGCAACCGGCTCGGCGGACGTCAGGATCAATCCCATTCGGGCAAGATCGTCGGCGATGGCCGTGTCGTCGAACGGCAACCCGCGTGTGCGCACTCGGGGCGCTGCGATCGTATCGCCGCGTGCTGCTCCCATCGGGAGCAGGTCTTCGGCGCGAAGGACGCGACCGTCCGCGATCGCGATGCGGCGGGGCGCGAGAAAATCCATCGCACTTCGGCGGCCCGCCTCGGACGGCATTAGCGATACGGTGTCGTCGACATAGCCGTCGTACCCCCGTCCCACGTGCGTCAGCAGCAACGGCGCATTCCCTGTCCACCCGGTTGCAAGCTTCACGTCGGGTCTGGCGAACATCTCGCGCAGCTTTGCTTCGAGGGGATGTGCCTCCTCGTCGCCGAACGATGTCGTCTCGACCTTCTTGCCCGCGGCGAGTTGCGCCACGCCCATGGCGCGAGGGCTGCCGCCATCGGCGCGCAATACCGCCATGCGGTCCCAATCGATATTGATATTGGACGTGACCCATGCGTCGCAGGTGCTGCATCCCGGGAAGAAGTACGCCCACGACGTCGCGCGGCCAGAGGTGTCGACTACGGGATCGACGAGTGTGTTGAACAAGGTGACGCTCTGATAGGCGCGGCCGGCGTCGAGCGCCAGCGCGTCTCCGTTCGACCATGCCACGATCGGACCGGTCAGCCGGGCAACGACCTTGCCCGCCACGAGATCGTAGACCTCGAGGTTCGTCGGGTAGTTCGTCTCGGCGTCGCCGACGGACGCGACGACGAAGCGCGCTTGCGGTGAAAATCTGGGCTTCACGCCGCTGCGATCGACGAGCTTGGCGCCGGTCGCGCGATCGAACGCGCGATAGCGGCGGGGAAAGATCTCGAGGCGATAGCGCCCGTCCTGTGAGATCTCCACCTCCGTCAGTTTCTGGTTGCCGTCGGGGGCGGCTAGCTCGAGCGCAGGATCGGGCGCAACGAAGTCCTGCACCACGATCTGCGGCACGCCGGACGCGACGGCGAATGGGCCCATGCGACCGGCAGGCTTGGCCGCCATTCTCTCGGCCGCTGTCTTGCACGAAGGATCGACGGCGACGATCGTCCACTCGATCTCGAGCGGTCCAGCGACGTAGGGCTTGACGCGCAAGCCGCTCGCGCGCGGCGTGGTCGCTTCGTGGATGGGGATGACGATCCGCGTGCGATCCTCGGCAAAGGTGATGGCGTAGGGAGCTTTGGCCTTGCCGGGCAGCGCGACGAAGCCGGGGCCGCCCGAAAGGTTGCCGTCGTCGTCGAATTCGTAACGGCCTTCGAAGCGCACCGTGTCCGGCATGGCGCCGATCAGATAGACCGGCGTCTTGCTCGATACCGTGGGCAGCCGCCAGCTCACCTCGATTGCGTCGCCGTGGGCAACGCTATTGCCTGTACTCGTCGTGACCGCGATGCCCGCTGCGGCCGTCGCTGCCTGAGCCGTGGCGGTGCAGCGACGGCCCGGCCTGGGGGCCGGGTTCGCCGGTTGTACTTCGGTTGGCCAGCCGCCCCACTGTGCGTCGGCGGTTTTCGCACCGAGCAATAGGGCGAGAAACGACAACATGAAGAGCGCGGAAATCGAGCGTCGCATACCGAGGTCCTGCTGGATGGTTGCGCCGACCTTGCCTGCAAGTCGCTCTCTCTTCAACCGTTCGGTTCTGTCACCGGGGTAGGGCATGTGGACGGCATACAAGGCACACGCCTCGGCAGTCGCCTTCGAACGGCCCTGCGCTGCTACATCCAGGCCTTCGTGCCGGCCCGCCATCGAGTCGAACGCTCGAGAAAGACGAATGTGTCCTATGCCGCCATCATCGGTTGACCGCACACTTCCGCTCGGCGCTAGGCCCTTGCAGCGCCAGGGTGGCGTCTATCCAGTTTTCTCGGTGTCACCACGCGTCGCCGCAATTGGCGCCATACGGCCGAACGCGATCACCGGCTCCAGCCAATAGGCGAGATGGCGAAGCGGTGCCTTGGCTTCGACTTCGGCGAGAAGCTGATCGGCCCGGTTCCGCGCCATCACCGCGACGAGCATGCCGCGGCTGATGCGGCCGCGCACCCGCTCGCCCAAACTCGCGTCACTGAAGTCGTGACCATGGCCCTCGGCGCGCAGCGTCGTGAAGCCGCCGATCGGTGGCGCGGTCTCGAGCATCAGCTCGACGATCTGGTCCTCGACCGCCAGCGGATAGACGAGTGTCAGCTTGCAAGGGGATTGGTCCATGCAACTCTCTCTTCAGACGATTGCGAATGGGCGGAAGGAAGGCCGAAGCGGCGGAACAGGATCGGTAGCAGGAACAGCGTCAGCACGGTCGCCGAGAACAATCCGCCGATGACGACGATGGCGAGAGGCTTTTGGATTTCGGAGCCCGGACCGCTCGCGAACAGCAGCGGCACGAGACCGAACGCCGCGATGCTCGCTGTCATCAGAACCGGCCTGAGGCGCCGCAGCGAGCCTTCGAACACGACATCCGAGAGCTTGTTGCCTTCCGCGATAAGTTGATTGAAGTGGCTGACGAGCACGAGCCCGTTGAGAACCGCGATGCCGAGCAGGGCGATGAAGCCGACGGACGCCGGAACAGAAAGGTATTCACCCGACATCCACAAGGCCAGAATGCCGCCGACCAGCGCGAATGGCACGTTGGCCAGGATGAGCGCCGACTGACGCAGGGAACGCAACGTCGCGAACAGAACGGCGAAGATCATCACCAGTGCGATCGGCACGACGATCATGAGGCGAGCGGCGGCGCGGCGCTGGTTCTCGAACTGGCCGCCCCACACGAGGCGATAGCCGGACGGCAACGGAACCGCGCGTTCGACAGCCTCTTGCGCCTCCTTGACGAAGCCGACGAGGTCGCGTCCGGTGACGTAGGCCTGCACGATGGCGAAGCGCGACGCATTCTCGCGGTCTATTTTCACCGGGCCCGCGACACGGCGGATCTTGGCGACGTCACCGACGCGGACGAGGCCGCCGTCACCCGCGGCGATCTGGTTCTGGGAGAACAGCTCGGGCGCTTGACGCACATCCTCCTGGCCGCGGATGATGATGCCCGTGCGCCGACCCGTCTCCGAGACGATCCCCGCATTCGTACCTTCGAGCATCGCGCGCAGCTCGTCCTCGATGGCAGCGACGGAGAGGCCCGTGCGCCCGGCGGCGAGGCGATCTACATCGACTTGAAGGTAGTCGACGCTATCGTTCGCAACGGTCGAGACCTCGGCCGCGCCGGGCACGCCGTGCAGGGTCGACTGTATCTTGCCGGCCAACTCGGACAACGTTGCCAGATCCGGCCCGAATATCTTCACCGCGAGATCGCCCCGTGCACCGGTCAGCATCTCGGCCGTGCGCATCTCGATCGGTTGCGTGAACGCGAATTCCATACCCGGCACGTCGGCCATCACCGTGCGCAGCTCGGCGAGAAGCCAGTCCTTGCTCGGCACGCGCCACGACTCTTTGGGTTTCAGCACGAGGAACGTATCGGTTTCGTTCGGGCCCATGGGGTCGAGCCCCAGCTCGTCGGAACCGACACGGGCAACGATGCGCTCGATCTCCGGAACACGCTCCTTGAGAAGGCGCTGCACGAGCAGATCGCCGTCGACGCTGCTCTTGAGGTTGATCGACGGCAGCTTGGTGATCTGCATGATCACAGAGCCTTCGTCCATCGTCGGCATGAAGGCTTTGCCGACTGCTCCATAAGCGACGACCATCGCCACCATGCCCGCCGCCGCGAGGAGGTAGACGGGAAGGGGAAACGCCAGAGCGCTACGCAGCAACGCGCGATAGGCCCGCGTCAAGATGCGCATCAGGATCGGCTCACCGTGATGACCGGACCGCAGCAGAAGCGACGAGAGGACGGGAATGAGCGTGAGCGACAAGATCAGGGAGCCGGAAAGCGCGAACACGATCGTCAACGCAACCGGACCGAAGAGCTTCCCTTCGAGTCCCTGTAGTGACAGCAACGGCAGGAATACGAGGCAGATGATGAGAATGCCGGAGGCGACGGGCTGCGCGACCTCCGCGGCTGCCCGATAGATGCGGTGGAGAAGGGGGATGCGGTCGCCGTCGCCGGCGTGCTGGAGCTGCTCGACGGTGTTCTCGACGACGACGACGGCGGCATCGACGATGAGGCCGATGGCGATGGCGAGGCCGCCGAGGCTCATGAGGTTCGCCGACATGCCGAACAATTGCATCATGACGAAGGTGATGAGCGTCGCCATCGGCAAGGTGATGGCGACGACGAGCGCGGCGCGCAGATTGCCGAGGAACAGGAAGAGCAGGACCACCACGAGCGCGGTCGCTTCGATCAGCGCTTTCTGCACGGTTTCGACGGCACGCTGGATCAAGTCCGAACGGTCGTAGAACGCCTCGATGCGGACGCCTTCGGGAAGGCCCGCCTGCAACTCGGCGATGCGCGTGCGCACATCGGCGACGATCGAGCTCGCGTCGGCGCCGCGCAGTGAGAGAACGAGGCCCTGTACGGCTTCGCCGCGGCCATCGCGGGTGACCGCGCCATACCGCGTGAGACTGCCGGTGCGAACCTCGGCGATATCGCCGACGCGGAGCACGCGGTCATTGAGTGTCTTGAGGACGATCTGCTCGATGTCGGCGGGGGGCCGCACCGCGCCCTCGGCCCGCACCCCGAGGGCGTTTTCGCCCTCGCTGATGCGACCGGCGCCGTCGTTGCGATTTCCCGCCCGAATGGCGTCGGCCAACTGCGTCACGCTCAAACCGGCGGCGGCGAGCGCGGTGTTGTTGGGCACCACCTCGAACGTGCGCACATAGCCGCCAAGCGCGTTGACGTCGGCGACGCCCGGTATCGTGCGCAGCGCTGGCCGTATCGTCCAATCGAGCAGGCTGCGCCGTTCGGCGAGCGAAAGAGTGCCGCCTTCGATGGTGAACATGAACACGTCCGAAAGCGGCGTGGACACGGGAGCCAATCCGCCCGTCACGCTCGCGGGCAGATCGCCGCGAACGCCGGAGAGTCGCTCCGCGACCTGCTGGCGCGCCCAGTAGATGTCGGTCCTGTCGTCGAAGTCGAGTGTGATGTCGGCGACCGCGTACTTGGCCATCGATCGCAGGACAGTCTGGCCCGGGATGCCCAGCAGCTCCATCTCGAGCGGCGCGATGACACGGGTTTCGACCTCTTCGGGCGTCATGCCCGGCGCCTTCATGATCAGCTTCACCTGCGCGGGCGAAATGTTCGGGAAGGCGTCGATCGGGATCGTGCGGAAGGAATACGCTCCGATACCGGCGACGAGCAGGGCGACGAGAAGCGTGAAGATACGCTGTGTCAGCGAGAATTCGACAAGCTTGCACAGCATCGGTCAATTCCCGCCGAGAATGGCTTCGAGCTGCGGCAGGCCGGTAGACGCGACCATGTCGCCGGCATTGATCTCACCCGATGATACCGTGGCCGTATCGATCGATCTGCCGCGCACCTTCACGGGCCGCAGGGAGAAGCCAGATTCGTTGCGCGCAAATACCTGATGCTCGCCGTCGATCCAGGCGACGGCGCTGGAGGGAACCTGCAACGTGCCCGCCTGTGATGTCTTCTTGAGCGTGATCCGAACCATCTGGCCCGGAAGTAGTCCCGAGTTGTCCGGCACGGACGCGATGAGCCGCGCCGAGCGCGTCAGCTTGTCGATGTCCCTACCGGCCGAGACCACCGTTCCCTGCGGGCCTTCGACAACCTGAACGATATCCCCGGGCGCGATCTCGGAGACGAGAGAGAGGGGGGCCTGCACGTCGATCCAGAGAGCGTCGGATGTGTCGATCGATACCACCGCGGCCATGGCGGCGATGGGCTCGCCGGGCATCGTGTCGACGTGAGCGATGCGGCCTTCGGCCGGCGCGTGAATGACGTACTGACCGCCGTCGATGGCCTCGATGCCGCCAATGGAGACGGCCGCCTTGTGCTGGGCGACGACGGAGCGGACCTTGGCGACGTGCGCTTCCGCTTCGTCGGCAAGCGTCGCACTCGCGATCTGTTTGTCGGCCAGGAAACGCTTGCGGTTGGCAACGGCGAGTGCCGCCTCGAGCTCCGCTTCCGCCTGTGCAAGCTGGCCCTGCGCATCGAGCAGATCGCGGCTGGCGATGGTCGCGAGCGAGGCACCTTTGGCGACCTTCTGGCCGGGCAGCACATGCACCTGAACGACGGTTCCGGGAAATGGCGCGGTTGCGGAAATGCGTGCGTTGAGGGCCGGTATGACCGTGCCGGGCAGCAGTGCGAGCGTTTCGACCTCTGCCGGGCGGACCTGCTCGAGCTTGATGTCCAGCCGCTCGATCTGTACGGGCGTCAGCGCGATGTCCTTGGCGAGTGCCGCTGGAGATACTGCGAGGGCGATGATCGCCAATACGAGCGACAAGCGTGAGACCTGCGACATTCTGGCCCTCCAAGGCGACCGCGGTGTACTCGCGAGTTCGGATCGGGGGCTAGTGTCACGCCAACCTGAAGCCAACCTGAAGGAGATCGGGGCCGGGTGCACGAAGCGCTGGCGGGGCGGTCCACCCGGTGGGCCAAGCTCCTGTCCGGCCGGGGAGCTTGTGGGCGACGGGCGCCACGGTACGAGATGCCTTGCAGGCGATCGCGGGCTCGTCACCGAGCATGGCGGTGCTCGATGTCGATTTCGGCAATGGTACATCGCTCGCGGTCGCCGATGAATTGACGAAGCTCGGCGTACCGTTCGTGTTCTCTACAGACCACGGCGATACCGTAATGATGTCGCAGAAACTCCGCGACGTGCCGGTGGTGCGCAGGCCCTACACGGCGGACTCGCACAAGGCCGCGCTCGAGTGCAGAGGAGCGAAGAGGGCAGACGGGGCGCGCGGCGGAAAGATCCGAGTGGCCTGGTGATCGACGGAAGCATCGTCGAGATTCATCCAAGGCATGTCGTCCACGTTCAAACATGAGCCTGGCGTGCGTTCGCGCTTTCTGAACCTGCGTTGAGCGGCTCATGTCGCGGGATCGCACCCGGCGTCGCTACGGCATTTCGCCCTTGAGCAATCGCGGCAGCTCACCCGTCAGTCCCGCGGCCTCGGTCACCAGCATGCGCTTTAAGAACGGGAGTTGGTCGACGACGCCAAGGCCGAAGTCGCGGGCCGCACGCAGCAGGGTCGAGTCGTTCGAGAACAGCCGATTGATCGAGTCGAACGCCAGCGCCGAAACGGTGCTGTCGAAGCGGCGCCAGCGCTCGTAACGCTGGAGCACGTCGGGGCTGCCCGGATCGAGTCCGACGCGCATCGTCTCGGCGACGACCTCCGCGAGTGCTGCCACGTCACGCAGCGCGAGGTTCAACCCCTGCCCGGCAATCGGGTGCACGCCATGCGCGGTGTCACCGACCAGCGCGAGGCGGGGCGCCACATAGGCGCGGGCCAGATGCATTTCGAGCCGCCAGGAGGCGGGCCTGCCGGCCAATGTGACCGCGCCGAGCTGACCGCCGAAGCGCTTCTCCACCTCGCCGAGGAGGGCCTCGTCGTCGAGAGCGAGGATGCGTCGCGCCTCGCGCGCTTCTTCCGACCATGTGATGCACGAGCGATTGCCCGGCAGCGGCAGGATCGCGAATGGTCCGGCGGGTAGAAAGTGCTGCACCGCGCGGCCCATGTGCGGGCGCTCGTGCGCCACCGTCACCACGATGCCGGTCTGGTGATACGGCCAGCCGACCAGCTTGATGCCGGCCGCCTCGCGCAGCGACGAACGGCGGCCCTCCGCGGCGACGACCAGCCGGCCGGCGATCTCGCGGCCATCGGCGAGGGCGGCGGGCGCACCGGCATCGGGCGTGCGGGAGCCGGTGGGGGCGCTGTGGGGGGTGATGAACTCGATACCGGCCGTGGCGCGGGCCTTGTCGACCAGTGCCGCGAGCAAAGCACCGCCGGGCAGGATGTGCGATGCAGCTTCGCCCTCTCCGGTCTCGTTCGTATAGGTGAGCAAGGTCGGGCGGATGCCGGCGCCGAGCTCCGAGTCGGTGATGTTGATGTCGAGTACCGGCTCCGCCTCCGCCGAGACGGCCGGCCAGATGCCGATCGCTTCGAGCAGATGACGGGACGAGGCGGAGAGGGCGAATGCGCGGGGATCGCGCGGCGGTCTGCCCGCGCCCTGCGGCTCCTGCGGATCGACAACGGCGATGCGGATGCCGGGCAGCGCTCCGACGAGCGCCAGGGCGAGGGCGAGCCCCGAGTAGCTGGCGCCCGAGACGACGAGGTCGTGCGGGCGTGCGGCCGGCCGCGAGGCTTGGTCCTGAGACATGGGCTGCCACCCTCTCCTGTCTTGTGCAGACTGCTAATTAGGCATATCGCACCGGGGCTGCCAGCGTCATCATTGCCGAACTGCCGAAAGCACATGCCGGCCTGCGCCTTGTCAGTCACGAAACGTGACGGCGGAGGCCCCGTTCTGGAGACTGCCGTGACTGCCCTCGCCGACCTGCTCGCCATCCTCGACCTCGAGCCGCTCGAGGACAATCTGTTCCGTGGCCGCAGCCCGCGCGACGGCTGGCAGCGCGTCTACGGGGGGCAGGTGCTCGGCCAGTCGCTGATGGCGGCGATCCGGACGGTTGGGCCCGAGCGCACAGCGCATTCGCTGCACGCCTATTTCCTGCTCGGTGGAGATCCCAAGCATCCGATCATCTACGAGGTCGAGCGTACCCGCGACGGCTCCACTTTTTCGACGCGCCGCGTCAAGGCCATCCAGCACGGGCGCACCATTTTCGTGATGGGGGTCTCGTTCCAGCAGCCCGAGCCAGGCTTCGAGCACGCCACGCCCATGCCCGACGTGCCGCCGCCCGAGGAGCTGCAATCGGCCTCCCACCTTTTCGCCAAGCTGATCGACCGGCTGCCCGAGGCCATGCGCGGGTATTGGAGCCGCGAACGGCCGATCGACATGCGGCCCGTCGATCTTGAGCGCTACATGTCGCGCGAACCGCGTGAGCCGTTGCAGCGCATCTGGCTCAAGGCCAACGGAACACTGCCGGACGATCCGGCCCTGCACCAGGGTGTTCTGGCCTACGCTTCGGATTTCACGCTGCTCGACACGGCGCTCATCGGGCACGGCAAGCTACTGTTCGACGCCGACATGCAACTCGCCAGCCTCGATCATGCGCAGTGGTTCCACCGGCCGTTCAAGCTGGATGACTGGGTTCTCTATGCCCAGGACAGCCCGAACGCGGGCGGTGCGCGCGGCTTCTGCCGCGGTTCCATCTACACCCGTGACGGCAAGCTGATCGCATCGACTGCCCAGGAGGGTCTCATGCGCCACCGTACAGGCCGCACGTTCGCCTAATTTGTATGCATTTGGTCGTTAATGCACAAATTTTGATCAGCAACTGCCTGCTCCCGGTGCGGGGTTCTGCCGCCCCCTGAAAGATTCGCCCCGAAATTTCATTGCTTTGGCGTCCCCGAGCCCAGTTGGCACGGGACTTGATCCTTAACGGCGCGTAACCGCCGCCGGGCTCGCTTTCCGCGCGGCTGGCGGGCAGCAGTCGAACGCGGGCCGCAGGGGTCTCGTGAAGAGCAGTTGGGGACACGTATGAAGCTCATCACCGCCATCATCAAGCCGTTCAAGCTCGAGGAGGTTCGCGCGGCGCTAACCGACCTCGGTTTGCAGGGTATGACCGTCACCGAGGTCAAGGGTTAGGGCCGCCAGAAGGGCCACACCGAGATTTATCGCGGCGCGGAGTACGCCGTGAGCTTCCTGCCGAAGGTCAAGATCGAAGTCGTCGTGCAGTCGGATCAGGTCGGCAAGGCGCTCGCCGCCATCCAGACCGCCGCGCGCACCGGCCAGATCGGCGACGGCAAGATCTTCGTCTCTTCGATCGAAAACACGGTGCGCATCCGCACCGGCGAGACCGACAACAACGCGCTCTAGTCGCCAGAGAGGCAGACCGGCGCCACGGATGTCCCGCCCTCCCGCGACCATCCACGCCGCCGAGGCTCCTCACCCACCAACTCTATGAATGACGGGAAAACGAGGGAGTTACCGAAAATGAAGTCACGCTTAACCTCACGTCTGGCGAGCGCGCTCGGCGCACTTGCCCTGGCCCCGGCCCTCGCCGCGCCAGCATTCGCGGCGGCGCCCGTGAAGGGCGACACCACGTTCATGTTCCTCGCCACCGTGCTCGTGCTCCTGATGACGATCCCGGGACTGGCACTGTTCTATGGCGGTCTCGTCCGCGCGAAGAACATGGCCTCGGTTCTGATGCAGGTTTTCGCGATCACCTGCCTCATCTGCATCGTCTGGGTCACCTACGGCTACTCGATGGCCTTCACCGGCGGCGGCGAGCTCAACAGCTATGTGGGCGGCTTCTCCAAGGTGTTCCTCGCCGGCGTGACCTCCGAGTCGCTCGGCGGCACGTTCTCGAACGACGTCTCGATGTACGAGTACGCGTTCATCGCCTTCCAGATGACCTTCGCTTGCATCACGCCGGCGCTGATCGTCGGCGCCTTCGCCGAGCGCATCAAGTTCTCGGCGCTGCTGATCTTCTCGGTCCTCTGGGTCACCTTCGTCTACTTCCCGATCGCGCACATGGTTTGGTACTGGGCGGGTCCGGATGCGGTTGCCGCTGCTGCCAAGGCCGTTGCTGAGGCCGCTGCCGACAAGAAGGCCGAGGCTCAGGCCGCACTCGACGCGGTTCTCGCCGACGCCGGTCTGATCTTCTCGTGGGGCGCCATCGACTTCGCTGGCGGCACCGTCGTTCACATCAACGCCGGTATCGCTGGCCTCGTCGGCTGCATCATCGTCGGCAAGCGCGTCGGCTATCCCCGCGAGCACATGGCTCCGCACTCGCTGACCATGACCATGATCGGCGCCGCGCTGCTGTGGGTCGGCTGGTTCGGCTTCAACTGCGGCTCCAACCTCGAGTCGAACGGCGTCTCCTTCCTGGCCATGATGAACCCCTTCACGGCTACCGCAGCCGCGGGCCTCTCCTGGATGCTCGTCGAGTGGATGGTCAAGGGTAAGCCCTCGCTGCTCGGCCTCGTGTCGGGTGTCGTCGCCGGCCTCGTCGCCGTCACGCCTGCTTCGGGCTTCTCGGCCCCGGTTCCGGCCATCGTCCTCGGTGTTGTCGCTGGTATCGTCTGCTTCGGCTTCGTCACCGGCGTGAAGAACGCTCTCGGCTACGATGACTCGCTCGACGTGTTCGGCATCCACGGCATCGGCGGCATCATCGGCGCCCTCGGCACCGCGATCCTGGCCGACCCGAGCCTTGGCGGCGCCGGCATCGCCGACTACGTCTCGCAGCCGGGCAGCCTGGTCGTCGCTCCCTACGACGTGATGGCCCAGCTCATCGCGCAGTCGAAGGCCGTCGGTCTCACCATCGTGTGGTGCGGCGTGATCTCGACCGTCCTCTTCCTCCTCCTCAAGTTCACGATCGGCCTGCGGCCGTCCGAGGAGCACGAGCGTGAGGGCCTCGACGTCGCAACGCACGGCGAGCGCGCCTACAACCACTGATCCACGAAAGGCTGGCGGGCTTCGACCCGCCCGCCGCCGCTT
>CALMPK010000127.1 GCA_937873575.1 uncultured Hyphomicrobiaceae bacterium
GGGGATTATCAGGCTAACAAGGAGTACTGGGACCGCGAGAAAATCGACGGCAAACCGTACAAGATTCCCTTCGTCGATAAGCTTGTGATGCGGACGATCGCGGATTCACAGACACGCCTAGCCGCCTTCCGCACTGGCAAGATCGATGTCATGACGAATATTAGCTGGGACGAGCTCAAATCGCTGGCACCGATCCGAGATAAAATCAAAGTCGTCGAACACCCCGACTATGCGGGTGAGGCGCTGGCAATGCGGGTCGATGCACCACCCTTCGACAACCCGAAGGTACGTCTCGCCTTGAATCTCGCGGTCGACCGGGCCGCCATCGCGAAGCAGATCTATGGCGGCCACGCTGATTTCCCACACCTGCCATTGGATGAAACTTGGGAAGGCTATTTCACGCCGGCCGAAAAGATGTCGGAGGAGGCACGGGAGGTTCTCCAATACAATCCGGCCAAGGCCAAGAAACTCCTAGCCGAAGCGGGTCTTGCGAATGGTTTCGAGTTCAAGGCTCAAGTTCCGACCTTCGCTGACCAATTGAAGAAGGCACAGATTGTAGCCGGATATCTGTCGGCAATCGGTGTAAAGATGATCATCGAGCCAAAGGAGTATGGGGCGTTCCTCAGTCTGATGACATCCGGCAAGCACGGCCCCGGCTATTGGCATTTCGCAGGTATGAGCAATCCGACCGCTTCAGTCGAGAAACTGTTCCGCTCCTCGTCCGTCTGGAATACTGCCCGCGTCAACGACCCGAAGGTCGATGCGGCGCTCGACGCCATACAGCAGGAGAGGGACCCGGACAAGGTCAAGAAGGCCGTCGCCGCGCTCACCAATGAGATGACCGCGCGAGCGCCATTCCTGTTTCTGCCCAGGCCGCGCTCGTTCACGGTATGGTGGCCGTGGGTCAAGAATTACTATGGTGAGATTTCGGTCTCCGCTCGGCGTGATGCGCCGGTCTGGGCGCGCGCTTGGATCGATCAGGATCTAAAGAAGTCGATGGGCTTCTGATCGATGCCCGGAAGTTTGGAAAAGTCGGGGCCCCCGATACTGGATGTGCGCGGGCTCTGCATGGGCATCTGGTCAGGCAAGACGGAGTTGGTCGCTGTTGCAGACGTTTCGTTCCGAGCCTATTCCGGCCAGGTCGTGGCGCTCGTAGGCGAAAGCGGCGCGGGCAAGAGCATCACGGCGATGTCGCTCACCCATCTACTGCCAATGCCACCGATCAAGATCACGGCCGGCGAAATACGCCTCTCCGGCCGTGATATGCAGACGCAGTCACCGAAACAGATCAGGGACATCCGAGGCAACGAGGTCGGCATCGTTTTCCAGGAGCCGATGACAGCGCTGAACCCAAGCCTGCGCATCTGGCGCCAGATCGCCGAGCCGCTGGTGCGTCATCGCCGGATGTCCTGGAGCGCCGCCAAAGCGCAGGCGATCTACCTTCTCAAGAAGGTCCGCATCCCGGATGCAGAGACCAAAGCCGAGGCCTATCCTCACCAGCTCAGTGGGGGTATGCGCCAGCGTGTCATGGTTGCTATCGCGATCTCCTGCGAGCCAAGACTCATCATCGCGGACGAGCCGACGACAGCACTCGACGTCACCGTGCAGGCGCAGATTTTGACGCTTCTCACTGACCTTACCCGCGGATTGGGCGGGGCGCTGCTTCTCATCACGCACGATCTCGGCGTCGTGGCGCGCTACGCCGACTGGGTCAACGTGATGTATGCCGGCCGCATCGTCGAGACAGCGGCGGCCGACGACCTCTATCGCGATGGGCGCCATCCTTATACGCACGCCCTCCTCGCCTCCGTGCCCAAGATCGTCGGTCCGATCGCTCATCGGCTCGAGTCGATCGCTGGGCAGCCACCCGCCCCCTCCGACGGAACCGGGGGCTGCGCCTTCGCACCGCGCTGCCCACGTCGGACCGAACGGTGCGACGAACGCCCTCCGCTTAGCGGCGACGAACGCACACGGAACGGCCATCTGTTCGCGTGCTGGAATCCGCTATGAACGACGTAGCAACGAATATTCTCGAGGTCTCGGACCTGTGCGTCGACTATGCAAGCACAACCTCTTTCGGCGTAACGGGCGCCCCCTCCGTTCGAGCTGTCAAGGGCATATCCCTCACACTCCAGCGCGGCGAAACTCTCTCGCTCGTCGGCGAAAGCGGTTGCGGCAAATCCACCACGGCCATGGCCATACTACAACTGACGCCGCCGAGCGGCGGCCGGGTCGTGTTCGACGGACGCGATATCACGGGCTTCAGTCATCGCCAGATGCGACCGCTAAGGCGTGAGATGCAGATCATCTACCAGGATCCGTTCGGGTCGCTAAATCCCCGCATGACAATCGCCGACCTGATCGCCGAACCGATGGCGATTCAGGGCGTCGGCAGATCGGGCCACGAGCGCCGCGCGAAGGCTGCCGAACTCCTAGATACGGTCGGAATGGGTACTCGCTTCCTCGACCGCTATCCGCACCAACTCAGCGGCGGCCAGCGTCAGCGGGTCGCCATCGCGCGCGCCCTGTCACTGCGTCCGAAACTGCTCATCTGTGATGAGCCGGTCTCAGCTCTCGACGTCTCAGTGCAGGCCCAGGTTCTGAACTTGTTTTCCGACCTCAAGGAGCAGTTCGGCTTGTCCTATCTGTTCATCTCGCACGACCTCGGCGTCGTCCGACACATGAGCGATCGGGTCGCAGTGATGTATCTCGGACGCATCGTCGAGATCGCGACGCGCGACGACCTCTACGGCGAACCGCTCCATCCCTACACGCGCATTCTTCTCGATGCGGTAGCGGTGCCGGACCCGCAAATCGAGCGCGCCCGCGATCACGTGCTCCTTCAGGGCGAGGTGCCGAGCGTCGCCACCCCCCCGCCCGGCTGTCCATTTCACCCTCGCTGTCAGTCCGCCATGCCGGTCTGCAGCCGCGAAATTCCGCCGCTGCGGTTGCACGGCAATCGGCAGATCGCCTGCCATCTGTATGATGAGACAGCAGCCAATAAGGCAATCGAAGCCGCGATGGACGGAAATGGCAATCCAAACTAGGACGTCAGAGCGGTCGCTTGTCCGCACCTAGCCCAAGCACCCCTTTAGGACGTCAGGCAACGGGCCGCCCATCGCCCAATCGACCAACTCCACCGTGTGGACGACTGGAATGCGTGTTCCAGCACCAATCTGCGTTATGCAGCCGAGATTTCCACTCGCAATGATTTGCGGTTTGACCTTCTCAATGTTGGTGACCTTTCGTGCGCGCAGTCGATTGGCGATCTCAGGCTGCAGTACGTTGTATGTTCCGGCGGAGCCGCAACATATGTGGCCTTCCGGTACTTCTCTCACTACAAACCCCATTCGCCTCAAAAGTGACTTCGGCTGATCTCTAACCTGCTGTCCATGCTGCATCGAGCATGCCGAATGGTAAGCCACGACCTGGCCGGTAGTCCGAACACCGTCTTGAAGCGGTAATTCATGCAAGAATTCTGTGATGTCCCGCGCTAGAGCCGAGATCCGTACGGCTTTCTGAGCGTAGGCGTTATCGTTGCGAAGTAGGAAGCCATAATCTTTAATGACCGTTCCGCAACCGGACGTCGTAACCACGATGGCGTCGAGGCCGCCGTTCTCGATTTCGCGTGTCCATACATCCACGTTGTGTCGAGCCGCATCCAGCGCCCGACTTTCGTATCCCAAGTGCTGCACGAGAGCTCCGCAGCACCCTTCGTCGATCGGTTGAACTACTTCGATACCGTGACGCGTCAACAACCGGATTGCAGCCTCGTTGATGTTCTGGCCGAGGACCTGCTGGGCACATCCGCTCAGAAGCGCAACCCGACCGCGCGGCCTATCGACGGTCGCGCCCGGTAACCTTCGGGTCGGCCTTCTTCGCTTGAATGACGACGAAAGTTCAATCATCGCGGCGAGTTGCGCGCCGCCGGGAAGATTGGCGAGCCACTTTCTGATCGGCCTGCTCACGGTAGCCACGCGTAAAGCCAACCTAAGTCGGCCCGGAAACGGCAGCACCTTCGCCAACATGCCTCGAAGCAACCGATCAGGCAGAGGACGCGTATAGGTTCGGGCGATATGGGCTCGCGCGTGATCGACCAGGTGCATGTAGTGCACGCCGGACGGACAGGTCGTCATGCAGGAAAGACACGTCAGACATCGATCGATATGCTCGACGACCTGAGGGGTCGCCGGCTTTTCCTCCTCCAACATGTCCTTGATCAGATAGATGCGCCCGCGCGGACTGTCCGCTTCGTCACCAAGAAGCAGATATGTCGGGCATGTCGCAGTACAAAAGCCGCAATGCACACAGGCACGGAGGATTTTTTCTGACTCGCTTACATGTGCATCGGCCAAGGCCGTCAGCGAGAAGTTTGTTTGCATACCAGTCCGCCTCGCCTCAGATACCGGCGTACATCCTGCCGAAATTTAGAACGCGGTCAGGATCGAAAGATTTCTTGATTTCCTGCGTCAACTTGAGCACCGCAGGAGGAAGCGGCTCGAACACATCGATCCTGCGGCGAATCTCCGATGAAGCCCGTACGAGTGTGGCGTGCCCACCGGTATTGACCATAGCTTCCCGGACAACCGACGCTCCCGCATCGTCAGCGTCCACGACCGCGAGCCACACGAGACCACCGCCCCAGTCGAAGAAATAGCGCACGCCGAGTTTTTGCCGGATGTCGGCAAGAACATGCGGCGCTTTGGAGGGGGCCAAGGACAACCGCCAAATGGAACGATCCATTGGCTGAGCCAGCCAGTGCGCGTCGCGCACGCGCAACCACAGGTTCGCGCTTTCATCACCTTCGATCAGCTCGGCCCTACCAAAGGAGCGCCACAGCTTGGCAAGCTCACGGGCACCATATGCTACCGAGCCGTCAGAACCCTCGAGTCGAACGATCGTAGTCGAGTCCGACCCAATACTCGCCGGAATATGCGCTGCCGCCGACACCGCGAAAGACGACCCGAGCGCTGCGGTGAGCGCTGCAATCGCTGTCGTGTCGTTCATGCCGCCCAATCCCACCGATAGGGAACGCGCCGGCTTCGGCAACACTTTGAAGATGACCTCGGTCAAAACGCCGAGCGTACCCCACGCACCGCAGTTCAGCTTGACTAAATCGAGTCCGGTGACGTTTTTCATTACGCGCCCGCCGGATTTCACGATGTCTCCGCGGCCCGTGACCAAGCGAACGCCGATCAGGCTGTCGCGACAAGCTCCGACCGCGACACGACGCGGACCCGAAACATTCCCGGCGACAATACCTCCGATTGTCGGCTCTGCGCTCGTCCCGAACAACACACGATGATCCATCGGCTCGAACGGAAGCATCTGGTTGTGCTTGGCGAGCATCCGATCGATTTCGGAAACCGGCGTTCCAGGCAAAGCACCGATGACGAGCTCTGTCGGCTCATAAAGTGAAACTCCGCGCATGCGCTCGGTCGTTAGAGGCATAGCGTATCCACCCAGCGGTCGGCCCATCGCCGACTTGGAGCCGGCGCCGCGCACGACGAGAGGCATCTTTGCTGTAGCCGCATCCTTGATGGCAGACGACAGTCCGCACTCGTCGCGCGGCTTATAGCAATCGGTCATCACACTCCCGTCACCCTAACCTTGACATCGAAAATCGAGGGGAAACACCTTATCCGTATTGAGCAGCCATCGCGGATCGAACGCGGCGCGCACCCGAATCTGTTGAGCCAGATCGGCATCGTCAAACTGGCAGCGCATTAGATCACGCTTCTCGATACCGACACCGTGCTCGCCCGTCAGGCACCCACCAACTTCAACGCAGAGCCTGAGAATGTCATCTCCCGCTGCTTCCGCCTTCGACTGCTGCGACGGATCGTTCGCGTTGTAGAGGATGAGCGGATGCATGTTGCCGTCACCGGCATGGAAAACATTCGCGACACGCAATCCGTGTCGCTGTACGATCTTGGAGATCTCCGCCAAAACGTACGACAGCTTGCCGGTCGGCACCGTGCCGTCCATGCACAAATAGTCAGCGACTCGCCCGGTCGCACCGAAAGCCGACTTCCGCCCCTTCCAGATTGCCGCCGTCTCAATTGCCGACCTGCTCTCGCGCACTGTCGTCGCACCATTCGCACGAGCGATGGCGGTGATGTCCGCCAGCGTCGCGTCCATCTCGGCGTCGGACCCTTCGACCTCTACAATCAGAAGGGCCTCGACATCGAGCGGATAGCCGGCCTTGGCGAAGGCCTCGCAGATCTCGATGGCGGCCTTGTCCATGTATTCGATGGCTACGGGAATGATACCGGCGGCAATGACGTCCGCAACCGCCTTGCCCGCTCCCTCGCAAGACGGGAAACCGAACAGAACCGGGCGCGCTCCCTCGGCCGATTTCAGAATTCGGAGGGTCGCTTCGGTCACTATCCCGAGCTGCCCCTCGGAGCCGACGACCAGGCCCAGCAGATCGAGTCCAGCGCTATCGAGATAGTCACCGCCGAGATCGATGATCGATCCATCGATCAGTACCATCCTTACGCCGAGGAGGTTATTGGTCGTGACTCCATACTTCAGGCAATGCGCGCCTCCGGAGTTGTTGGCAATGTTGCCTCCGATCGTGCAGGCAAGTTGAGAGGAAGGGTCTGGCGCATAGAAGAAGCCGTTCTCCGCCACCACCGCCGTTACGCTCAAATTTGTGACTCCCGCTTCGACGCGGATGAAGCGGTCATCGTAGTTGACCGCGAGCACCCGATTCATCTTTGAAAGTCCGAGAACGACGGCGTCTTCACTCGGAATTGCCCCGCCGGCGAGAGACGTACCTGCGCCGCGCGGCACGACCTTGACGCCGGTGTCGTGACAGTATTTCAAAACGGCACTCACCTCTTCGGTCGTCTTCGGTAGGACGACGGCGAGCGGCATCTTGCGATAGGCCGTCAACGCATCTGTCTCATAAGCCCGACACTCGTCCGTCGACGTTATTAGCCCAGCGGGGTCAACAAGGCGGGTTAGATCGTTTATGATTGAATCTCGGCGCGCGAGGATTTCTCGATTTGGTTCGGTGAACCTAATTTTGCTCATCGTATCCTCGTCATCGGATATTTTTCCGATGGGTCAGTCGCGGCCTGATGCAATCGACATAAGCCCGACGCATCCACCATCGAGCTTCTATTGCAC
The DNA here is from genome assembly GCA_937873575.1 of uncultured Hyphomicrobiaceae bacterium. Classification (GTDB taxonomy): domain Bacteria; phylum Pseudomonadota; class Alphaproteobacteria; order Rhizobiales; family Hyphomicrobiaceae; genus JAEUMD01. Next base: position 7,138 of record CALMPK010000127.1, read on the forward strand.
TAACGCCACGACCCTCTCAGGGTGGCCCGACCAGCGCCAACCAAGCGTCGGCCGCGATAGCCCTAGCATCATTCCGCCAAGGGCCGGAGGATGAAGCCAGAGTTGCTCCGGATCTCGACCGCTCCGCTTCTCCTCGCGCGGATCCAGCGTGTGTCCCACGTCGTCCGCCTTCGCCGATCTTTCGATGCGACCGATCTCTCGGCTTTCGGCATACGCCATATAGAAAGACGAGCCTTGGCGGGCGTGATACCTGCCGAGCGTCTTGGTGAAGTCCGTCGGCGTGATGACTTCAAATCGGTCGAGGCGATCAGGCGCGAAGAGAGTGAGGACGCCCGTATAGCCAAAGAGCTCCGAGGTAATCGTCACGAAATTCCGTGTATCAAGACGAAAGACTTCGGCGAAGCGCGTTACCGCGGCTGCCTGGTCGGCCGCGAGCAAAGTCACCTCATAAAGGAAATCAATCCCGCCGGTCGGCTCCACCGTACGCGGGGGAGAGATTACGAAATGGACCGGCTTCCCCTCGATTTCGAACCGGAGAAAATCCTGGCCATTTTCGTGCTGATGCTCAACTCCGACCGACGTGGCATGATGCACCAGTGCACGCGGGTCGAGTGAGGTCGCGCCGGCGCCGAATAGATGAGATCGCCCGCGTCTTGCCAGTTCGTCCGCGACAACGCCGTTGCCTTCCGGCTCCAACAACTCAATCTCGCCGGTCCCGGCACGCAATGTCACTCGTTTGGCGCCCAATCCCCGGACCCGATCCGCAGAGACTTGTTCCGCCCCCAATCGGCGACGCCACATCTCCGCGGCACTTTTGGCATCCGGCGTCGCGATCTGAACGCGGTCGATGGTCAACAACACTTCGCTAACTCGCTTTAGGCGTTGGATCTTTGGGCCCTAGAGTCTGGCGCGGCGAAGGACCGTCGCGAGGTTTGACCTGCGCGACGCATGCTCCGCGACGGCGTATCAGCATTGCCGATCGCGCATGCTAACCGTGCATCTGGGTCAGGAACTTAGTGTTGAGATACGCGTCCATCGCTTCTGTACCACCTTCCGAACCGTATCCGGAGTCCTTGATTCCTCCGAAGGGAGTCTCCGGTAAGGCAAGGCCTTGGTGGTTGATCGACACCATTCCACTCTCCACGATCGAGCCGAGCGCGCCGATCGTCGCCGCTGACTTCGTATACGCATATGCAGCAAGGCCATAAGGGAGCCGATTCGCTTCGACCATGGCATCCTCGAATGTCGAGAACGACGCGATTGGCACAACAGGGCCGAATGGCTCCTCGTTCATAATGCGCGAGTCCAGAGGCACGTCCGTCAGAACCGTCGGTTGAAAGAAGAAGCCATCGTTGCGCAGGCGCCTTCCACCTGTCCGGATGCGCGCGCCGCGCTGAACGGCGTCCGAGACCAGCGCGTCCATCGCCTCGACTCGACGGAGATTAGCTAGTGGTCCCATTTGGGTCGCTTCGTCGAGGCCGTCCCCGACGACGAGAGCTTTGGCAGCAGCGGTGAATTGTTCAACGAAGTCGTCGTAGACCCGTTCATGGACCATGAACCGGGTCGGAGAAACACAAACCTGGCCGGCATTCCTGAACTTTGCCGCGGACAGCAATTTTGCCGCTTGTTTGACATCTGCGTCCTCGAAGACTAGCGCAGGCGCATGTCCACCTAGCTCCATCGTAACGCGCTTCATGTGACTTCCAGCGAGAGCCGCAAGCCGCTTCCCGACTGGCGTCGAACCCGTGAACGAAATCTTGCGAATGACAGGGTGGGCAATCAAGTATTCCGATATGTCGGACGGCACACCGAAAACGAGATTGAGGACACCGGAGGGCAAGCCGGCATCGACATAAGCATTGACCAGAGCTGCACAACTTGCCGGCGTTTCTTCGGGTCCCTTCAGAATCACGGAGCACCCGGCCGCCATCGCAGCTGATATCTTTCTGACGGCTTGGTTGATCGGAAAATTCCACGGCGTGAAGGCGGCGACAGGCCCAACTGGCTCGCGGATCACGACCTGCTGTACGGCGCCGGAACGTGACGGAATGGTCCGACCGTAGGATCGACGCGCCTCCTCCGCGAACCAGTCGATGATGTCTGCGCCGAGCAACACCTCCATCTTCGCCTCGCCCAGCGGCTTGCCTTGCTCGAGCGTCATGATACGCGCGATTGAGGCGGCTCGCTCGCGGAGCTTTTCGGCAGCCCCACGCATCAATTTGTATCGCTCGAAGGAAGACGTCCTCCGCCACAATTCGAACCCGCGCACGGCCGATTCAAGTGCGTCGTCGAGATCGGGGATAGACGCGTGCGCAACTGTTCCGATCAATTTTCCCGTCGCCGGATTCAGGATGGGCTCGACCTTTCCGCTCGTTCCATCGCGCCAGGATCCATCGATGAACAACTTTGTATCGGGGTACATCTGCTCGCGACTTGTCACCATTTCCGTCCGTCCGGTCTATAATTCGTTAAACTGAGGTAGCCGCTGACAGCGACTCCTCGGCGCGCTTTTTCAAGTCGTGCTTTCTAATCTTCCCGTTCGGGGCTACCGGAAGTTGCGGCAAGACAATGATCTGCTGCGGCTTCTTGTATGGTGCGAGCTGCCGCTCCACGAGCGCGAGCAGTTCGGCCACTTCGATGGTGCTTCCAGGGGTCGGCTCAACGAAAGCGATGATTTCCTCGTTGCCCTCGATTGATCGCCCGACTACCGCGGAATTGAGAACCGCCGGATGAGAATTGAGGACAGCCTCGATTTCGGGCGGATAGACGTTGAAGCCGGACCTGATAATTAGCTCCTTCGACCGGCCTTGGACCACCAGTTCGCCGCCCGGCGACCGGCTGACGATATCTCCGGTTTTCAAATATCCTTCGCGATCGATCGCCTCCGCGGTCATGTCCGGCTGACCATAATACCCCAACATCACGTTGGGCCCGCGAACGAGCAGTTCGCCCGCTTCGCCATCGGGTACTTCCCGCCCATCAGGTCCGACGATCTTGGTTTCGATTCCCGGGATTGGCGGTCCGATGTTGATTTCGTTGCTTCCCATGGCATACAGCGTCCGACTGATGGTCGGAGACGTCTCGGTCAGCCCGTAACCATTATGAAGCACCACGCCGAACACTCGCTCGACGCTCTGTCGCAGAGACAGATCGAGCGGTGCCGTTCCGGTATTGACATAACGAAGGTTATTGGGCGTGAGCTTGATATTGTTCTGATCGACGTAAGCGATGATCCGCGACAACATCGCAGGGACGGCATTGAAGGCGGTCAACGAACCATTCACGACGGCGTCGATTGCTTGCGTGAGAGAGAACCTCGGCATGATCCGCAGGTGTGCGCCGACAAACAACATACCTTGCAGCAACGTCAACCCGTACGAATGAGAGATCGGCATAACGCAAAGCGTGACGTCCTCGGGAAAGAGCGTGTTGGTTCTTTTGCCCCGGCCCGCCACGTAAGCGAGGTTGCGATGACTGAGCATCACTCCCTTCGGGCGACCGGTAGTCCCCGTCGTGTAGATGAGAACTGCAACCTGACGGGCGGGATCCTCATAGACCTCCTCGGGAACGGCGCTCGCCTCCAACTTACCGACCTTGATCGCTCCAATCCCCGTGAACGCTTCGGCTTCCGCGCCGCGCCGGCACGCCGCAGCATCTGCTTCCGCCGATATTCCATGCGTATAGAATACGCGTCTGGGCTTGCAATCACCCTCAATGGCGTCCAGTTCGTGCGGGCCGAGCCGTGCGCTCGTCATCACTGCCCATGCATCAAGCCGGCTCGCCGCATACATCAGGACGATGGCGCCGATTGAGTTCTCGCCCACCACCATGACCCGATCACCGGGACGGATCCCTAGACGCGCCAAGTCACCTGCAACGGCCTCGATCGTATCGATCAGTCTCCGATAGGACCAAACGATGCCCCGCTCGTCAGTAAGAGCCGGCCGGGATGCTCCTGCTTTGGCCCCCTCATCCACAATGAGGTGGATGCGTCGCGGCAGGCTAGTCAAATAATCCACTTCCATGGTGGGCCCAATCTTCTTCGCCAGAACTTCCGCATCCAGCTCCTCGACTACAAGCGGCTGCGGATGGCGAGGTTAGTCTGTTGCTGGATTTTCACCGATACTGGTAGGACCAGTTTGGTATGATCACAATCGTATTGTCAAGTGCGTTTTGAGCGGCGCCGCATAACGCGCGCGCCAACGGCCTGAATTTGCACAATCGATCGAAATTGAGCTTTCTAAGCCGCCGCGTCGCGCACGTAACGTGCAGTGCGGGTACGCATAGTCACCAGTTCCTCGGCGGAGGTCGGGTGCAGCGCCATAGTGGCGTCGAAGTCCGCCTTGGTAGCCTTCATCTTTACGGCAATGGCGATGACCTGAACCAATTCGGCCGCGTCCGATCCAACGATATGGCAACCCACGACGCGGTCGCTCCCCGCGTCAACCACCAGTTTCATCAACACCCGCGACTCGCTGCCGGACAGCGTCGCCTTCAACGGGCGGAACGCCGCCTTGTAGACATCAACGATAGCGAACTGCGCCCGCGCCTGCGCCTCGGTGAGGCCCACGGTGCCGACCTGGGGCTGCGTGAACACGGCGGTCGGAATATCGATGTGATCGACCTTGACCGCCCGCTTGCCGAAAACCGTATCGGCGAAAGCGTGGCCCTCACGGATCGCTACCGGCGTCAGATTGAAGCGATGGGTGACGTCGCCGACCGCATAGATATGTGGCACCGAGCTCTGCGAGGCTTCGTTGACGACGATGCCTCCGTTATCCGGGTTGATGGCGACGCCGGCTTTCTCCAGCCCGAGATTTGCGACGGCGGGGTGACGGCCGATGGCGAACATCACCTTGTCGGACGCGATGCTGGAGCCATTCGACAGGTGCGACGTGTACCAATCGTCGTGCTTCTCAATCCCGTCGACCGTGCAACCGGTCAGGATGGTAATGCCGTTCTTCTCCATCTCATCGCGGACATGGGCGCGGACGTCGTCGTCGAAGCCACGCAGGATGTTGTCGCCGCGATAGACCACAGTCACGAGGGAACCCAGGCCCGAGAAGATGCACGCAAACTCCAGCGCGATATAGCCACCGCCCTGGATCAGGATACGCTTCGGCAATTCGGGTAGATGAAATGCTTCGTTCGATGAGATGACATGCTCGATGCCGGGAATGGCCTTGCCGTGGTTCGGTGCGCCGCCCGTGGCGATCAGGATATACTTCGAGCGCACCCTCCTGCCGCCGTCGAGCACCAGCGTATGCGGGTCCTCGAACACGGCGCGCGACTTGATCACCTGCACGCCAGATTTCTCCACGTTGGTGGTGTAGGCCGCTTCCAGCCGGGCGATCTCCTTGTCTTTGTTGGCGATCAGGGTGGCCCAGTCGAACGTCGCCGGCGGAACGGTCCAGCCGAAGCCCGCGGCATCCGCGATGTCGTGGCTGAAATGCGAGGCGTAGGCGAATAGCTTCTTCGGTACGCACCCGCGAATGACGCAAGTGCCGCCCATCCGATATTCCTCGGCGATCATGACGCGGGCGCCATGGCCAGCGGCGATCCGCGCGGCGCGCACGCCGCCCGAGCCGCCACCTATGACAAACAGATCCGTCTCAAAGCTATCCATGCTGGGAAATCAATTCTTTAGGTGGATTTGGCGCGTTTCAGATGCTTCAATTTCCTCAACCTGATATCTACTGAAGCAGGGCGGATTCGACCGAGATCCTCAAGGTTCCTCCAAAGTACTGGTCGACCAATTTGGTCGGCCATGATTAGCTACCGAGGAAATCGAAATCAAGTGGTCGGCAGGACCAGGCAGGATATTTTAG
>CALMPK010000128.1 GCA_937873575.1 uncultured Hyphomicrobiaceae bacterium
GCTCGGACTGCCAGCGGGGCTAGACGAAGTTCGCCAGCGGCTTGCGCTCGCCGCCGGTCCGCTGCTCGCGGAACTCTCCGCCGCTGTTGTCGACGAGCCTCCGCAGCAAAGGCGCGACGGTGGCTTCGTGCGCGCCGGCTATCGCGCCAGCCTCGACGAGGCCCTCGAGCTGCGCGACGCGGGCCGCAACGTCATGGCGGCACTCGAAGCCCGCTACGTTGAGGAGAGCGGCGTCCGCACGCTCAAGGTTCGCCACAACAACATCCTCGGGTTCTTCATCGAGGTTACGCAGCAGAACGCCAAGCCCCTGCTTTCCGCGCCACTCTCCGACACGTTCCGTCACCGCCAGACGATGTCGAACGCGATGCGCTTCACCACGGCCGAGCTGATCGAGACGGAAGGGCGGATCGCTTCCGCGGCGGAGCGGGCCTTGGCGATCGAGCAGGAGGTGTTCGCCGAGCTGTGCGCCCGCATCGCCGGCGCCGACGCGAACCTCGGCGCCATCGCGGCGGCCCTCGCCGAGCTCGACGTGATCGCGGCCCTGGCGGAACTGGCGCACGAGAACGCCTACGTGCGCCCGACCGTCGAGGAGAGCGAAGCGTTCGAGATCATCGGCGGGCGTCACCCGGTGGTCGAGCAGGCGCTGTCCTCGGCACGCGCCGGGCCCTTCATCGACAACGATTGCCTGCTCGGCCGCCCCGCCGCGCCAGTTGCGCCCACCGGCTTCGACGAGACGAGCGAAGCCCGAATATGGATCGTCACCGGACCGAACATGGCCGGCAAATCGACCTTCCTGCGCCAGAACGCCCTGATCGCCGGGCTGGCGCAGATGGGCTCCTACGTCCCCGCACGCGCCGCCCATATCGGCATCGTCGATCGTCTGTTCAGCCGCGTCGGCGCGGCCGACGACATCGCCCGCGGTCGCTCGACGTTCATGGTCGAAATGGTCGAGACCGCAGGCATCCTCAACCAGGCCACCAACCGCTCACTCGTGATCCTCGACGAGATCGGCCGCGGCACCGCGACGTTCGACGGCCTCTCGATCGCCTGGGCCACGCTCGAATACCTGCACGAGATGACGGGCTGCCGCGCCCTGTTCGCGACCCATTATCACGAGCTGACGGCGCTCGCCGGACGCCTCAAGGGCGTCGCCAACGTCACCGTCGACGTGAAGGAATGGCACGACGAGATCGTATTCCTGCACAAGGTCCGCGCCGGCGCCGCCGATCGCTCCTATGGCATCCAGGTCGCCAAGCTCGCAGGGCTTCCCGCGGCCGTCGTCACCCGCGCCGGCGAGGTCCTCAAGCGGCTCGAGAAGTCCGACCGGCGTTCCGGGGGGGCAGCGCCGCTGGACGACCTGCCGCTTTTTGCGGCAGCCCGGCCCACCAACCCCATCGCCGACGAGCGCGCGCCTTCGCCCATCGAGACGGCGCTGGCCGCGATCAATCCCGACGAGCTGACGCCGCGCGGGGCGCTCGACGAGCTGTACCGGCTCAAGGACATGCAGCGCTCCGCCGAAAAAGTGCGATCGAAACGCTAGCATGCCCACTCTTTCGCTTGCTCTGGCCGGCACGGCACTGGAATGCGAACCGTCGATAGCAACCTTCACGACCTTGATGGATCGCGAGCGTGATTCCATCGAAGTCGATAGCGCTCTAAAAGGGGTGCGACCGCTCCGGTCCCTCCGCAGCACACCGGCCTATCCTCGACACCGAGCAGCCACTAAGCTGGACCCATGGACAAGACCTTGAATTCCCCGCCGCCCTACTTCGATACCTCGGCGTTGCGACACGAGCTGACCGCGATCTTCCAGGGCGCGCCCGATCCGTCGTCGGCCCGCGCCATCGTCGTCGATCGCTTGAAGGAGCTCGCCTCGGACTCGCGCGCGGCGGCCGTGGCTCAGCTCCGCGCCGACGGCAACGGGCGGCGCTGCGCCGCCGGCCTCTCCGAATTCCAGGACGAGCTGATCCGCCTGATCTTCGACTACACGGCGACGCACGTCTATCGCGCTACCAATCCCTCGGACGCCGAACGCATGTCGATCGTGGCGACGGGCGGATACGGGCGTGGGCTGTTGGCGCCCGGCTCCGACATCGATCTGCTGTTCCTGCTGCCCTACAAGCAGACGCCGTGGGGCGAGAGCGTCGCCGAGTACATGCTCTACATCCTTTGGGATCTGGGCTTCAAAGTCGGTCATGCGACGCGCAACGTCGATCAGTGCGTGAAGCTCTCGCTCGCCGACATCACCATCCGCACCGCGATCCTCGACAGCCGCCTCATACTCGGTGACCGCCAACTGTTCGCCGAGCTCGAGAACCGCTTCCGCGATGAGGTCGCGCGCGGAACTGCGCGCGCGTTCACCGACGCCAAGATGGCGGAGCGCGACGACCGACATGCCCGCGCCGGTTCCTCGCGTTACCGGGTCGAGCCGAACATCAAGGACGGCAAGGGCGGCCTGCGCGACTTGCACACGCTGCACTGGCTGTCGAAGTACCTCTACGGCGAAGGCGTCGGTCAACCTGCGATCCAGGCCGGCATCTTCACCCGCGCCGAGGTCGCCACGTTCGAGAAGTGCGAGGACTTTCTCTGGACGGTGCGTTGCTTCCTGCATTTCATGACCGGACGCGCGGAGGAACGCCTGTCGTTCGACCTCCAGCCGGGCATGGCCGAGCAGCTCGGCTACAAGAGCCACGCAGGGCTCCGTGCGGTCGAGCGCTTCATGAAGCACTACTTCCTCGTTGCCAAGGACGTCGGCGACCTCACGACCATCCTTTGCAATGCGCTCGAAGTGCAGCAACTGAAGACTGCGCCCGGCCTGCACCGGCTGTTGAACCCGCTCTCCTGGCGCATGCGCCGCGAAGTGCGCCAGAAGACCGATTTCCGCATCGAGAACGATCGCATCAACGTCGCGGACAAGGAAGTCTTCAAGCGCGACCCGGTCAACCTGATCCGCTTCTTCGCCCAGGCCGAGCACACCGACACGTATCTGCACCCGGATGCCCTGCGCCTTATTCGCTCGTCGCTATCGCGCGTCGATCATTCGATCCGCGCCAATCCCGAAGCGAACCGCATCTTCCTCGAGCTGTTGACCGGGCACGTGAACCCCGAAGGCACGCTGCGGCGGATGAGCGAGGCCGGCGTCCTCGCGCGCTTCATTCCCGCCTATCGCCGTGTCGTCGGCATGATGCAGTTCAACATGTATCACCACTACACGGTCGACGAGCATCTGATCCAGACCGTGGGCCGGCTGACCGACGTCGAGCGCGGCGGCTCCTCGGGCGAGCTGCCGCTTTCGACGGAGATCATCAACACGATCAAGAACCGCCGTGCTCTGTTCGTCGCGGCGTTCCTTCACGACATCGGCAAGGGTCGCGTCGAGGATCACTCGATCGTCGGCGCACGCATCGCGCGCGAACTCTGCCCGCGGCTCGGCCTCACCCCGGGTGAGACGGAAACGGTCTCGTGGCTCATCGAAGAACACCTGACGATGAGCAACATCGCGCAGAGCCGCGACATCTCGGACCCGCGCACGATTCAGGACTTCGCCAACAAGGTGCAGACGCTCGAGCGCCTTAAACTTCTGCTGCTTCTGACCGTCGCCGATATTCGCGCCGTCGGCCCCGGAACGTGGAACGGCTGGAAGGGCCAGCTTCTGCGCACGCTTTATTACGAGACTGAAGCCGTGCTGTCCGGCGGTCACGGCAAGCTCGGCCTCACCGAGCAGGTCGCCCGCGCGCAAGAGGCGATGCGTGGCGCGCTATCCGACTGGCCGCGCGAGCAGGTGGATCGCCACATCGAGCGCTTCTACTCGGACTACTGGCTACGCTTCGGTGCTCGCCAACACGCCGAGCACGCGCGGCTGATGGCCCGCGCCGCCACGAATGGCGACAAACTCGCCATCGATTTCAAGAGCGATGCCTTCACCGCCATCACCGAGCTGACCATCCTGGCGCCGAACCATCCGCGCCTGCTCTCTCTGTTCGCCGGCGCCTGCGCGGCCGGCGGCGCCAACATCGTCGGCGCGCACATCACGACGACACGCGACGGCTTCGCACTCGACACGTTCCTGCTTCAGCGCGAGTTCAGCGAGGATCTCGACGAAGAGCGGCGCGTCAGGCGCATCGGCCAGACCATCGAGAAGCTGCTGAAGGGCGAGGCACGGCTGAAGTCGTTGCTCGCCAAGAAGCGCACCATCGAGCGGCGCATCGAGGCCTTCACGGTCGAGCCCGAAGTGATTGTCAACAACCTGCTGTCCGACCAGTTCACCGTCATCGAGGTGGCGGGCCGCGATCGTCCGGGACTGCTCTACGATCTGACGAGCACCATCTCCGATCTCAACCTCGACATCTCCTCGGCGCACATCACGACGTTCGGCGAGAAGGCCGTCGACGTGTTCTATGTCACCGATCTGACCTCGAAGAAGATCACCAGCGAAGCACGCCAGAAGTCGATCGAGGCGAAGCTCGTGCAGACACTGGCGGCGGGAGAGGCAGAGGCGGGGTAGCCCGCCTCTGCACCCCCCCCGCGCGCCCCGCCCGCCGTCCCCCGCCCATGGCCCCGTAGGTCACCCTGTCTCCGCGCTTGGCGGGGGAGGGGTCCACGGCGTCGAACGAGAGGCGCGAACCAAAGAAGCGGAACAGCGGGCCGAGCAGACGCCCGCGATGCTTGAAGTAAACCCACGAGCGATGCAACTGCGCGCCGAGCCGCCGCTTCACGACGTAACTCGTCTGCCCGAGCTGGATCTCCCCGACACGGCGCTCGATGCAATAGCGCACCATCGTCATGATGATGAAGAAGTAGAGGTTGAGTTCGCGCGCCACGGAATAATCGAGGCCGAGCAGCTTGCCGTCGACGCGGTCCTGATCCTCGAGGAAGAAGGCGAAGCCGATCAACCGACCGTCGAGGCGGCAGAGAAGCATACGCGCCTTACCGCCCGAGCTCTGCATGACCTCGCGGAAGTAGCTCTCGGGAACGCTGTCGAACGATTCATAGCTCGTTTTGCGGTTGGCCTGCGTCGCGCGATAGAACGCGATGATCTGGTCGTAGATGTCCTCGACGTTGTCACGGATTTCGAACTCCACGCGCGCCGCGCGCTTCAGCTTGGAGCGGATATCCGTGCGCATCTTGCTCGGCAGGCTCTTCAGATACTCATCGAACGTCGCAAAAGGCAGCGCCAGCGAGGCGACCGGAAGGGAGGCCATGCGTGCGAAGCCCGCGGCCGTCATGGCATCGCCCATCGCGGTCGCATCGCGGTCCGTCACGTCCTTGAGCGCGACGATCTTTACACCTTCGGCCTCGGCATGCGCGTCGAGGCCCTCGAGCAGCGCCTCGACGATGCGGCGGCGGCGCTCAGGCGTGAGACCCGGAAGCGTGCCGATCTGGCATTCCTCGGTCATCGGCGAACCCATCCCGATCACCGGCATGTGAACGAGGCGCGGCATGTGGCGGGCGGGCCAAACGCCCACCGGCTTTAAACTGGCGCCGAGCGTCGTATCGAGCCGATAGTCGAGGCGGAACAGCGGCGCGCCGCCGACCAACTCGTCCCCGTCGTAGACGGCGAGCGCCGACAGCACGAAATCCTCGGGATTGGAGCGCTCGCAGCCGCGCAGATATCCCCAGTCCAGCGCCGAGTTCGGAAACAGGCGGTTCCAAGCCAGCGGATCGATCTGCGCGATGCTCGGCACATGCACGACGGAGAGATCGCGCACCGGGGTCACCGCACGGACGCGGGTCCGGCGCATCGGCACGTTTCCGCTAAGATCGACGGCCGGAAGCAGCGCGGGAGACGTGCGTGCGGCGAGGGCATTTGACATGACGGTGTCTCTCTCTGTTCGGCGGGCGCGGCGGCGCCCGGTCGCTCGTGGTTCGATGCAACATTCGCCGCCCCGGCCCGAAAGCGCTGTTCCCGCAGGTACAGGCTCCCGTCGCTTCGCGTGCTCTTGTCCGTATAGGATGGATGTGGACCGGCTGACGGGAGACGGCGGCATGTCGAAGAGCGGGATTGATGCGGAGACGGTCGGCGCCGGCCGCAGCTATTGGCATCGCAACGGGTCGGCACCACCGCCGGGTGGCGAGACGGAGACGAACGCGCCCGACCGGAACCCGCCGCCGTCGCGGGCCGACATCGTCATCGTCGGCGGCGGGCTCGCCGGACTTTCGACAGCTCTGCGCATCATGGAGCGCCAGCCGGACGCGGACGTGGTGATCCTCGACGCTCACTTTCCGGGCTACGGAGCCAGCGGCCGGAACGGTGGCCTGATGTCGCCGCTCGCGGCGCCAGCCTGGCTCGTCACCGCAGCGAGCAACCCCGACCACGCATGGGGGCTCAAGGCAATCAACGCGCGAACGGCGGCGGCGGCGGAATGGGCCCGCGCGATGGCGCCCGAAGCGGAAGTGCGGTCGGCCGAACTCGCACTCGAGGCAACCGGTCGCCTCACCGATTGCGGGCTGCGGGAGGTGGCGCGTGGCGTCGACTCCGCCGGCATCTCCTACGATCTCGCGGCCGGCCGCAAACGCAGCGACGTGGCGGCGATGCACATCGCCGCTCATTCGGTGCACCCTTACAAGCTCGTCGCCGGTCTCGCGCGCGCCGCAACCGGAGCCGGCGTCCGCATCGTCTCCAACGCAACCGTTTCCCGGATCGACGACGAAGGCGCGGCCGGCGCCCGCATTCATCTGGCGGGCGGCTCCGTCGTCCAGGCGCGCAGCGTCGTCGTCGCCACCAATGCCTATACGCCGTCCCTGCAGCTCGCTCGGCCGCCGCGCGCGAAGGCGGTCTACAACTACATGCTGGCGACGGGGCCCATCGATCCCGCCAAGCTCGAGGTCGCGATTTCGCCGAAGGGGTTCGTCGTCGAGCTCAACTATGCCTATGCGTTCTGGCGCATCCACGAGGGCCGCATCGTCTATGGCGGCCTGGAGCGGCTGAAGCCCGTACCCGACGATCGTGATCTATTCGTGCCGGTGAACGTCGCCCGCGCCCTCGAACGCCACCTCGCCGCCACCCTCGGAACCGAAGCCGAACTGCCTAAGATCACCGACCATTGGGGCGGCAAGTACCACGTGACCGCGACCGATTTGCCGGTGATCCGCCGAGAAGCCGGCTCCGCCATAGTCCTCAACGTCGGCTACGGCGGCGAGGGCGTGGCGCTGACGATGGCTCTCGCTCCTCTTGCCGCCGCCCTCGCGCTCGGCAAGGCGCCGCCCGAGCCCGAGCTCGGCCGCCTCGCCTCGATCATCGCCGAGACGCGCGTTCCGGTTGCAGGCATGGCCCGTTTCGTGGCGCGGGTTGCGGCGGACGTCGTCACGACGACGGTACGGGGCCGCGCGCCACGTCCCGCTCGCCACTCTTGACGCGGGGGCACGGCGGCCACATCGGTCAGGATAGTCACCGACCTCGCTTGTCACGTCACGGCGCGTCAGGTACTTGGCTTCGTTCATGAAACTCTACCGATCCTTCATGACCGTCGGCGGCTTGACCATGGTGAGCCGCCTGCTCGGATTCCTGCGCGATATCCTCATCGCCAGCGCGCTCGGCTCCGGCGCCATCGCCGATGCCTTCTTCGTCGCCTTCCGCTTCCCGAACCTGTTTCGCCGGCTGTTCGGCGAAGGCGCGTTCAACTCCGCCTTCGTGCCGCTGTTCGCCAAGCGCCTCGAGGGCGAGGGCGAAGAGGCCGCGAAGACGTTCGCCGAGGAGGCGATGGCGGGGCTGCTGCTGGTTCTGGTGATCGTGTCGGCGGCGGCCATGTTGGCGATGCCGTGGCTGATGATGCTGCTGGCACCGGGCTTCGTCACCGATCCCGCGAAGTACGACCTCGCGGTCGATCTTACGCAAATCGCGTTTCCCTATCTCGCCTGCATGTCGCTCGTGGCGCTGTTGTCGGGCGTGCTCAACTCCATGCATCGCTTCTGGGCGGCGGCGGCGGCGCCGATCCTGCTCAACGTTGTGCTCGTATCCTCGATCGCGCTGGCGATCGGCCTCGGCTATTCGCGCCAGCCGGCGGCCGGATACGTGCTGGCAGGCGGCGTGTTCGTCGCCGGGTTGGTGCAGCTCGCGATGCTGTGGTTCGCCGTCCGCCGCGCCGGCCTCCGTCTCCATTTCGTCCGCCCGCGCTATTCGGAGGGCGTCAAACGCCTCGTGCAGCTCGGCATCCCGGGGCTCGTCTCGGGCGGTATCACCCAGATCAACATCGTCGTCGGCACCATCATCGCCTCGCTGCAGGCGGGCGCTGTCTCCTACCTCTATTATGCCGACCGGCTCTATCAATTGCCGCTCGGCATCGTCGGCGTCGCTGTCGGCGTGGTGCTGTTGCCGGACATCTCGCGCCGACTGCGCGCTGGCGACACGGTGGCCGCCCTCGACAGCCAGAACCGCAGCCTCGAGTTTGCGCTGATGCTGACGCTGCCGGCCGCCGTCGCACTTGCGGTTGCCGCCAATCCGATCATCCAGGTGCTGTTCGAGCGTGGTGCCTTCACCGCGGCCGATACGCCGAACACTGCCGCGGCGCTCGCGGCCTTCGCGTTCGGCCTCCCGGCCTTCGTGCTCATCAAGGTGTTTCAACCGGCGTTCTTCGCTCGCGAGGACACCAGCACGCCGATGCGTTATGCGGCCGTCAACATGGTCGTCAACGTAGTCGGCTCGGTCGGCCTGTTCTTCCTGTTCCGATGGCTCGGCTATCCCCCGCACATCGGCATCGCGCTCGCCACCACCGCCGCCGCGTGGATCAACGCGGCCATGCTGTTCGTGACGCTGACGCGCCGCGGCAACTTCGTCTCCGACCCCCGCCTTTCTCGCAACCTGCCTCTGATCGTGCTCGCGAGTATCGCGATGGGCGTCGTGGTCTACGCCGTCGGTCAGGCCCTGCTGCCCTGGCTCGACCGCTCGGCGCCGTTCGCCTGGCAGGTCGCCGGCCTCACTGCCGTGGTCACCTCCGGGCTGGTCGTCTTCGCGGTCATCATCCTTGCGACGGGCGTCATGGCGCCCGGTCAACTGCGCCGCTTCTTCGCCCGCCGGAAGTGACGAAGAGCTTCTTCCGCCTCGCATTTCGGGGCCTCGGTCGAGGCCTCAAAATCGAACGCCGGATGGCGCTTGCAATCGGTTTCGAGTTGAGCCATAAGACGGGGCCGTCGCCGCTGGCGCCGGTTTTACCCTTTTGGAATGCGGGTGTAGCTCAGGGGTAGAGCACGACCTTGCCAAGGTCGGGGTCGAGGGTTCGAATCCCTTCGCCCGCTCCAAATCTCTCGACGAGACCAGATCATCAGGTCTGACGTGTCGAACGCAGAAGCCGCCTCGTGCGGCTTTTTGCGTTTCTGGAGCCCCATCCATCAGACGACGCCGCGCGGGACTTGGCGCGCGAGATCAACACCGCGCCAAGCGTGACCGCCAGCAGGAAGTCTCTCAGCTTGCGATCTCGAGTGTTTCGCCCTGCGCGGAAACCGCCAGCCGGGCGAGCAGCTCGGCCGTGATGGAGCGGATCGCGACGCCGACGGCACCAGGGTACTTCGCCAGATAGGAACGGTCCGGCGGCGAGAAGCGCGCGGCGTCCTGCAGTGGCTTCAGGTAGGGCAGCGCATTGGCGAAGCAGTTGTTGTCGGGGTTGGACTTGAGCCAGGACTCGTACTCGGCGTCGACCGGTGACGCCACGTCCTTCATGTTGACCAGAACGCCGATGTTCTCGGCAAACCCCATCTCGGGGTTCAACGCCTTGAAGCGGCGGAAGATCTCGAGACCGCAGAGCGACACGTAATCTGGCTTGGTCGGGGAGAGGTGGAAATCGGCCTCGCGCAGCCAGCTCTCGGTCAGCACGGAAAGCCCCGGCGGGCAGTCGATCAGCACCACGTCGAACAGCGGCCGCACCTCGGCGAGGAGGTTGCGGATGACGAGCCGCAGCCGCGCGTGCTGGCTGTCGCGCGATACCTCGCGCTCGAACAGCGTCAACTGCATGTCGCTCGGTATGAGGAAGATCGATCGGGCCTCGTCCACGTCGGAAACGTTGCGGACGACGAAGTTGGTCCAGGCCGGGGAGCCGCCCTGGAGCACGCTCGACACCAGATAGTCGACGAGCGTGGCGTTCTCCGACTGGAGCTTGTGGAGCACGGTCACGGAAATCAGCATGCTGGACACGCTCGACTGCGCGTCACTGTCGATCACCAGAACGGACTTGCCGTGCTCCGTCGACAAGGTCTCCGCCAGGGCCATAACCAGCGTCGATTTGCCGACGCCGCCCTTGGTATTCATCACCGCCACGCTATTGCGCATCGTGGCACCATCCCCACCCGTCATGCGACCAGCGCCACCGCCCTCGGGTTGCCCCGGGCGGGCCGCCGCATCGCCGCCACCCTCGATTTGGAGCCGGAGCAGGAAAGTTCGGCCAAATGGAGGCCGCACCCGCTGCCCGCCGGTGCCGGCTCCATGCGATGGCCGCCGACGGACGCGGAATTTCTAACATCTGGCACGCGCAGGTTGCTACCGCTACGCGCAATTACCGACAGCTCAGCGCGAGTGCTGCGGATCAAGGGTCACACTTGGAGCGCATCTCTTTTGTCCGCTGCAAGACTTGCCGAGCAACCCGCTCGCAACTACGACGTTGATAGAGCCAACGTCTGCCGACGCATCAGCCCTGGAGGAAAAGCGACATGGCCCACGTCCGTCCGCACCGCATCCGCCGGTCAGGATCGCTCGCCCGACCGCTTGCCCTTGCCACCGTGCTCGCGCTCGCCGTGCCGCTCGCCGGCTGCGGAATCAACAACATCCCCACCTATGAGCAGTCGGCAAAGGCGGCCTGGTCGCAGGTGCTCAACGAATACAAGCGGCGCAACGACCTGATCCCGAACCTCGTCGAGACCGTGCGCGGTTTCGCCGACCAGGAGCGCTCGGTGTTGACCGATGTCGTCGAGGCACGCGCCAAGGCGACCAACGCGCAGATCAACATTCCCTCCGACATTCTGACCAACCCGCCGGCGATGAAGCAGTTCCAGGATGCGCAGAATGCGCTCGGCGGAGCGCTCGGGCGGCTGCTCGCCGTCATCGAACGCTATCCCGACATCAAGTCGGGCCAGAACTTCCTCGCCCTGCAGAGCCAGATCGAGGGCACGGAGAACCGCATCGCCATCGCGCGGCGCGACTACATCAACTCGGTGCGCCAGTACAATACCGAGCTCGTCACCATCCCAGGCCGCTGGTGGAAGGCCTTCATGTACCCGGGCTCCGTCGAGATGGCGACGTTCGACGTTCCGGCCGAGGAGATCAAGACGCCCAAGGTCGACTTCGGCACCAGGAAGCCGTGATCGGCGGTGCCGAGCGGCTTGAGACGGGAGTGCTGAGCCAATGCCCGCCAGCCACCGCGCGAAGTCACCTGTCATGCCCGCCCCGGGCTCCGCGAGCCTTCGCGCGGGGCACGCGCACGCTCTCGTCGCGGCCATCGTCGTCGCGTCGGCGGCCCTCTTCGCCCTGCTCCTCGCGACGGACCTCGCCGCGGGCGAGCCGCCGCCGATGCCGAAGCTCACCGGCCGCGTCGTCGACAATGCGAACCTGATCGGCGCAGCCGCCCGCGCCGAACTCGACCAGAAGCTCGCCGCGCTCGAAGAGAAATCGACCGACCAGCTCGTCGTCGTCACGTTGCCGACGCTGCACGGCTACGCCATCGAGGACTATGGCTACCGCCTCGGCCGCTATTGGCAGATCGGGCAGCAGGGCAAGGACAACGGCGCGATTCTGATCGTCGCGCCGAACGAGCGCAAGGTTCGCATCGAGGTCGGGCGCGGGCTCGAGCCGCATCTCACCGACGCCATGAGCCGGCTCATCATCGAGAACGCGATTTTACCGCGCTTTCGCCGTGGCGATTTCGAGGGCGGCATCGTCGCCGGCCTCCGTGACATCCAGGATGTGATGCTCGGCGACGCCGAGGCCGTGAAGGAGCGCGCCAGGGGCGGGGCGCGCAACGGCTCGGACGACACGACGGCGTTCATCATCCTGCTCGTATGGCTCGGGATCTTCATCCTCATCATCTATCTCAACAGCCGCGGCCCGTCGCCGCCGGCCGCGCCGGGTCAGCGCCGTCGCGGCGGCTTCAGCGACAGGGTGATCGTCATTCCCGGCGGCAGCAGCGACTGGAGTGGGGGCGGCTGGTCCAGTGGTGGTGGCGGGTTCAGCGGCGGTGGCGGCGATTTCGGCGGCGGCGGCGCCTCGGGCGGATGGTGATGATGGAAACGGCCCATGCTTGAACAGACCATGCGAGCCAATCGAGAGGCCACGCGATGAGCTCCCCGAAACCGGCCAAACGCGACGATAACGCCCGCGCCCTGTTCACCGTCGACGAGCAGGAGCGCATTGCCGCCGCCATCGGTCAGGCCGAGAAATCGACCTCCGGCGAGATCGTCGCCGTCGTCGCGCGCGAAAGCGGCAGCTATCTCTATGTGCCGCTGCTGTGGGCGAGCCTCATCGCACTGTTCGTGCCCTGGCCACTGATCTATTTCACCTGGATGCCCGTCCAGAGCATCTTTCTCATCCAGCTTGCCGTCTTCCTCGGGCTGCTGATCTTGATGTTGCCGCAGCCGGTGCGCCTCAGCCTCGTGCCGCGCTCGGTGAAGCACGCACGCGCCCATCGCCACGCCGTCGAGCAGTTCCTGGCTCAGAGCCTCCACACCACCGAGGGGCGCACGGGCGTCCTCGTGTTCGTGTCCGTGGCGGAGCGCTATGCCGAGGTGCTGGCCGACACCGGCATCGCTGCCAAGGTTCCCGCAGCGACGTGGCAGACCGTCGTCGATCAACTTACCGCGCGCATCGGCGAGGGGCGCGCCGCGGATGGCTTCATCGAGGCCATTCACGGCGTCGGCAGCCACCTCGCTGCACATTTTCCGCCGGGAAGCGCCGATCCCAACGAGCTGCCGAACAAGCTCATCGTGCTGGACTGACGGGCGCACCGCCGGGTGCCGTCGCCGTCTTCCCGGTCATCTCGCGC
>CALMPK010000129.1 GCA_937873575.1 uncultured Hyphomicrobiaceae bacterium
GCGGCGTGTACTCGCGCCACAGCGCCCCGCGCTACAACGATTATGCCGAGCATCGCCGCGCCGCCGCCCGCCGTGCCGCCATGGTGGCCGAAGCCAAGCGCGAAGCCGCCGCCAAGGCCCGCCGCGAGGCGATCGCGGAGGCCAAGCGCGAGGCTCTGGCGGACGCCCGCCGCGAGAAGCTCGCAGCGGAAAAGGCCGAGGCCCGCCGTCTCGCCCGCGTCGAAGCCGACAAGGAGGAGACGACCGATGTCGCGTCGATCGAGACGGCGTCGCTCGCCCCCAACGCAGCGCCGGTTCCGGCCCGCCCGGAGCTTGTCGAGGCGGCGGTCGGGCAGCCGAAGACGACCGTGACCGAGCAGCCCGTGACGACCGCGGAATCGGCGAAGCCGGCCAAGACGGCGAAGGCCGAGACCTCGAACCGGCCGCTCGACTGCAAGCGGTTCGTGCCGAGTGCGGGTCTGACCATCACGGTCCCTTGCGCGGAGTAATAAACCAAGGTTGCCGGCCGGAGTGGCACACGCCCCTCCGGCCGGAGCCCATTCCAGCCGTTAACGCGGCCACTGGCGGTAACGCTTACGCGCAGAATCGCTCCCACCCGGCCGCGTTCTTCCGTTCTGCGATTGATCTTGAAGCGTGATGCCGACATCCTGTGCCGCGTCAGCGCACAGTGGTCGGCTGCGCAAGAGGTCGGCTCGCCAGGATTTCATCGAAAAGGGGCCCGCATTGGCGGGTGACCGCAGGGCATGTTCGCCAGCTCCGCGGCAGGAGACATCCACATGCAACTCACGCGCAGCACTTCGGGCGGCTCGGCCGCGTCAAGTCCGGCATCCGGCGCGCGCCGCAAGCTGCACATGGCACCCAAGCTTGCCTATCGCAATCTCTTCTACGATCGCCTGAGCCTGATCGTCACGCTCACCGGCATCGTCTTCTCGGTGGTGCTCGTCGCGGTTCAGTGCGGTCTCTACATCGGTTCGGAGCGCACCATCGCCGCCGTGATCGACCAGACCGATGGCGACATCTGGATCGTGCCGGTCGGCACCAAGAGCTTCGACGACCCATCGCTGCTCACCGGCCGCGAGCGGTTCAGCGCGCTGTCCGCCCCGGGAGTCGCGAGCGTCGAGAACATCATGGTCTCCTTCTCCTCTTGGCGGAAGCCGAAGGGCGGTGCGACCACCATCCTGCTCGTCGGTTCGGATTGGACCGGCGACGATCGCGCGCTGCGGCCCTGGAACCTTGTCGAAGGCACGCTCGAAGATGTTCGTGCGCCCTCCGCCGTCGCCGCCGACCGGAGCTACTTCAAGGAACTCGGCATCGACAAGATCGACGACACCGCAGAGATCAACGGCACCAAGGTGCGGGTGGCGGCGGTGACCAAAGGAATCCGTTCGTTCACGACGCTGCCCTATGTGTTCACGACGCGGGAGCGGGCGCAGATGCTGATGGGCGCCTCCGCCGAGCAGTCGTCGTACACGCTGGTTCGGCTCGACCCTGGCGCAGACGCCAATAAGGTGCGCGAGGAACTCGCCCGCCGGCTGCCCGACGCCGAGGTGCTCTTGCGCGATGATTTCCGCCAGCGCAGCCTCGACTACTGGCTGTTCCAGACCGGCGCCGGCGCGGCGCTCATCGCTGGCGCTCTGCTCGGCCTCATCGTCGGCATCGTCATCGTGTCGCAGACCCTTTACTCGAGCACCAAGGATCACTTGGCGGAGTTCGCCACGCTGCGCGCGCTCGGTGCTTCGGCCGGCTACATCATTCAGGTCATTCTGTTGCAAGCGATCATTTCCGGCTTGATCGGCTACCTGGTCGGCATGCTGCTCAGCCTTCTGATCCTGTGGGCCTCGCAGGACACGACCTTGAACATCGTCATGACGCCGGGGCTCGGGGTCGCATTGTTCGGCATCACGCTCGGCATGTGCGTCATCGCCGCCATCTCGGCCATCTTCAAGGTCACCCGCATCGATCCCGCCGGAGTGTTCAGCCGATGAGCAAGCGGGTCCATGCAACCAACACGTCCTTGCGCTCCATGTGCCGCGAGGAACAGCCAGTCACGGGCGAACGGGCGATAGCCTCCTCACGCGGGTTGCTGCCGTCCTCTCCGCACCAATGGAGCCATTCATGAGCAAGTCGACCAGAGATGCCGAAGGACGCGCCATCCTCGAGGCCCGGGGCATCACCAAGGTGTTCGGCTCGGGCGACATCGAGATCAAGGTTCTGAAGGGCGTCAACATGCAGCTTCGTGCTGGCGAGCTGACACTGCTGATGGGCCCGTCGGGAAGCGGCAAGACGACGTTGCTGTCGATCCTCGGCTGCATTCTTTCGCCGACCGAGGGCGAGCTCATCATCAACGGCAATTCGACACGCGGGCTCAATGCGGAGGGGTTGGCGGATCTGCGGCGCAAGCAAGTCGGCTTCGTCTTCCAGTCCTACAACCTGTTCCCGACGCTGACAGCGGTCGAAAACGTGCTGCTGGCGCTCGATGTACGCGGCAGCGGCGCGGAGAACGCGCACGCCCAAGCCGAGGACGCCTTGAAGTCAGTCGGTCTCGCGCACCGCATCCACGCCTACCCGAAGAAGCTTTCGGGCGGCGAGAAGCAGCGCGTCGCCATCGCCCGCGCGCTCGCCGGATCACCATCCGTCATTCTCGCGGACGAGCCGACCGCCGCGCTCGACAGTGAGAACGGCGCTGCCGTGATGGCGCTGCTTTCGGAAGTCGGGAAAGACCCGAACCGCGCCGTGCTCGCCGTCACCCACGATCATCGCACGCTGTCCTACGCCGACCGTATCATCGTCATCGAGGATGGCCGCATCGTCGATAGCCGCCGCAATGACGGCGCCGCCAACGAAGGGAGTAAATCGCATGCCGTCAATTGAGGTCCTTCGCGGGCTGTCCGGATCGCGCCCCATGGTCCGGGGTACGTGGTCGTATGGTCTCGGCGCGTTCGTGCTTGCCATGACCGGAATTGCATCCGCCATCGTGCCGTCTCCGGCGATGGCCCAGCAGCGCCAGAACTACGTCGCCGCGGCGCCGGGCCGGGTCGAGCCGATCCGTGGCGGCATCAACATCGGCGCGCCGCAAGTCGGCCGGGTCGCAGACGTGCTCGTCGGCGTCAACGACAAGGTTGAGGAAAGCGAATTGCTGATCCGGCTCGACGACGCCGAGTTCCGCGCCAAGCTGGCGGCGGCGGAAGCTGCGGCCGGCTCCGCGATGCGCGATCGTGACGCCGCCAACCTCTCCTCGTCGCGCTCGGACGTGCGCAAGGCCGAGGACGATGTGTATGACGCGGAGCGCGCGATCACGGGTGCGCGGATCGATCTCGACGCCATGTTGAAGGCACGCCGCACGGGCGAAGCGAGCTCGCGCGATGTCGAAGATGCGCGCCGCCGCCTGACGGACGCCAACGCGCGCCTCTCTCGTGCGCGCACGGCGGTTGCCAAGGCGCAGAGCAAGTCCGGTCTCGCCGAACCGAGCCGGTTCGAATCGGGTCTCAGCGCCGCGCGGGCCGAGGTCGCTATCGCCGATGCCCTGCTCGACAAGACGCGCATCCGCGCGCCGAAGCTCGGCACCGTGCTCGAGATTCATCCGAAGGTCGGCGAGATCGTCGCGCCGGCGCCGGAGGTGCCGATCGTCGTTACCGGCGATCTCACCAAGTTGCAGGTCAAGACCGAGGTGAGCGAGTCCGATATTTCACGCATCCGCATCGGTCAGAAGGCATTCGTCAAGACGGGTGCCTTCCCTGGTCGCGAGTTCAACGGCACGGTTTCGGCAATGGCACCGACGCTCGCGGCGCCGAAGCTCGGCGCTCGCGGTCCGCGCCGGCCGACGGACGTGGACGTGCTCGAAGTGACGATCGAGATCGACGGTGATACCCCGCTGCTGCCGGGCATGCGCGTCGATGCCTTCTTCCGTGGGAGCTAGGGTGCGATCGTTTGAGATGCGAGCGCGCAGCGCTCGCATCGAAAGCGTGAATCGCACCCTGCGAACGTGAGAGATTTTGCGATCGTTTGAGATGCGGGCGCGCAGCGCTCGCATCGAAAGCGTGAATCGCACCCTGCGAACGTGAGAGATTTTGCGATCGTTTGAGATGCGGGCGCGCAGCGCTCGCATCGAAAGCGTGAATCGCACCCTGCGAACGTGAGAGATTTTGCGATCGTTTGAGATGCGGGCGCGCAGCGCTCGCATCGAAAGCGTGAATCGCACCCTGCGAACGTGAGAGCGTGGCCTAGCGGCAAGTCGCGGTGCAGGCGCGGCGGGTTTTCCTACGAGCTGCGAGCTTTCGCACAAAAAGCAACGTCCTGACGCTCCGGGGAGAGCGCCAGGACGTTTCCGCTTGCAGGGGGGCAGGGCAGGCGGGGCAAAATCAGTGGCGGGTCGACGCAATCGGTGGCGTCTGCTCTGCGGCTTGCAGGGCGGCGACGGCGGTTTCGAGAGCCGCAGAAATGGCTTCCACAGGAGCGGGGATCTGGCCGGTCGCAGCGGGTGCGCCCTTGCTCCAGAACAGCTCGAAAGCACGGGCGACTCCGGCAGCGGTCTCGCGGCAGCCAATGCCGTAGCACTCGTAGGCATCGCGCTTGGCGGGCTCGCGGCGCATGCAGTCACCGATCCAGCAGGTTTCCTCGCCGAGCCAAAGTTGCTCGTGGGCGTCGAGCAGGCGGACATCGCGGACCGCACGGCACTCGGTCAGTGCGTTGAGCTCATCCGGCCAAGCGGGCGAACGCTCGGCGCCCGGCAGCGCAACGACGGCACAGATGCGGATGTTGGCGGCGGCAAGGTCGTGGCTCAGCGCGGCGAGGGCGCGCACCACGGGGCTCTCGTGCGAACGCACGACGAGGCGATAGGCGTAGGTCTCCCCACCAGGGGTCGCGGCAGCGATGCGGGCAACGTGCGCGGCAATGTGGTCCCTGAGCTGGGCTTCCTTCTCCTCCTTCTTGATGACACGCATGGTCGGGGGAGTTGTGAAGCGCATTTCGGTACCCTCATCGGCGCTCGTCCGGCCACCGTTATGGCGACCCTTGGAGCGGGTTATCGGCTGGCGTTCATCATGCCGGCAATAGAGTTAAGCAACGGTTGAGCCGTGCACGAAATCGGGCCGGCCGGTGTCGCCGGCGGCGGCCCGATTTCTGATCGGCGTCACTCTGCGGCGGTCGGCCGGAAGCGGCGCGAGATGGCGTCGATCTCGATGTCGATCTCCGGCTCATCGAACAGCGGGAGGGCTTCGTCGTCCTGGCCGTCACTGGCGTTCTCGTCGAGCGATTCCAGAGCGGCGAGCGGTGCCGGGATCGCAGGCGGCAAGGCCGGAGTCTCGGCCACGGCAACGCTAGACGAAAGTGCGACGAGATCGAGCGTGGCGGGCACGGCGGTCACGGCACTCTTGGTTTCCGCAGCGCTCGCCCCGAGGCCGGCGACCGCCAGCAGCGCTGAAGGCAACGCGGCCTCACTCGCCGGCAGCGTGAACTCGGCCGTCTCGCGGCGCAGGATGACGCCGACGCGCGGTTCAGACGTGGTAGCCGCGACGGCCGCGCCGGACACATGTGACGTCATTTGCGCAGGCGCGACGGGTGACTGGCGAATGGGGCTTGCGGCCAACTCGCTGCGGGGTGCCTCGCGCTCGACAGGACGCGAGGTCTCGATTGAAGGGCTGGCCGTCTCCTGAGAACGCGCGGCGGACGCGGCAGCACCGGCCTCGCCGCTGTTGCCCGGAATGGCGAACAGCACGACTTCGCCAGCAGGGATCTCGTCGCCACCGGCACGATCACCGGCACGATCGGGCGTCTCGCCAGAAGCGCGGCGGCGCGGGCGTGGACGGTCCAGGATGTCGTCGTGGCCGCGCAGGGTCGGCAACGTCGAGCGGTAGTCCTCCTCGGCCATCTCACGGGCGCGCCGCGCGGCATAGGGGCCGAACTCGTCGGCGGGTGCGGTGCTTGAGGCCGAGGAGGGCGACGCCTCCAGAACCGGCGCGGAAGGGCCACGGACGCCGCCGGCCTCGGCGACGCGGCGAGCGAAGAAGCCACGCCGTCCCGCGGTGCCCGTCATGCTGGCGACGTTCCCCAGCGGTTCGGCGTTGCCGATCTCGAGATCCATCGCGGGGCGGGCCTCGGCGCTGGCCGTGCGGGTGCTCGGCTCCTGTGCAGGCTGGGTATGGTCGTTGGCGGCCTCGAGAGTCGGCTCGGGCTTCGTCTCGGCGTTGAACAACTGCTCCTCGAGCCGGCGCTTGCGCTTCTCGGCTTCGACCCGTCGGGCCGCGCCCATCACCGCGCCGAGGATGATCTCGGACCATGCTCCGTCGCGGAAACGGTAGACGCGGAACGCTTCGGCGTGCGCGAACTTGCTGCCCTGCCGATGCAACTTCTTCTTGATGGATCGCGTGGTGAGCAGCGGCGAGTAGACGCGCGTGAAGATCTTCTCCTGCTCGAAAGAGGTGAACAGGTTCGCTAGCAGGTGCGCTTCGAGCTGGAGGTCCTGAATGTCCTCGGTCGAATAGCTCTTGGTGTAGGGGCCACTCGGCTTGTACGGCGCGTCGAGCGGGACGGCGACGTAATAGGCACCGTGGAAGTCGAACACGACGTGGCGGAACACTTCGAAGTTCTTGCGGATCTCGTCGTCGCGGTGAATGTCGTTGAAGCGCGACAGGATCTGGATGACGGGGCCGCGCTCGGCCGCGCGCATCTTCGGCACGAGGCCGTGCAGGCGGTTGATCGGCCGGCTCATCGAGACGAGCAGAAGGCAGAGATCGACGAACAGTGCGATGGCAAGCGGGATGTAGTCACGCTTGGAAAGGCCGACAGCGCCATCGGCGGAGGCGAGCGCCTTCTGCGTCGAGGGTGACGCCTCGACGGACTGAACGGCTTTCTTCTGCAACTCGCGCAGCTCATCGGCGGACGGCGGCATCTTGAACGAAAGCATGCCGTAGAATGTCGCGGTCAGGCGGCGAAAGGCCTCGATGGTCGCCTCGGAGCCTTCGACGGCCGCGATCTTCGGCTTCTCGAGCTCGGGAAGCTGGTCGATGGCGCGCACGACACCCTTCAGCGCCTGCTGCAACTGCGCGTCGGGGCAGGTGAACGTGCCCTTCTGGGTGTCGGGGAAAACCGTGCGGTCGGCGCGGTCGGCGAGGTCGGCGCGCAACTGCTTCAACTGCGGATCGGTGCGGAAGGCGTTGAAGCCGGTGACGGTCAAGTCCAGCTTGCGGCCGAGTGCGCGCATGAACTCGTTGCGCGTTCCGGTCTTCTCGTCGACGGTCGATTTGTCGTCGCTGGCGATCTTGCCGAGGTCCACATCGAGGGCGCTGAGGTCACCCTTGACCGTGCCGACGCGCGCCTTCACGAACTCGGCGGCGAAGCCAAAGCGCTGGGCATCCTCGTCGCGAAGCTTGCGGCGCGGGCCGTCGCCCGGACGGCTGTTCGGGCACGACGAACCCTTCGTGCGCTCGAGCTCGGCCTTGGCGAGCGAGATCTGGTTCAACTGGTCGAGCGTGGTGGAGAGCTGCGACATGCGCGTCGATGCGGCGTGCAGCGATGCCTGCACTTGCGACACGGCCGATTCGGCCGAGCGCGCGCTCTCGGAGCGGCTTTCGAGAACCTTCCAGTAGAAGCCGAAACCGAAGCCGACCGAGATGATCGTGAGGAAGGCGTAGCCGGCGATGAACGTGAGGCGTTGCAGGAATCCGATGGGTGCGAAGATCTGATCGAGCAGCCAGATGATCATCGTCATCAGCATGGCGACTGAGAAGCCGATGATCGCTTTGTGGAGCAGCGGCAGGTCACCCATGTTGGCCTCGATCAACTCGAGCATGCCGACGTAGGTTGCGACCCACGAGAGCACGCCGAGACCGAAGACGAGCACGAGCTTCTTCCAATCGCGCCCGGGACGCTCCTCCTCGCCCCATTCGCCATCGGTGAGATCGACCTCGTAACCGCGCGCGGAGGCGCCGGCGGTGCGGGTGGTATTTGCGTCGCGCGTGAACGCCATGGGACGACCTGCTTTGCTTGTGAACGCGGGGCGGGCCGGCCCGTTTGCACGCCACGGCGTCTGGCCGGGGATGTACGTCCGGTGAGGGCTCGCTCGTCGCTTCGTCCCGACCGCAAACCGGGCGGGCTCTGTGTCGTCAGAGGTAGGCTTGTCTCTTGGCGGCAGTACGGCGCGTATGTGGCTCCGCGCGGCTTCAACGTGGCGGAAAGACGTGTCTTCGATGAAGGGGAGATGAACGGCCGCGTGAAGGTGCCCTATGCGACGGCACACGCTTTCACTGCGCGCCCCGCGCAGCGCCTTTCGCGCTGATACTCTCGCGATCGCCTATTGGCGCAGCAGGCTTTGCAGCACCATGTCGTTCGGTGTTTCGCTGCCACGACCGGCAGCGCTCGCGGGCGTGTTTTGCGCGATCGGAGCAACGACTGGCAGCAAGGACGGTTCGGGGTTGGCCTTGGCGTGCTTCTCGAGATCGGTCAACAGGGTGTCGACCAGCGGGGCGACATCCGCGGCGTGGATCGCACGGCCGAACGGCTGCGTCGGTGAGCCGGTGCCGACGAGAACGACATAGGAGTAGGCGGCGCCGTTCGAGAATTGAAGTCCGCCCGTGATCCACGTGTCGATGCTGGCATCGGGGTCGGCGTTCACCTGCGTACCCGTCTTGGCGAAGTGCAGACGCAGACCGGGATGGCGCGCGGCACACCAGTGCGCGAGGCTCTTGAGCGTGCCGTGCGAGGTCTTGTTGGCGGTGTAGCAGAGAGGGGCCTCGAGCAGAGCCTTGACGAGGGGCCCCGCGCCGCGGCTGACGACGAGGCGCGGCGAAACGGTGTGAGGTCGGGCGAAATCATTGAGGCGTGCCGAATCGCCGTCGATGAAATCGAAGTTCTTGACCAGCGTCGGCTCGCCGACAGGCTTGCCGCCCTGGCCGGGGAGCGCGGCCAGCACCACCGCCGACATCTGATGCACGCGCCGCGGCGACCCCGCGATCTGGCCGAGCACGGCGGCAGTCGAGGGCGGTGTACCTTCACCATTGGCGTCGCGCGGCGGCATGGTGAATCCGAAGCGATCGATCAGCGCCTTGACGCGGGCCTGGCCGACGCGGGCCGTTCGCCCGATCAGGGCCGTGTTGAGCGAGCACGCGAAAGCGACGATCGCCTTGCGCCCATGGCGTCCGCCGCCACCGCGACGGCACGTCTCGAGCCCCGAAGGTGGTGCGTCGGTGTCGACGTAGAGCGACGAAATCGTGTCGGTGTGCTGGTTGGCGATGCCGATCGCCGCGATCATCTTGCCGGTCGAAGCGATCATGCGGGATTCGCGCGTGGCGTTGTAGAATCCGGTTTCGGCGCTGCGGGCCTGCTGCGATCCGAAGTAAGGCGCCGTCTCTCCCGATTCGAAATAGCGGATGATCTCGCCTCGCGCGTTGGCGGCGACGACGACGACGTTCGGCATCTCGCCCGAGACGCCGGCCTTGGCGGGAGCGAGCGTGTAGCCGGAGCCGAGTTTGCCGGCGAGCTTCGCGGCGAGCGAGGTGAGGGTTGCGCCGACGGCGGTGTGGAAGGCGAGGTTTTCCGGCACGTCGAACGTGGTCGTCACGCCGCGCACGTAGTCGCGCCAGCCGAAGCCGTAGCGCTGCTTCATCTCCTCCCGCAGTCCGAAGCGGGCCGCCGGCATCAGCACGTTGGCGCGGATGATGGGGTTGGCCTGCGCGCGGCGAGACTGATCCGGGGCGAAGGTCTCGAGCGCCTTCTGAAGCCTGGGCCTCACATGCGGGTCGGGCGGTCCGCTGGCGAGCTGGACGAGCTCGAACACCACCTGCTTTTGCTGCTCGGGATCGGCGATCAGCTTCTCCGCGCACGTGCGCGCACGCACTTCCGTGATGTAGCGCCAGCGGTCGAGGCGCACTTCGTTCAATCGTTCACTGCCTTCGAGCAGGATGATCGGCTTGTTGACGGCTGAAGCGAGCACGAACTGCTCGGCCATCGAAAGATCCTGCGCCTCCTTGCCGAAGACGATGCGGCTCGTCACCTCGACGCCATGAAGCGGCGAGCCGCCGGTGCGCTGGGCGAGCCAAAGATGGTTGGCCGCCCACTGGCGAAGCTTTGTGTCGTCGCCACCGGCTGTCAGCGAACGATAGATGACGGGGGCTTCCCACCATTCGGAAAGCTTACGTCCGAGCTTGGTGAAGCCGCCTTCCGATGCGCTCGGCGGCGTCTTGCGGATGACGCGGGCAAGCTGCATCGGCAGCGTCGATCCGCCGACGCCGAGGCGCGGACGGCGCGAGGCGATCGACTGCTTCACGGTCGTATAGGGAATCTTGAGCACGCCGAGCAGGTCGATGCCGAACGGGTTCAGCAGACCGCCGAGGTTGCGATCCTCGTGATAGACGAGGCAGCTCCAGTAGTGTTCCGGAACATCGCGCACGGGGATCGACTTGTGGTCCGGATTCGCGACGTAGTCGCCGTGCTCGATCACGGCATCCGTGAAGTTGACGTCGCGCTGGCTGTCGAGGCGCGGATCGAACGTGCCGACAAAGCTTCCACGCGTATCGTAGATGGCGGTCGCGAGCCAGCGCTCGGCATCGTAGTGCAGCTTCTCCGACGTGTAGGCGGCGCCGACGATACCGCGCAGCGGTGCGACGACGTAGACCAGCATCACGGCGAACAGCGCGTAAACAATGGCGGCGGTGGCGACGTGGCGCAGGGGGCCGAGCCGCGGGTTGAATGCGACGAGATCGATCAACACCCGCACCGCGCGCGCTGGAACCGCGACGATGATCTCGATGAGGCGCGTGAAGAGGCGGACGAGGGCGATCATGGCGTTCGCATGTGAGGGCGGAAACACTCCGGCGCACGACGCCAGCATAGCGAGGCGCGCGCGGGGACACTGGTCGAGCAGTAGTCGGCCAATGTGGCGGCCACCGGTCACGTTCGTGTCGAGACGGCGGTGCTGTTCGGGCAATTCGCGGCCCGCCCGCGCGTTTCAGGCCCGCGCGTCTCAGGCCGGGATGCCGAACTCGGAGAACGGGATGAAGGCGACGGGATCGCCGGGCGCGACTGCCGTCACGTCCTCGCCGATCTCAATAAGGCCCGTCGCAGCGCGAAGCCCAGTGATGAGGCCGGAGCCGTCACGCGCGTACTTGTCGACCGCCGTCGCGGCGCCATTGCCGACCAGCCAGCCGCGGAAGAATTCGCGCCGCCCGGTCTTGCGTTTTGTGATCTCGAATGCGGCGGGCAGCATGTAGCGGCGCGGCTCGGGCCAGGGCGCACCGCCGAGACGGCGCAGAACGGGAAACACGTACATGAGGTAGCAGACGAACACCGCCACGGGATTACCCGGTAGCCCGATGATGACGGTGTCACCGATCTGCCCGAACGACATCGGCCGGCCGGGCTTGATCGCCAACTGCCACATGTGGCGCTTGCCGAGTGCATCCATGGCTTCCACCATGTGGTCTTCCTCGCCACGGCTTGCGCCGCCGGAGGTGATGAGCACGTCGTAGTGGCGGGCGGCGTCGGCAAGCCGCCGCTTGATCTCGGCCGCATCGTCCGGCCAGACCCCGAGATCGTGAACGTCGGCGCCGGCCGCGCCGATGAGGCCGCTCAGCATCGGTGCATTGGCGTCGTAAACCTCGCCCGGAGCCAGCGGCCGGCTGCCGGCGCGGATCACCTCGTCGCCCGTCGAAATGATCGCGACGGAGAGGCGCTTGCGGCAGACGACGTCGGCGAGCCCGATGGAGGCGAGTGCGGCGGCATCCTGCGGACGCAGCATAGCGCCGGGTTCGAGCAGGGTTTCACCCGCGGCCACGTCCTCGCCCGTGCGCCGCACATTGGCGCCGCGCTTTAATCCACCCGGTATGGATACGGTCATCGCGCCGTTCTCGCCCGCGGCAGTCTCGCAGTCCTCCTGCATGGCGACGGTATCGATGCCCTCGGGCAGCACCGCGCCGGTGAAGATGCGGACAGCGGTTGCGGGGGGGGCCTTGCCTTCGAGCGGGTGGCCGGCGGCGACGGGGGCGGATACGGGCAGGCGCGCGCCTGCCGCGCCATAGTCATCGACGGCCGAATTGGGGTGTGCCGGCACGGGCCGTACCGCGACGGCGGGCTCGGCCAGGACGCGCCCGGCGATGTCGACGATTGCGACACGCTCGTGCGCGGTCACCGGCGCTACCCGGGATCGCAGGATCTCGATCGCCTGTTCATGCCGCAGACGCTGGGTGTCGTGCAGGAAGCAATCGTCGAGCAGCCTCTTCGGCCTGGGGGTATCGGACATGGAGCGCGCATTCCGGGCGTGCGTTGCGGTCAGCAACGGTGTGTCACGAACAGCGCCAGCGGGCAAACGGCAAGCCGGCGCACGACCTGGGCGCAGCCATACTGATCGGTGCCAACAGGGCCCCGCATGAAATGCACGGATATGCAGTTTTATGACGTTGGCGTTGTTGGCCTAAAGTCGAAAAAACGATGCTCATCAGTGACGGGTGGAAGAAAGCATTTGCCCAAAAACTGGGCGTGACGCAGAATAAGCATGGTTTCACGGTCGGGCAGCCGGCCTTGGCGAGTTGGGGGGAAGGTCGAGCTTCAGTTGCTGGTGCCGGCGCGTTTTCCGCGGCCGGTTCATCATCTGAGGCTCGACCGTTTTTAGCGGCGGCGACAGAACTGCCAGCGTTGGCTCAAAGCGGCCAAGGCCGGAAGGAAGCGCCCGCCACTCGACCGGGCAAGGCGGATCTCGACAGATCGCACCGCGGACCGATCTGGCCGATTTGGATGAAGGGAAGCAAAACATCAGCGCAAACAGCGCTCTAGGGCGTGTTCTGCGCTCACGTTTCTGGATATGTGATTGGTTTTCGCAGGTTCCTGATCTCGGGCTCCGCACGCCCAATGTTTCGCGAATGACGGTGCCCGAATGGCGTTGTCACATCGCGTTCAGGAGAACGAAGAGACCAATACCAATGGCCGGCCCCAATAATGCAGCCAGCAACATCACCATGAATGGCTTCGCTACCATAACACAACCCCGCAACTACAACTGACGGTGTTACCCGGCGTTTGCCGCCCGGGAAACTCCACCGGCTTTGGCGCCCTCTACCTCGCCAATGCTCAGTCATGAATATTACATCAGAACGCTCTAACTTCCACGGTCATCGCGTATTTTCAGTTTCTTTACGCTCTCGCAAAAGCGAGACTCCGTGTACGCGTGTTCAATTTTGCGTCGCACCAACGTGTGCAAATGCCAGATTTAGAAGCAGTTTCATCAGAGTGCTTGGCTAATAAACGACGTTCGTGATCCGCGTTCTGCTGCGCTGCAGCGTGCTGTGGACCGCAAAAACAGCAGGTTTCTTACAACTTTACCCTCGGATGTGACGATTTGGCCACGTCCCGAGGGGCGGTTGGAGGCGATTTCAAGCTGATATGCGGCAGCCGTCGGGAGCGGATCAAATACCGTTCGTGGCTGCAACCTGAAGGTGATCTCAGGGCGGAAAGCGCTGGGTCGGCTTTCGGCGCCCTGAAGACGTTTATTTGATATCGAAAAGGCGTAGTTGCTTTTCGTCCTGGCCGCGCGTCTCCGAGGCGAGTTGCTCGATGCGATCGAACGGAACCTGCTCCGCGAGCACCAGCGAACGCTGCGCCTTCATCGAACGCACGAGGCCTTCCTGAACGAGGTGGAATTCGCCGACCGTCTGGTGCGGCAGCACGGCGGCCGGGTCGAGGCCGCTCTCGCTCTGGAACGCCGCCTTGAGCTTGCGCAGCGCCGTATCCTCGCGGACGCGGCCGATGAACCAGCTCGTGATCTGGTCGCGGCTCTTGTAGTCGAGGTCACCCGGCGACTGCGTCGCCAGCATGATGCCGAGACCGGCGGAGCGGGCGCGCTTCAACAGGCTCTGCAACGGCTCCGCCGTCGCCGGTTTGGAGTTCGCCGGGATATAGAGGTCGGCTTCGTCAAACATCACGACGGCCTGCAACTCGTCGTTCGGGTTGCGCTGGCAGAAGCGAAGCGCTTCCGACAGGAACTGCGAGACCCAGAACAGGATGTTCTCGTTGTCGCCGAGGAAGCCCGTGTAGATGATCGAAAGCCTGGTGCGGCCCTCCCGCGCCTGCGGGCCGAGGCCGAGGAAGCTCTCCATCGAAAGGCTCTCGCCGCCGCCTTCGAACAGCGCGGCATTGCGGTGACGCAGGGAGTCGAGCTGGGCCACGAGGTCGCGACGCAGCTTGCCTGAAGGGTCCATACGCTGCGTGAGGTCGGTGAGCTCGGGGTCCTCGTCCTCGAGCAGATCGATCAGGTCGGACAGCGTGACCTCGCGGCTGTAACGCGAGCCGAGGATGCGCAGCGCCACCGACAGCGTGCCCGACTGCTTCTGATGTGTCGCCGAGTTCTTGAGGTGCAGCATGTCGCCGAGCGCGGCGGCCGACAGGTTTGCCAGAAGCTGCTGCTCGTGGTCCGGCAACTCGTTGATGCCGTTCGGCAGAAGCGTGATCGAGATCGGCCGGCCGGAAACGCGGCCCGGCGTGTAGACGGCGACGTCGATAGCGTCGGCGAGGCGTTCGCGCTCGGCGCGCCGCTCGGCGGTCTCGTTATCGTCGGCGCGCCAGACCTCGGGGTTGGCGTAGCTGCACAGGTCGCCCTTGCGGTCGAGAAGGATCGCCGGGATGCCGCGCTGGAGCAGTTGCTCGATGAGCGAGAGCGCAAGCGTGGTCTTGCCCGAGCCGGAGCCGCCGAGCACGGCCGCGTGGCGTTTCAGAACGCTCGGGTTGAGGGTGACAGGGCGATTGCGGTTACCGATCTCGCGGCCGGCGAAGATGCTCTTGGCGCCGCCGCCATGCTCGTCGAGGATGACCGAGAGTGGGAGTTCGTCGTTGTTGGGATCGTTGGGGTCGTCGACCGCAGGAACGCTGACGACAGTGTCGCCCAGACCAGTGAGGTCCATCGCCGCGACAGGCACGGTCGTGACGTCGGCAGGATCGGCAGCGATCTGCGCGGCTCCGGTATCCAACTCGGCCGGGCGCGGCATCGTGCGGGCCGTGCGCGCATCCGCACCGCCATTGATGACGCGCGGCAGCAGTTTGCCGAGCAGGTCGAGCCGCAGCAGCTGGATGATGACGATAAGGTTCGACAACAGCTTGGCGTCGGCGAACCACTTGCCGAAGCCCGGATCGTTGCGATGGTGTGCGTGGAACTCACGCACTGCGATCATCCGCTCCCATTCCGCGATCGGCACCGTCAACGCGCGCCCGCCGGCCTCGCGGAACTTGCGCATGGACTGCGCGGCCTGGCTCTTGGTGTTCGGCGGATAATCCGAAGCACGCAGGATGAAACAGCTCTTGGCGCCGAGGTGCTGCAGCGCCGTGTCGAGCTGGCGCTTGAAGGCACCGCCCTGAATCTTGCGGTTGCACAGGAACACGCGGACCTCGGTGGCGAGGCCGTTGCGCTGGCGGATGGTGAGGTCCATCGCCGGCAGGTCGTCGGCGATGTCGAGCCGCGTCGTGCTCACTTCGACCGTGCCGGCCCACTCGCTTTCGGCAAGCTTCACGGCGAATGCGAGGATGTCGGTCAGCTCGTTGTCGTCGGACGGGATCTCGGCTTCCGAGGCATTGTGGAAGCGTTCCCACATTTCGCGATAGTCGGGCTCAAGCAGCGGAGCCGGCGCGAGCTTGGGTTCGCTGCGCTCGGTCGACATGCCGAGCACCGATGACAGCGTCGAGAGCCAGGACGCGCCAGGCTTCTCTGTCCGCGGCGCCGACTGTGCCTCGTCCTCCGGCTCCTCCGCCTGGGTGCGCAGACGGCTCTGAGCATGCTCGAGCAGGCGCCGCGTCGAGAGGCCGGAAAATTCCTCGAAGAACTGCGGGCCGAAGTAGGCCGATGGATCGGAGTAGACGACGGCGCCCGGCGTGCGGGCGGCTTCGTGGCCGAGGCGCTTGGCGATGATGAGGCGCGCTTCCTCGGCGGTGCGGCTCTCGTAGAGCGGCACCGGGCCCGCCTTCTCGATGCGGTCACGGTAGGACTGTGCCAGCGGCTCGCGCACCTGGGCGTAGAAATCGTCCAGGCAGGAAATGACGACGATGGCCGTCGGCACGCGATTGGCGATCTGGATGAGGTCGCGCACGGCCTTCTGGAAGCGCTCCTCGGCGTCGTCGAAAAAGCGCAGGTCCTCGACCTGATCGATGCAGAAGACGAGGGCTGCACCATCGACCGCCCACATCAGGCGGCCGAGACCCTCGATGATGTCGAAGGCGCGACCGTCACCGACGTTGGGATCGAGCGCGGCGACGCTCTGCAGCGAAAGCTCGTTCAGCGGCCGGCATTGCAGGTACTGGCGCACGCGACTTTCGACGCGCGGGTCGCGCCGCTCGAGATAGAGCAGCGCGCGAATGATGTTGATGTCGATGTTGTCTTCGGCGAAGCGCGGCGCGGCGACGATGGTGTCTGCCAGCTCGTGAACCAGACGGGCGAGCTGCTTGTCGTCGAGCGTCGCCTCGCGCAGCTTCTCGATTTCGGACGCCGGGATCATGTCGGCGGCGGCGACGAGACGTGCGGTGAGGCGAGCCAAGCCGCTTTCGCCGGCGATGTCGGGATCGTAGGGCCGCTCGAGAGAAGCGATCAGACGGCGCAGGTAGTAGTCGGCGTAGTTGGCGATGTCGGGCGACATCTGCGCGTAGCCGAGATAACCCTTGCCGGTGCGGTGTGTCCCCGTGCGCAGCGCGCGAATGAGATGCGTCTTGCCGGCGCCGGACTGGCCGTGGAACAGCAGGATGCGCGACTGCGTGGCGGGCGCCCCGGCGCGGCTGGCGGTGACGCCGTCGAGCAGGTCGAAATATTTGCGCCGCGCCTTCTGGTGCACCTCCTCCACATCGACCGGATCGGCGCGCCAGATGTCGTCCTCCCAGGTGATCGAGTGCTCGAAAGCCTTCGACACCTGGTCGGGAAGCGCAGCCTTATAAGCCGGTTGGTGCATCGAATCGGGGTCCTTGAACTTGCATTCGGCGGTTTTGGATCGGCGGCGCATGTCGCCGCCCGGGCCGCCGTTGGCCATTTGCCGAACTTGAAGCAGGGAGGAGCAGCGTGGGCCTGGCCCCGCTTTTCCAGTCCTCTAGTCCTCGATCCGGACGTAATGCCAAACGGTGTTCATGTAACTGATGGCGGAATCCTGTATGTCTTTGATGTTTCCCTTGTTTCTGAGATCTGCTCCCGTCAACGCAAGGCGACCTGCCCGGTGCGCCTCCACCAGCATGCACTTGAACTCGATCTCGGAAAGTCCCCACTCGGGCCGCGAATCTCGAATCGCGGGCCATACGTGAGAGATAAACGCCTTGCGGTTCCCTGGCCAGCCCTCGGCGGTGCCGGCGGCGGCCCGCATCACTTCGACCGTGAAGGTTTCGAGATCCGGGCGGTAACTTGGCAACGGCGGCGCCGCCGGCGTGGTGTCGTTGTCCGGTACCGGGACGGCGTTTTGCCGCCCTGACGCCTTTGGGGTGTCGGCGGCGGGGGCTGCGTTCGGCACGCGCCTCGGTGTGGTTGCGGGCGCAACACCAGCCGCCGGCGCCTCGCCGCCGATGATCTCGCTGACGAAGCGGCGGAGGATGGCGGCCCGCAGCACGTCTAGCGTCGGCTGAACGGCATCGACGTGCTCTGCGGCAAGTGCGGCGATCAGCTTGCTGTCGGACGAAAACTCGCGCGGGCGGCGCGAGAGCTGCGCGGCGAGCATGCGACCGGCCTTGGGCGAGAAGCCGCCATTGGCGCCGAGACCCGATTTGAGCTTGTTGCCGAAGGCTCTTTCCAGCGCGATGACGGCAAGCTCGGTTCTCAGGCGGGCCGGAGATGTCTTGAGCCGGCGCGGCATGCCGAACGCCTTCTGGACGATCAGGGCGCGCAGCCCTTCAGGCGTCGAAAGCGCTTTGAGCTTGGGCGCGGTTTCGCCGTCGAGGCCGAGTGCGCGGGCGATGAGCAACGTGTCGCGAACGTCGGGCCACGCGCCGATGCGCTGAGTGGCGCGCAGAAGCAGGTAGCGCGCGGCAGTTGCGGAACCTGCCTCCGTCGCCTCGTAGCGGCCACGCTTCTCGCTCGCGAGACCGTCGGCGACGAGCGCCGCCAGCGCCAGCTCCGCGGCTTGCCGCCATTCGCCGGGCGAGAGGCGGTGGGCGACGAGCTGTCCGAGGTCGCGCAGCGCCTCCGCGCGGGTCGCGCCACCCTCGGCCGAGATGCGCACGAGCACCAGGTCGCGGAGTGCGGCCGGCTGAGGAGAAGTGGCACGCCCGCCGGCGTCGCCATCCGGCACCTTTTCGGGTCTGCTCGTCGTCAAGGCCGCCATGCCTTCTGCTCTCCCCCTCGTGTGGGTCCACGCACCACCCCAAGCCGTGCGCACTGGCGCAACAGGTGCTGGACCCTCGAGAACGCTATCCGTGCCTCCTCCCCCTGCCGCACATCGCCTGCTGCGATCCCTTGCGGTCGGAAGAAGCGCTTGACCGTGCGCTCGTCTTACCCGCCGCGACATCGAATCACGGCGAGCACTGCGGCGGAGTTTGGAGAAACCACGGCAGGGAGAAAAGGGCCGCGGCCCGGCGCGCGGGCGGTTCTCCCGGCTTTTTCCTCCCCGAGCGCACTATCTGAGACGCACGGTGACCCGATCGACGCGGCCCTTGGCGTCGATTACCGAGAGCTTGTAGAAGCCGCGGCCCTCGGGTTGCCAGACGAGATCGCGGCGGTGGGTAGCGGTGCCGATCGGCTTGCCGTCCGCGAGCCAAGTGAGCGGCAACGTCCCGCCCTCGGCTTTCAGCATCAGCGGCTCGATCACGGCCTCGGCGCTGGCCGTTTCGACCTCGACCTCGGAGCGATCCGGCGGGAAGGCGATGGCGACCGGCGGCGCGAGGAACGGGCTCGCGGTTTCCGCCACGCCGCTCGCGGCGCCCGGCTCGGGGAAGCGTTTCAAGGGCGGGGGAAGATCGGCACCCGAGACCTGCAACGCGCCGGCCGGGGCGGATGGCAAGCGCGCGCGTGCCTCTGAGATACGCGCGAAGGCGTCGAACAGAAGCGGAGCGGCGGCGTGGCGGCCCATGAGGCCGGGTGTCGAGGCGTTGTCCGGCCGGCCGGTCCAAACGGCGACGACGTGGCGGCCGTCGTAGCCGATCGCCCAGGCGTCGCGGTAGCCGTAGGAGGTGCCGGTCTTGTAGGCGATGCGGCCGGCGCGCGCGCTCGCTGGCGGCGGCGCATCCTTGAGGATGTCGGTCACGTACCAGGAGGCGACCGGCGAGACGAGGCGTCGCGAGCGCTTCTCCTGCTGTCCATGGCGCAATGCGAGCGCCGCCGCGGCGATATCGGACTTGCGATGCACCAGCGTTATCGGCTCGCCGCCGCGCGGGAACGCCGTGTAGAGGCCGGCGAGATCCCTGAGCGTCATGCCGAGGCCGCCGAGCGCCAACGCCAGTGTCGGTTCCGTCGCGTCCGGCAGCTCGGCCTTGAGCCCGGCGCGGCGGATGCGCGCCAGCATCCGGCCCGGCCCGACCTTGTCGAGAACTTTCACCGCCGGAATGTTGAGCGAGTTGGCAAGCGCGGAGCGGATCGTCACCGTGCCGTGGAACTCCTCGTCGAAGTTCTTCGGCGCATAGGTGCCGAAGCGGACCGCGCGATCCTCGATCAGTGTTTCGGGGTGGGCGAGGCCGAGATCGAAGGCCAAGGCGTAAATGAGTGGCTTCAGCGTCGAGCCGGGCGAGCGGACGGCCGTCGCCATATCGATCGCGCCGAAGCGGTCGGCGTCGAGATAGTCGGCGGCACCGACGTGCGCGAGAATTTCGCCGGTGGTGTGATCGGCGACGAGGATGGCACTCGATAGTCGCGGGCCGAGCAGAGCTTTGTGTTCGCGCGCGAGCTGCTCGAGACTCTGCTGGAGGGTGCGGTCGAGCGTGGTGTGGTGGACGGTCGCTGTCGGATGCAGCGCCACTTCGCTCTCGGCGAGATGCGGCGCCAGCATCGGGAAGGCGCGGCGTTTGGTCGGCACCGGTTCGGCGCGGGCGAGCTCGGCATCCGCCGGCCTGATGACGCCGGCTTCGACGGCGCGCTCGAGAACGCGATTGCGCGCGATGCGGGCACGCGCGGCGAAACGATCGGGGCGGCGCGCCTCGGGGGATTGCGGCAAGGCCACCAGCAGCGCCGCTTCGCCGACCGAAAGACGTTTCGGCTCCTTGCCGAAATAAGCGAGGGATGCTGCGCGCACGCCCTCGATGTTGCCGCCGAACGGCGCGAGGCGCAGGTAGAGATCGAGGATCTCGTCCTTGCTCGCGCGCTGCTCGATCTGCAACGCGCGCACCATCTGCTCCAGCTTACCGATCGCCGTGCGGTGGTGGCGCCCTTCGAGCAACCGCGCGACCTGCATGGTCAGCGTGGAGGCGCCGGAGACAATGCGGCCGTTGAGCAGAAACTGGCCGGCGGCGCGGAGTACGGCGCGCGTATCGACGCCGGAATGCTCGCGGAAGCGGCGATCCTCGAATGCCATCAGCATGGCGAGGTAGCGCTGGTCCACCTCGTGCGTGGTGACGGGCAGCCGCCAGCGGCCGTCGGAGGTGGTGAAGGGGCGGAGCAGACGGCCGTTGCGATCGACGACGATGGTCGAAAGGTCGTCGGCGGCGGAGATGGGTGGCGGGCCGAGGCGGTGCTTGGCAAACGCGAGCCCGCCGATCGCGGCGCCGGCAGCGACGATCATACCGGCGGCCGCGACGGCGGCGATGCGGACGAGCTTCGTCCGCACGCCGCGGCGCGGGCTACCCGCAACGCCAGGGGGGAGCGTCCGGGTGGCCGCGGCGGACGCCGGTTCGTGGGCGGCGTCCGTTTTTGTCGTGCTCTCGTGACGAGAGGAGGTCATCGCCCGTCTCACTCCTTGCCGGAGATGACGAGCGTGCCGGCCGCGGTGCGCGCGTAGCGCTCGGGGCGGTACATGTCCTCGACCGTCGCGGCGGGATGGACGAACTTGCCGGGCGTCACCGCGCGCACGATGTAGGCTGCCGCCGCAGTCCGTACGGTGCCCTTCGTGGCGGCGTCCGTCGTGCCGCTGCTCTCGCCGTTCTCGCTACGCGACGGGAACAGGTTGAACGCGGCGACGAAGCGGTCGTCGCGGAACTCGGCGTGCTCGGCCGTCAACGTTCCCTCGAGCCATTCGATCGACTTCACGTCCCCCGAGGCGACGAGCCGCGGATTTTCGATCTCGAGACCCGAAGGCAGGCGGTCGACCAGCAGAACCCGGCCGCCTTCCTCGCGCGTTTCAACCTTCACCACGGCGACGAGACGATCGTTCTGGGCGAGCGTCGCGGTGCCGCCGTTGGCGCTGGCGAGCACTACTTCCTTGCCTTCGAGCGTGTAGTAGCTGCGGGTGATGGTGAAGCCCTTCGAGACCGGCGGCTCCGGTGTCAGCGCCGCGC
Source organism: uncultured Hyphomicrobiaceae bacterium (assembly GCA_937873575.1). Lineage (GTDB taxonomy): Bacteria > Pseudomonadota > Alphaproteobacteria > Rhizobiales > Hyphomicrobiaceae > JAEUMD01. The sequence goes on from CALMPK010000129.1 coordinate 21,355, forward strand.
CGATGACGGACACGACAACATCCACCGCGGCTTCGCCATCGTTGCGGATGACGAGTCCGCCGCTCTTGCTGATCTCGGCCGGCGTGAGTGGCCTCAGGATCGGGCCGTCGAGCGGCGCGCCGTCGAACGAGAGGCGCGTTTGCGCGGCCTCGGCCGAGAGCGCATTGGCGGCGAGCAGCAGCCACGCCTGCTCCTGCGTCGAGGTGTAGCCGCGGCCGGCATATGCCTTGGCGATCACATCGGCGAGGCGCGGCGCTTCGGTCTTGGCGATGCCGGACTCGGACGCGAGGGTGACGAGAGCGGCACCGTCACGCAGCCTGGAACCATAGTCGTCGCGCGGTATGTCGGTCGCCGCCTTGTCGATATCCTCGACGGCCGCCTTGAACGCACGTTCGGCACGCGGCTTGTCGCCGAGCATGGCGAGGGCCGCACCGAGCTGCGCCTTGGCGAGCGGCGAGGAGAAGTGATCGAGGCGAGTGTCGACGTAGTAGCGCAGCTCGCCCATCGGCGCGCGGCCGTTGCGCGAGAGAACGTAGAGCGCGTAGGCGCGATCCTCGCCACCGCTCTCGAAGTCCTGAGCGTAGGAGATGTAGTTCTGCAACCGGTCGAGCGCGCGGTTGAACGCTTCCGGCCGCACCTCGTAGCCGGCTTCCTTCGTGCGCGTCAGGAAGTCCGTGACGTAGGCCGTGAGCCACAGGTCGACGGTGGACGGCCCCCAGACACCGAAGGCGCCGGAGTTGTCCTGCATCGAGAAGACGTGCTCGATGGCCTTCTGCACGCGTTCCTTCAGCGCCTTGTCGGTGCCGATGCCGACGCGGGCGGCGACGGCGTTGGCGTAGACGAGGGGCAGCGCGCGCGACACCGTCTGCTCGGCGCAGCCATAGGGATAGCGGTCGAGCTGCGTCAGCAGGCCGGGGATGTCGAAGCGGGCCTGCGGACCGGCCGACAGGTTGATGCGCGTGCGGCTCTGGATCAGGTCGGTGACGAGATCCTTGCTGAGAGTGAGTGAGCCGTTCGGCTTCAGCTTGGCGACGGTGGTGCGTTTGATGTCGCCTGCCGGCGGCTTGACGTCGATGGTGAGGTTTCGCGCGATGGCGATGCCGCCAGGGCCGGATAGGCGCACCTCGTAGGCGAGCGGGCCGACTTCGGTCGGCTTCAAAGTGATCCGCTCGACTTTCTTGGCGCCGGCCGCGAGATCGATCGCCTTGTCGGCGACGCGCTCGCGCGGGGCCTGCTCCTTGCCGGCGACGCTCATGTCGATGGCGATCTGGTAGAGCGCCGCCGGGCCTTCGACGTTGTGCACGTCGAGTGTCAGGCGTGCCTCGTCGCCGAGGGTCATGAAGCGCGGCGACGTGAGTGTCAGTGCGATCGCGTCGCGGACGATGACGTCCTTCGACGAGGAGCCGAGCTTGCCCGCGCTCCAAGCCACCGCCATCAGCCGCACGGTGCCATTGAAGTCGGGCATCTCGAAGGAGACGTTGGCCTTGCCGTCTGCGCCGACCGTGACGATGCCGGAGTAGAGCGAGACGATCTGTTCGACCGAGGGCGAACCCTGCATCTCCATTCCGGCGTCACCATCGCCGCCCGAGCGCATGGTGCCGCGCTCGGCCCGCATGCCGTCGATCAGACGGCCGTAGAAATCACGGATATCGACACCGAGCTTGCGCTGCGCCCAGAACCAGCCCTGCGGCTCGGGAGACTTGTAGCGCGTGACGTTGAGCACGCCGAGGTCGACCGCGGCGAGCGTGAGGTGGGCCTGTTCGCCGGCGGCGAGATTGCCGACGGTGACGGGAACCGTGAACGTCTGGCCACCCTTGATCTTCTCCGGCGCATCGAGGGCGACGGAGAGCGTGCGCGACTTCTGATCGATGCCGAGCCATGCGAGGCCGAGCGCGCGGCCCGGCATGCGCTTCAAGGCTTCGTCCATCGGCCGGTAGAGCATGGCGGTGACGTAGGCGCCGGCGCCCCAGTTGTCGCCGACGGTGAGCGAAACTTCGCCACCACCCTTCGAGATCTCGACCTCGCGCGATTCCATGAGGCCGCTGCCGAGCACGGTGATGAGCGCGGTGCCGCCGTGCTTGGAGGCGATGCGCAGCTTCGCCGTATCGCCCGGTGCGTAGCTCGCCTTGTCGAGCGCCACGTCGAGCACCTCGGGGCTGTCGGGGTTGTCGGCGCTGACGAACCAGCCGGCGTTGAACGCGACACTCGACTGGATGGAGTTCTCGCCCGGCGTCGTCACCTCGAGGCGATAGCGGCCGTATCCGACCGGCGCGGCGATGCGAGCCGGTGCGTCCGCGCCGATATCGACGGTGCCGCTCGCCACCTTGCGGGTGAACGTCACCGCGTCATAGGTCCACGATCCGTCGCGCGAGTACCACTGCCAGTTCGTCTCCAGTCGCAGGAGCTGCCAGTTGACCGCGCCGACCGCAGAGCGCTTGCTCGCGGCATCGAGATGAATGACTTCGAACGAAGCCTGGCCGCCGTCCTCGCCGAGATCGTCGGCCTTGAACAGGCTCTTGATGCCGAGGCGCGGGCCGTTGGCCGCGACCGGCGCGAAGACGCTGCGCTCGATGCCGCGTCCACCGGGCTCCTTCATGCGCAGCAGGATCTGCGCCTCGAGCGGCTTGGCGGTCGACGGTATCTGCGGCAGCTTGATCGCGACGTCGGCATGGCCGGCGGCGTCGGTCTCGCCGAGCCCCTCGAGCGGAGCGCGGACCGGCGATACGGTTTCGTCGGCGAGGCCGAAGCGGTAGCCGGGGAAACCGGCGAGATCACCCGCCAGCGGCTTCACGATGATCTCGCCTTCGAGGGTGAGGCCGGCGGCCGGAGGGCCATAGAGATAGCGCCCGTCGAGCTTCACCGTGCCGCTGGCGTCGGTGCGCAGTGCTTCCGCTGGCGCCGTCAGCGTCATGTCGAGCCGCTCCGGCATGAAGTCTTCGACCAGGAACGTGACCTGAGCGATCGGCTGACTTTCAGGATCGACGTGCAGCTTCGCGCGCCATGTTCCGGTCATCGCCGACGATGAAAGCGGCATGGAGTGAGCGCGGCCACCCTGGCCCGCGTCCGAAACGACGATGCGGCGATACTCGACGCCATCGGGACGCGAGACGATGAGCGTCATAGGCGTCGTCACGGCATTGCCGGCCTCGTCACGTACGAGACCCGTCAGGTGCACGGTTTCGCCCGGGCGATAGACGCCGCGCTCGGGGAAGATGAAGGCATCGATCGGCCCCGGTGCGTCGCGGCCTTTCACGCCACGATCGGAAAGGTCGAACGCGGCGGTGGTGAGGTCGAGGAACGCATACTCGCTGCCGTCGCCACGCTCGGCGACGAGGATCGCCGGCTGCAGGCCACCTTCACCAGCGGCGATGCCGGCGGGGAAACGGACGTAGCCCTTTTCGTCCGACTGTGCCTCGGCGAGCACCTCGTTGTTGCGCGCGACAACTCGCACCTTGGCGGCGCCGACCGGCTTCGTTTCCGCGAGCGAGCGCACGAAGGCGTGGATGCCATCGCTACCGGAGAACGCGGTGAGACCGAGGTCGGAGACGATGAACCACTGCGTCGCGACGTTGTATTCCTGTTCGCCGCCTGTCGGCCGATCGGGTCGAGCGATCATCACGTAGGCGCCGGGCTTCAGCGTGCCGACCGAGTCACCCACCGGCACCGCTGTCACCACCTCGGCATTGATCTTCGACTTCACCTCGAGCACGCCCTTGTAGATGCGCTCGCCCGAGCGGTTCTGGATGGTCTCCACGTCCCACGTCGAGAGCTGGCGGTCTAGGTCGCCGTTCTGAAGCATCTGGGCGAGGTTGCGATCGCCGATGCGATAGGCTTCGACCTTCACGGCGTCGGTGTTGATCGAGACGACGGGAATGCCCTGCTGCCCGCGGCTCGGCAGCACGTAGGAGCGGCCGGTGAAGCGCACGGAGGGCTTGCGGTCGGGCACGTAGACGCCGACGTCGATGTTCTTCAGCAGCGCTTCGCCAACGTCCGACGGAAGCCCGGCCTTGAGCTGGATCTCGTAGCGCTCGCCGTGCGTCAGCCCCTCGATGCAGAGCTGCTTGTTCTCCGGCGAGACACCGGCCGGGTCCTTGCCGCCGACGGTGACGAACTTGGCGAAGTCGACCGGCGCGCGCGACAGCATCTCCGAGAACTGGAGGCAGACGCGCGGGCTCGCGGCGTCGCTGTCGGTGCGGTAGTCGGTCATGCGGAAGCCGTGCTCGGCGGCGAGCTTGTCGAGCGCGGCCTGCACCTGCGCGTTGTCGACGAGAGCGATGGAGGTCTTCAGTGCCTCGATCGCCGGGCGCCAGAACGCGCGCCGCTTCAGCGCGTCGGACAGCACGCCGAGGGCGCGGGCCTTCGCCTGCTTGGTCGTGGCGCGCTCGTAGGCGATGTAGGCGGCGCCGGAAGCATTCACCGGAAGGTCGAAACGCTCGCTGCCCTTGGTCGGGTCGGGCTTGATGGCGAGCAGCGCTTCGGCGAGCCCGGTCCATGCGCTGGTGTTGCCGGGCTCACCGACGACGGCCATCGCCAGATTGCGGGCCGCGGCACGCGCGTCCTTGTCCTTGGAGATCGCCTTCGCCGCGGCGGAGATGAGCTGCTCCGGCTTCTCCTTGCCGGGTTTCCAATGGGACTTGAGGTAGGTCTCGTAGCGCTTGCCATCCTCCGCCAGGCCCGAGTGCGAGAAGGGCTTCGTTTCAGCGAATGCGGGGGAAGGCTGGAGCAGCATGGCGGGTGGGCCCGCCGCCGCAAAAAAGGAAAGCACGGACAAGAGGAGAAGGAACA
>CALMPK010000130.1 GCA_937873575.1 uncultured Hyphomicrobiaceae bacterium
TTGTGCGGCGATGGCGACGCCGCTCTCGGCAAGTGTGATCTCGAAGCCTTCGATCAGCGCATGATCGCGCACGCCGTCGGCGAGCAGCCGGTTGCGGCTCTGCATCGCCTTTTCGAAGCGATTGACGCGCGTGCGGTAGCTGGCATCGAAGCAGAGGATGAGGCGGTCGAGAAAACGACGGCGCTCGCTCGCCGGGCCGGTGAACAGGCCGTCCATCGCCGGCGTCACCCAGACCATCTCGACATAGTCGGCAAGCACGCCCGAGCCCGATTGCGGCTCACCGTCGATGCGCACGATGCGCGCGGAGCGATCACCTGCGCTGGTGGCTGGCGCGAGGCCCGTGCCGATGTCGATGGTGCCGAGCGCCGTGTGCACGCGACCCGCGACCGACCAGCCGCCTGGCGACTTGCCTCCGGGGCTGGCGCGGCCGAGTTCGGAGAACGGCGCGCGACGCAGGCCCTGGCCCGGTGCGAGCAGGGAAATCGCTTCGAGGAAGTTCGTCTTGCCTTCGCCGTTGGCGCCGAACAGGACTTGCGGTGCGGCCGTCGCCGCGACGACGGCGTGCGCGTAGCTGCGAAATCCATTGATCTCGATGCGCTCGATCCAGAGGCGCTGATGTCCCGGCGAGGCCGCGGGATCGACTGTCGATGGCATCATTCGGTCCAACGGGCCGTCAGCGAGCCGCGCGGCGAGGTCCGCGTGCATCGGCCGCACGCGGCCGCCTACACCCGCATCGGCATCAGCACGTAGAGCGCGACGGCGTCACTGGCGTCGCGCACCATCGTCGGAGAAGCGGGATCGGCCAGCATGAAGCGCGCATGCTCGCCTTCGAGCTGGCTCGCGATGTCGAGCAGGTAGCGCGCGTTGAAGCCGATCTCCAGCGGCTCGCGGCTGTATTCGACGCCGATCTCCTCGGTCGCGCTGCCGCCGTCCGGGTTGTTCACCGAGAGCACCAGCTTGTCGCCGCCGATGTTGAGCTTCACCGCGCGGCCGCGTTCGCTGGCGATGGTCGAGACGCGGTCGACGGCGCTCATGAACTCGGCGTTGGCGACCTTCATCTCCTTGTCGTTGTTCTGCGGGATGACGCGCTCGTAGTCTGGGAACGTGCCGTCGATCAGCTTCGACGTCAGCGTGACCGAGCCGATTTCGAAGCGGATCTTGGAAGCCGAGACTCCGACGTGCACCTGATCGCTCGAGGCTTCGAGCAGCCGGTGCAATTCCTGCACGGTCTTTCGCGGCACGATCACGCCGGGCATGCCGGAGGCGCCGGCGGGAAGCGGCAGCTCGACGCGGGCGAGGCGGTGACCATCGGTCGCGACGGCGCGCAGCGTCTCACTGCCGTTGCGGCTGACGGTGTGCAGATAGATTCCGTTCAAGTAGTAGCGCGTCTCCTCGGTCGAGATGGCGAAGCGCGTCTTTTCGATCAAGCGTTTCAGGTCGGCGGCCTGGATGTCGAACTTGTGCGACAGCTCACCGGCCGACACGTCGGGGAAGTCCTCGGCGGAGAGCGTCTGCAGGGCGAAGCGGGCCTGGCCGGACGTGATGGTGAGGCGCTCCTTGACCGTGTCGAGCTTGATCTCGACCTCGGAGCCATCGGGCAGCTTGCGCACGATGTCGTGCAGGATGTGCGCGGGAACGGTGACGGCGCCCGCGGTCGTCACTTCGGCAGAGACTTCCTCGACCACTTCGCGCTCGAGATCGGTCGCCTTGAACGAGAGCTTCTCGTCCTTTGCACGCAGCAGGACGTTCGAAAGGATCGGTATCGTCGTTCGCCGCTCGACGACGCTCGTGACATGGCCGAGCGCCCTCAGGAGTTCGCCTCGTTCGATGACTAGCCGCATGTGAATCCTCGGCGATTGGAGGTCGGATGCAAGCGAAGGACCGGAGCGCCGAACCAAGCCATGCATCGGCGGCGGCGAGCTACGCGCCGTTTCGATTGCACGTGAGGTGATAGACGCAAGCGCCGCCCGCAGGAATCGGGGACCACGACTTGACCCGAAACAGGCCGGAATTTCAAGGGCTGCATCGCATTTACGTGGCGCCGCTGCCACATGGAATGCCTGGAGAGTGTGGGAAAAGAAAGAGAGCGGCATCCAGTCTGGATGCCGCTCTCCGCCCCCGCTCGGCTGGCGGCGGCCTATTGGCCCTCTGCCGCGCCAGCCAAGCCCTCGGCGCAACGCGCATACCCCTGCGCGCACGCCGGCATCGGCAAGCCGGCCCCGCAGCCGGCTCACCTCGTCTCGGATTCAGCCGTTCAGTGGCTGAGCAGCTTCTTCAACTCTTCGATCTCGTCGCGCAGGCGCGGATTGCCCGTGATCTCGCCATCGATCTTGCGGATGGCGTGCAGCACCGTGGTGTGGTCACGGTTGCCGAAGCGCCGGCCGATCTCCGGCAGCGATCGCGCGGTGAGCTGCTTCGCGAGGTACATGCCGATCTGGCGCGGCCAGACGACCGACCGGTGGCGGCGCTGCGAGAGCAGGTCGCCCTTGGACACGCCGAAGTGGCGTGAGACGATGCGCAGGATGTCCTCGATCTTGATGCGGCGGGGCTCGATACCCTGCACGAGGTCGCGCACCACGGTCTCGGCGATGTCGAGCGTGATGGGCGTGCGCATGTACTGCCAGTTGGCATAGAGGCGCGTCACGGCGCCCTCCAACTCGCGGCCATTCTCGGTCAACCGCTCGGCCAGCAACTGCATCACCTCGGCCGACAGCTGGAACGAGCGGTCGAGTGCGACCTTCTCCGCCACGCGCTTCTCGAGCACCTTGACGCGCAGATCGAAATCGAGCGAGCCGAGTTCGGTGACAAGGCCGCGCTGAAGGCGCGAGCGCATGCGCTCGTTGAGCCGGTCGATGTGGTTCGGCGCGCGGGCCGAAGCCACCACCACCTGCCGTCCGCCATCGAGCAGGGCATTGATGATGTGATCGAATTCCTGCTCGGTCTTCTCACCGTGCATGAACTCGAGATCGTCGATCAGCAGCAGATGAATGGACCGGAACTTCTCCTTGAAGGAGAGCGGGTCCTGGCTGCGCAGCGCCTCGACGAACTGGTACCGGAAACGCTCGGCCGTGAGATAGAGGATGTTGGCGTCGGGGTTGCGGCGCTTCACCTCCCAGGCGATGGCGTGCAGCAGGTGCGTCTTGCCGAGGCCGACGGAGGAATGAATGTAGAGCGGGTTGAACGCCGGATTGGACGACATCACCGTCTCGGCGACCTGCGTGGCGCCAGCGTGCGCCATGCGATTGGCGGCGCCGACCACGAACGTCTCGAAGGTGTAGCGCGAGTCGAGCGGCGAGCCCTCGAAGCCGCCGACCTGGGTCCGCCCCGGGTGAGGCATGGGGACCGGCTGCGGCATCGCCACAGACGGTGCGCGGGCGTCGTCCGCGGTGCCGGCCGCGCGCATCGCCGCCGTGTCACCCTGATTGCGGCGCTGCGCCTGCTCGGTGGGCGAGGGCTGGTGCGTCTGGACGGGGCTGCCCGGCTGGCGCAGCGCGACCTCGACCCGTTGTGCACCCTTGAACTCGGCTCGGCAGCACGAAAGGAGCTGTTCCTCGTAGTGCGACTGGATCCAGTTCTTGAGAAACTTCACCGGAACCGACGCCGTCACCGTCACGCCGTCGAAGCTGTCGAATTCCAACGTATTGAACCAGCTCGTGAAAATGTCGTCCCCGAGCTGCGCACGAAGCATGGCGCGCACCTTGTGCCCGCGCCCTTCCATGGCCTGCGGTACGAGGTCGGCGCGGACCGCATCCGCCGCGCGTTCCTCAGCCGCCTTCGCCATAACGGCGGTCCCCGCCTTATCGATGCTCTGCATGACGTGTGTGCCCCTACTCTTTCAACTTGCCCTCTCGGCTCGGAGACAAAGCGAGACCGTTCGCGCCCGAAGCCTCGGGCGGCGCTCGTCATGCCACTGAGCCAAGTTAAAAGGGTGCTACCCCTGCACCCAGGGCAGTCCAGCGACCTTCCAGCCACTGGTCCGCCCGCGATGGCGTTCCGCATCGAGGGGTCCCTCGAAGCCTTGCGCCACATTCCGGCAGCACGCATACCCCGCTTCTGCCATCACCACCGCCGCCATACGGCTGCGGCCGCCCGACCTGCAGATGAAGAAAAGTTCCGCATCCTTCTCCACCCCGGTCGCGTCGAGTGCCTCGCGCAACGTGCCCGCGAACCCCGGATCGATCCGGTTGTCGGGGAACGTCTGCCACTCGACGAGGATGATCTGCTTGCCGATCCCGCTGAGGTCCGGCAAACCGACATAGGCCCATTCCGCTCGTGTCCGCACATCGATCAGAACAGACTTCGCGTCGCTCGCGAGGCGGGCCCATGTTTCAGTCACGGACACATCCTCGATGTGGACGACGCCACCCTCCGCCACTCTTCCAACTCCTCTGGAAACTCGAAATGCCGATGCATGCCCGCCGCATCAGGAATGCGCTTCCGCAAAGCACAGTCCAAGTCATGGGGCAGCAACAACCACGATGGTCTGCGCGAAGGGCAGATCATCCCGTGGAAAACGCAGGTACTGATGAGCTACTCGTCTCAACGAATACGCGACTTACGCGGCACTCAACCTCGGTCGATCGGGAATTGCCAACAGCCTATCCCGGCGGGGTGGTGCTAGGGAGATTAATTACCCGTTAACCCCGTTGGACGCAAGCGCCAGAACGTCGACCGAAAGACTCGTAAATCCCCGTTCTCAGGGCCTCTTTCGGGCCTCGAAGAATCCACAGATCTGTGGAGAAAGCCTTGGGGAATCTAGGATAATTGGCCGCCGCGAGAGGCTCCTGAAACGCCGCGCGGCGCCACTTGTCCAGAGGCGCCGCGCGGTACTTTTTTGAAGCTGTCGGACGTTCAATTAAGTGTCACGGTGCGTCGCAGAAGCGGTGCCGAAGAGGGCTGTCGCCCTCAGAATCCGTGGCTTAGTGGTGTTCAACTCGAACCGTCTGAACGCTTGGCGCGGACCCTTGCGTGTTGCGAACAGAGCACGGATGAGAGGTCACGAACGCCGACTTAAGAGTTATTCCTGCATGGCCGAGACGCGCGCGGCGAGGCGCGAGACCTTGCGGCTGGCGGTGCGCTTATGCATGACGCCCTTCTGCGCGGTGCGGGCGAGCAGCGGCTCGGCCACCTTGAGAGCAGCGACGGCGCCGGACTTGTTGCCAGAGGCGATCGCTTCCTCGACGCGGCGGACTTCGGTGCGCATCTCCGAGCGGCGCGCCTTGGTGACCCCGGTCTGGCGTGCGATGCGCCGCACGGCCTTCTTGGCGGACTTGGTATTGGCCATCTAGGGCTCCCTTGAGTGAACAGCTTGAACGTCGCGATTGAGGCCGCGTGCCGGCCCTTCGGTCCTCGTTTGTGACCGAAGGCGCTGGAACGGGCGCAAACACGGAGACGCCCGAGGCTGGTGCCCCGAGCGGCTGGTGGCAGGAGCTATACTTGCGGGTTCCCGCGCGGTCAATGTCGAAGCGAGTCGCGGCAGGGCTGGTTCGGGCGCGCTGCGGCGGCCCGTGTCTGCGGCTCGCGCAAATACCGCTTATTCCACCGCTATCATGCCGCGAAAGCCGCGGACCGAACGTTTGCCGACTTGCCCGCTCTTGATTTGCTGGACCGTATCAAGGTTAACATCGCGGCCGGTTCGGGGTGCTTCGGCGGGCGAAGTGATGGCGCTCGAGCGCGTTTCCGTTGCGATGGTCCGACGGCGGGCCCCCGATCGGATGACGGCGTTCGGGCTTCATATTCCTGGGTGATCTGGAGACGGCCCGCGCGTCGCCCTGTCTTCGCCAGGCGCTCGGTTGAGGCGCCGGTCGGGGCGACGGGCGGGTGCCGCCAGGGCCGCAGCGGGGCGCTCGGGTTAACCACACCCGCGCCAAAAGTGGCGGAAGGCAGCCCGGTTTAACGGTCGATTGACCGATGCGGAGCACTCATCTGACGTGCCTGCGCGGATCGAGGAAAGGACACTTCATGGCATCACTTGTCATTTGGTTCACGCTCATCACGGTGAGCTTGTGCGCGATGATCATCGCGGCGGGTGCAGGCATGCCGGTCGTGCATATGCTGATGACGGGGCTGGTCAGCATCGGCATTGCCCTCGTCGCGATCTTCGAGAACCAGAAGCTGCGGAACGAGGGTGCCAGCAAGAATCTGGTCGCGGCCTCGACGGCTCGCAGCATGGGCTTCGTCTATGTGTGGGGGGCGCTCACCATCGCCGTCACCTACATGTTCATCCTGCGCTGGCACGAGTGGTGGCATTTCATGTCCGGGTTCGCCGTCGCTGGCGCGCTCTGCCTGTTCTATTCGAACTCGCTGCTGCGCGATGACAACGCCGGGCGCCAGGACGACACCATTCTCAACGTCGGCCGCACGCTCACTTGGGTTCAGCTCGTCGGCATGATCGTCGCCATGGTCGGCATGCTCGTCGACGGCAAGCTGACGCGATACGTCAACCCGCGCCACATGGACTGGGCAGCCCAGAACATCTTCTTCTTCGGGGCGCTGGCGCTCGCGGTCATCTCCGCCTATGTGCTGTGGTCGAGCCGCAATGACAACGCGCAGGCCGCGCCGAAGGCCGGCTGATCACCCACCCGTCGCGACGCTGCCGCGCTGTGCCACGTACCGGCGCGATGCTCGGGTGCGTTCGCTTGCGATGGAAGCGATCCGCGCTCGCATCTGATCGGGGAACCGCTTGCGGTTCCATCTGGTCGGGCAGCGCTCCAAGTCCAGGAGACCGCCGCCCGATGTCGCTGCAACCGCTGATACCCTACCTCGCCGCCCTGTTTGCATTGAGTGCGGCAACGATGACCTGGGCAGCGAGCGTCGGCGACAGGGCCATCTCGCTCGGCGCGGCCGCACTGTTCGGTATCGCGCTCGCGCTCGCGGCAGCCCACATCAACCGGCTGTCACGGTGGAGCGATGCCGCCCTCGCCGATGCCGACGCCGAGATTCACGCCGCGCGCCGCAATGCAAGGCTGATGGCGCTCGCCTATGCCTGGGGCGGGGTGGCGCTGCTCGCGGTCTACAAGCTTTCCGGGCTCAAGTGGCAGCACGGCTGGCAATACGGTTCGGGCATGGCCGTGATCGCTGGGCTGTTGCTCGCCCATGTGCACAAGCTCGGTGACAAGGATTATGGCCTGCGCAGCCGCAAGGGCCTCGACTATGCCGGCCGCGCCACTCTTCTGCACGCGCTGGCGATCATCGTCAGCCTTGCTGTGCTTGTCGCCTCGGGCAAGCTGTGGAGCGGCAAGCCGGATTGGGCCGCCAACCAGGTGTTCGTGGTCGGCGGCCTGACACTCGCGGTCGTCTCGTTGATCGCCTGGCGCACGCACAACGCATTGCGCGCGCGCTCCTGAGTGGCGTCGATCAGCGGTTCTTGAACGCCGGCTTGCGCTTCTCGGCGAAGGCCGCCATGCCCTCTTTCTGGTCCTCGGTGGCGAACATCGCGTGGAACACGCGGCGCTCGAAGCGCACGCCTTCCGCGAGAGTCGTCTCGTAGGCGCGGTTGATCGTTTCCTTGGTCATCATCACCGCCGGCAGCGACATGGCGGCGATCTTGCCCGCCGCCTTCATCGCCTCGGCAAGAAGATCGGCTGCCGGCACGACGCGGCTGACGAGGCCGGCGCGCTCGGCCTCGGCGGCATCCATCATGCGGCCCGTGAGGCACATCTCCATCGCCTTCGACTTGCCGACGAAGCGCGTCAGGCGCTGGGTGCCGCCCGCGCCCGGCATGATGCCGAGCGTGATCTCGGGCTGGCCGAACTTGGCGGTATCGGCGGCGATGATGAAGTCGCACATCATGGCCAGCTCGCAGCCGCCGCCGAGCGCGAAGCCGGCCACTGCCGCGATCACCGGCTTCCTGGTGCGCGTCAGGCGCTCCCAGCTCGAGATGAAGTCCTCGGCGTAGACCTCCTGATAGGTCTTGGCCTGCATTTCCTTGATGTCGGCGCCGGCGGCGAAGGCCTTCTCCGAGCCGGTGATGACGATGGCGCCGATTGCCGCATCCGCCTCGAATGCATCAAGTGCCTGATTGAGTTCGCCGATCAGCGCGGCGTTCAGCGCGTTGAGCGCCTGCGGCCGATTAAGCGTAATGACACCGACGCGGTCCTTCGTCTCGACAACGATGTTCTCAAAGGCCATTCTCATTTCTCCATTTCGTGATCCAGGTCCCGTGGCTCGTGCGCACTGGCTGGCTGAGCGGTTCGATCGTCTTGCGTATTGGGAGCCGCCGATGTTTCGCCGCCTCTTTTATCTGGTCTTCCTTCTGCCGTTCCTCGCCGCCGGCGCCTTCAGCGCCTTTCTGCTGCAGAAGCATGCGCTGACCTGGTGGGCGTGCAAGGACGCCTGGGGCCTATGCTTCGCCGATGCCTCGAGCGCGCTGGACCGCGCCGCACCGATGGGTATCCCACTAGCGTATGCCGCGATCACATTCGTCCTCGCGCTTCTGAGCCTTTGGGCGTTGTGGGGGGTGGTTCGACCTGCCCGCCGCCGCTGGGCTTGAGCCGTCATCGGCGGGTCGCGAATTGCGGGCACAGACCAAGATGGCGCGGTTCATGTCGCTGCTCGGGATTTTGTGCCTCCTGCTTTCGGCGCTGACGGCGTTCTTGTTCTGGGACCGCTATTGGCGCTGGCGCCACTGCTTCAATGAAAGTGACCGCTGCTTCGATCCCGTCGCCAACGAGGTGCATCTGGCGCAATCCGGGGTGGCATGGGGTGCGATTTTCGTCCTGTCTCTAATTTTGGCGGTCGGCTTGCTGGCCTTTGCTGGCCGTCGTCGTTGACGACTTCTGGCCGATCGAGATGTGGCACGTCGAACGCTTGCCGGGGATGCTGCGCTGCACACTGCCCCGGCAGCCGGGACGGACGCAAGCCTTTTCCTGGCCGGCCATAGACCAAAAACGTACTCGCGGTTCGATGCCGCCTTCAGTGCCGCGTTTACCGATGCGCAAAGGACTTGCAGCACCCTTCGTTTCCGATCGGGAACACGCCGGGGCGAGCCCATGCCGACTTCGAGTAGCTTTGGTCAGCGCGGTCGCGGCGCCCGCACAAATCCGCTTTGGGCGCGTAATAGCTTTGGCAACGCGCCTACCGTTCCCTACGGAGGAGCGCCGCATCTGATCGCGAAATATTCGTTTGCGTTCGGATGGATCGGCCTGGTCGGCCTCTACCTGGCTGGAACCAATTTTGTGGAACTGTTCCTGGTGCCGAGGAGATCTGGGCCGGGCGGTTTCGACCCTACGACGCTTGATTTGGCGCTGAACTGGATCTCCATCGTCGTTGGTGTGGCCGTCGGCTGTTTCTCGTTGTGGCACGCTTTGCAGGGCAGCCCCGCCCATCATCGATGACAGCGGCGTGACCTCCTACAGCCTCTATGGCCGCAGCCACGTCGACTGGGACGACATCGCTTGCCTGACGCATCAGGAGCGCGAGGAATATGGGCGCTCGCTGGAGATCAGATCGAAGAAGAAATGGCTTGGCTTCATTCCCCGCGGCGTCTGCTATTCACCCAAGTTCGGTGACAAGACGAACGAAGAGGTGATGGCGGTGCTGCTCAGAAAGCGTCCCGATCTGCGATAGCGAAGAAGTATCTCGCTCAGCGTTGGCAGGACGGGCAGTGAAAGGTCGAGCGCCCGCCCTGAATGCTGCGCTGCACCGTGCCCCGGCAGCCGGGGCGGGCGCAAGCCTGGCCGTTGCGGCCATAGACCAAGAACGAATGCTGGAAATAGCCGAGGGCGCCGTCCGCCGCCCGGTAGTCGCGCAGCGTCGAGCCTCCGGCGGCAATGGCATCGGCCAGCACCGCGCGGATGGCGGGCACCAGCCGCTCGGCGCGGAGGGTGGGCCGGCCCGCCTTGTCGGCGAGGCAGCCGGCGGCACGGTTCGGCGAAATTCCGGCCCGGAACAGCGCCTCCGCGACATAGATGTTGCCGAGCCCGGCGATCGTCCTCTGGTCCATCAAAAAGGCCTTGAGGTCCGCCGAGCGACCGGCCGCCCGTGCCGCGAGATAGGCGGCTGTCAGCTCGTTGCCGAGCGGCTCGGGTCCGAGATCGCGGATCAGCGGATGCGCCGCGACGTCAGCTTCCGGCACCAGGATCATGAAACCGAAGCGGCGCGGATCGTTATAGGTGATGCGATGCGCTCCGGCCTGGGCACCACTTCCGTTGCCGGCAGCCATCTCCACCACCACATGATCGTGGCGGGCGTCGCCGCCGGGCGCCAGCGCGGAGCGCCCCGTGGCCTCGCCATCGATGGTGAAACGCCCGCTCATGCCGAGATGCATGATGAGCACCTCGCCGCCTTCGATCGTCGCCAGCAGGTATTTGGAGCGCCGGCCGAGGTGCGTCACCCGCCGGCCGGTGAGGCGCTCCGCCATGCGATCGGGCAGCGGGAAGCGCAGGTCCGGCCGCCGCGTCTCGACGCGGACGATTCGCCGTCCGGCCATCACCGGCTCGAGGCCCCGCCTCACCGTTTCGACCTCGGGTAGCTCTGGCACGCTCGTTTTACTCCTTGTGCTGCACTTCCGGCCGTGCAGTCCGCTCGCGGGCCGCTGCACGCCCCTGAACTTGCCGGCACACGCCCGATAACCGAATCTGGACGCAGTGCGTGCTATAGGGACCGCTGCGATGCAACGCGGCGGCGTCGCATGACCGCCACCGCTGTCACGCTCGTGCCGCCGCACCGAGTTGAAACCAGATACCCGAAGGCCATGTCCACCGAGATCATCCTCGTCGTCGTCGTGATCGCCGTTCTGTTGGCGCTCTCGGCATTCTTCTCCGGCTCCGAAACGGCTTTGACGGCAGCTTCCCGCGCACGGCTCCACGCCATGGAGATCGAGGGCAGCGAGGAGGCGCGGCGCGTCAACAAGCTGCTCGAGCAGCCCGAGCGCATGATCGGCACGATTCTGCTCGGCAACAACCTCGTCAACATTTCCGCCTCGGCGCTGAGCACCAGCCTGCTGATCGGGTTGTTCGGCGAGGTGGGCGTCGCCTATGCGACGGTCGTCATGACGATCCTCGTCGTCATCTTCTCCGAGGTTCTGCCCAAGACTTACGCCATCGCCTACGCCGACCGCATCGCGCTGGCGGTCGCGCCGCTGATGCAACTCGTGATCTCGGTTCTGCGGCCTGCCGTGTTCCTGATCGAGCAGATCGTCAACGTGGTGCTCAAGTTGACGCCGTCACGCCTCGACGACGACGCCAATATCCTCGCCGCCCACGACGAGATCCGCGGCACGATCGAGCTGCAATCGAAGGAGGGAGCGGTTGCGCGTCACGATGCCGATATGCTCGGCGGCATTCTCGACCTGCGCGATCTCAAGGTCGAGGACATCATGGTGCACCGGACCAAGATGGAGACGCTCAACGCCGACGATCCACCGGATCGCGTGGTGGCGGAGATCCTCAAGGCGCAGTACTCGCGCATTCCCATCTGGCGCGAGGAGCCGGAGAATATCGTCGCGGTGCTGCATACCAAGGATCTTCTCACCGCGCTGGCCGAAGCCGACTGGGACGTGTCGCGGCTCGACATCATCAGCTTTGCCAAGAAGCCCTGGTTCACTCCAGATACGACCAGTGTGAAGGAACAGCTCAATCAGTTCCTGAAGCAGAAGCAGCAGATGGCGCTGGTCGTCGACGAGTACGGCGAGGTGCAGGGCCTCATCACGCTCGAGGACATTCTCGAGGAGATCGTCGGCCAGATCGCGGACGAGCACGACGTGCATGACACCGCTATCCGGCCGCAGGCTGATGGTACCGTGAACGTCGATGGGACTGTGGCGATCCGCGATCTCAACCGGCAGATGGACTGGGGCCTGCCCGACGACGAGGCGACCACCATCGCCGGGCTCGTGATCCACGAGGCGCAGACCATTCCGGAGCCGGGGCAGACGTTCACCTTTCACGGCTACCGCTTCGAAATCCTGCGCAAGAGTCGCAACAAGATTACGGCATTGCGCGTCAAGCCGGTTGCCGATGCAGCTCCGGTGGCGCGCCGCGCCTGACGTGACGCGCAGGCGGCGGTCGCGCAGGCAGCGGATGCGTTCAGACGCCGTTCATCGCGGAGGGTGATAGACATCGCCCCGACCGCCGGTCTGGCGGCTCCGCGGCCTGGGCTTTCGGGGGGCCCCGCCGAGCTTGAGATGCTCCGAAACGAGGATACCCATGCAGCGCCTGCTCGTCGCCGCCGCTTCCGCCGTGGCCGTGCTTACTGTCGGTTTCATCCCAGCAGCGGAGGCCGGTCAAAAGCCGCATCACCACAAGGTGATCTGCAAGATCGGCAAGAAGTGCCACGGCCATGGCCGTCACCGTCATTGCCGCATCGTCCGCGTCTGCAAGAAGGTGCACCATCACCGCTGATCGTCGTGAAATACACGCCGAGAAGGCCCGCGTCGCACTCCGACGCGGGCCCTTGCTTGTCGCAGGTACCGTTCGATCATTGCGCCGCTCGCCGACCCATTGGATCGGATTGCGCTCTCAAGGTGCGATAGGCTCGTTCGGAGCGTAGGTCTTGAGCGCGAGGGCGTGTATGCGCCCCGCGAGTTCGTCGGCCAGCAGTTCGTTCACCATGCGGTGCCGGTCGACCCGCGACTTGCCCGCGAATGCCGCCGACACGACGAGAATGCGGAAATGGCTCTCGCCCGTTCCGGGAGAGCTACGGTGCCCCGCATGCATCTCAGATTCGTTGACGATGTCGAGCCGTGTCGGCTCGAGACCAAGCATCAGCTTCTCACGCATCCTTGCTTCTGCCGTCATCGTGTGACCTCTCTCGTCAATCGCCGCCCGGTCGCGTGACGTCTTGCCGGGCACCTCTCGCTCAACCACATAATGCCGGCTCGGCGCGATAGCGAGTGCGCAAGCGTTCGGAACAGCGTCTCGTGTCGCTCTCGCTGCATCACCTGTCTCGAAACTCGCTTCTCACGAGCGCGGCCAGCTTGTCTTGCGCACGCGCCCCGCTCATAATCGCCGGCCCATGAAACTCAACTCGAAATACTTCGACAGCATCCGAGTCGCCCCCCGCCGCGAGCGTGAGCAGCGCGAGCGTGGAGGTCGCGACCATTTGCCCGAATGCCAATGGAAGGGATGCTGCGAGAAGGCCGAGCACCGCGCGCCGAAAGGTCGCGGGCGTGACGGCGAGTATTTCCTGTTCTGCCTCGATCACGTCCGCACCTACAATGCGACGTACAACTACTTCGATGGCATGACCGACGGTGATGTCGCCAAATTCATCAAGGAAGCGGCGACCGGTCACCGCCCGACGTGGAAGATGGGCGTCAATCCGGAGGCGCCCGGGGTCAAGGGACGCAAGTCCGCGACGGACGGAACAGGCATGCACGATCCGCACGGCGTCATGGCCGCGCGGGCACGTCGCACGGCCGCGGCGGGTGAGGAGCGCCGACGTCAGCTCCGGCCGCTCGAGCGCAAGTCGCTGGCTGCGCTCGATTTGAACCAGGACGCCGACAAGGCGACGATCAAGTCGCGCTTCAAGGAGCTCGTCAAGCTGCATCACCCCGACGCGAACGGCGGCGACCGGCGCTCGGAGGAGAAGTTGCGCGAGATTATCCAAGCCTATAACTATCTGAAGCAAGCGGGGCTGGTTTAGGCCCGGACGGGCCCCGACGCGCGGGCCCGGGCCGGCGCGCAACATCGATCACCCCGCGCGGATGATCTCAAGAGCCCTCCTGCCGTGACCGGTGGTCGCGCGCCGGCAACGACAACACTCACACTCCGGACCAAAGAAACGATCATGCGTGAGCAGGCACAAGCTGCCGGGCCGAAGACCGTGCCCGGCCTCCCGGACATGAAGGTTTCGGTGCGCCAGGTTTTCGGCATCGATACCGATCTCGAGGTTCCGGCCTATGCCAAGGCCGACGAGCACGTTCCGGATCTCGACCCCGATTACCTCTTCAACCGTGACGTGACGCTCGCCATCCTCGCCGGCTTCAAGCACAATCGGCGCGTCATGGTGCAGGGCTATCACGGCACCGGCAAATCGACGCATATCGAGCAGGTCGCCGCGCGCCTCAACTGGCCGTGCATCCGCGTCAACCTCGATAGCCACGTCTCGCGCATCGACCTCGTCGGCAAGGACGCGATCGTGCTGAAGGACGGCAAGCAGGTGACGGAGTTCCGCGAGGGCATCCTTCCCTACGCGCTTCAAACCAACACCGCGCTCGTTTTCGACGAGTACGATGCCGGCCGCCCCGACGTGATGTTCGTCATCCAGCGCGTGCTCGAGGTTTCGGGCAAGCTGACGCTGCTCGACCAGTCGAAGGTGATCCGGCCGCACGCGGCCTTCCGCCTGTTCGCCACCACCAACACCATCGGCCTCGGCGATACGTCCGGCCTCTATCACGGCACGCAGCAGATCAACCAGGGCCAGATGGACCGCTGGTCGATCGTCGCCACGCTCAACTACCTGCCGCACGACGACGAGGTGCGCATCGTTCTCTCGAAGGCGAAGTCGTGGGCGAAGAACGAAGGCAAGCGCAAGGTCGTCTCCAGCATGGTGCGGGTCGCCGATCTGACGCGGCAGGCGTTCATCAACGGCGATCTCTCGACGGTCATGAGCCCGCGCACGGTGATGACGTGGGCGGAGAACGCCGAGATCTTCGGTGACGTGGGCTTCGCGTTCCGCCTGACGTTCCTCAACAAGTGCGATGAGCTGGAACGGCCGCTGGTCGCGGAGTTCTACCAGCGCTCGTTCGGCGAGGAGCTGCCCGAGAGCACCGCCAACGTGGCGCTGAGCTGAGGCCTGCTCCGCGCCGCCGCCCGTCGGTTCGAGTCTCACGAGAACGGCTCGCACGTCAGAGCAGGACATGACCACGCCATCCAAGCGCAAGGAAGCACCATCCGAGCCATTCAAGCGAGCGCTCGAGGTCTGCACGCGAGCGATCGCGGGCGACGCTGAGGTGCACGTCTCCTACCAGCCGGGCAAGCCCGAGCTGCACGGTCGTGACGTCACCTTGCCGGAACCCTCGCGTGTGCCGTCGAAGCGCGAGATCGCGGTGATCCGCGGATGGGCCGACAGTCTCGCGCTCACTGCCGCATGTCACGACGACAAGCTGCACGCCCGGCTGGTGCCTGGTGGTGGCGAGGCGCGGAGCGTGTTCGAGGCGGTCGAGCGGGCGCGGGTCGAGGCGCTGGGCGCGAACCGCATGAAGGGCATGGCGCGCAACCTCGCCGCCAAGGTGAACGACCAGTATGCCCATGGACGTTTTGCGCAGGTGACGACGCGCGAGGAGGCGCCGCTCGAGGACGCTCTCGCGCTGATGATCCGCGAGCGGCTGACGGGCGAGAAGCCCCCCGCCACCGCGCAGGCCGTCGTCGATGTCTGGCGCTCGACGGTCGAAGGGCGCGCCGGTCGCGTGCTCGAGCGGCTCGATCTGCTCGCTGGCGATCAGGAGGCGTTTGGCCGCGTCGCGCAGGACCTCCTCAAGGCGCTCGACCTGATCGAAGAGCATGCCGAAGGTTCGCACGACGAGAACCGGGAGGACAGCGAGGAGAACGCGGACGGCGGCTCCGAGCAGGCCGAGGAGAGCGAGACCGGCAGCGAAGGCGAGGACCAGCCACAGCAGGACAGCGAAGAGGAAGGCGCGGCGGGCGAGCAGCAGGATGCCATGGAGCGCGCCGATACCGACCAGTTCGAAGGCGAGAGCGAGGGTCTGGAAGAAGCCGAGACGCCCGAGCCGTGGCGTCCCAACCAGTCGGTCCTCGAGGCGCCCGAGCGCTTCGGCTACTCGATCTACACGCGCGACTTCGACGAGATCGTCGCCGCCGACGAGCTGGCGACGCCGGAGGAGCTCGACCGCCTTCGCGCGTTCCTCGACAAGGAGCTGAAGACTCTCGCCAGCGTCATCGCGCGTCTCGCCAACAAGCTGCAACGCCGCCTGCTGGCGCAGCAGAACCGTGCCTGGGATTTCGATCTCGAGGAGGGAACGCTCGACGTCGCGCGTCTGACGCGCATCGTCATCGATCCCATGGCGCCGCTGAGCTTCAAGCGCGAGCGCGACACCGATTTCAAGGATACGGTCGTCACGCTTTTGCTCGACAACTCTGGGAGCATGCGCGGCCGCCCGATCATGGTAGCCGCGGTCTGCGCCGAGATCCTGGCGCGCACCCTGGAGCGCTGCGGTGTTCGCGTCGAGATCCTCGGCTTCACCACGCGCGCTTGGAAGGGTGGACAGGCGCGCGAGCGCTGGATCGCCGCTGGCAAACCGCCGGCGCCCGGCCGCCTCAACGATCTGCGCCACATCATCTACAAGACCGCGGACCAGCCGTGGCGCCGCGCGCGCCGCTCGCTCGCGCTGATGATGCGCGAGGGACTGCTGAAGGAGAACATCGACGGCGAGGCGCTGGCCTGGGCGCATGCGCGCCTGCTCGCGCGGCCGGAGCAGCGCCGCATTCTGATGATGATTTCGGATGGCGCGCCGGTGGACGACTCGACGCTCTCGGTCAACACGGGCACCTATCTCGAAAGCCACCTGCGGCAGGTCATCCACGAGATCGAGACGCGCTCGCCCGTCGAGCTTCTCGCCATCGGCATCGGTCACGACGTCACGCGGTACTATTCGCGCGCGGTCACGATCACCGATGCGTCCGAGCTCGCCGGAGCCATGACGGACAAGCTGGTCGAGCTGTTCGAGGAGAATTCACCGGCACCGCCGCTGCGTTCCGGCGGCGGCGCCAAGGCAGCTACAGGCGGAGCGAGGCGATGAGCGCCGACGCGGGTGACAGAGCCCACAGGCCCGCACGCCGCGTCACGGTCGGCAAGCTCGTCGTCATCGCGATGCTCGCACCGTTCGCGGCGATCGGCCTCGTCAAAGGCGCGGCCGCCTACGTGAAGCCCAGTGCCGCCGACATCGAGGCGGAGGCGATCGAGGTTGCAGCGCGGCCGATCACGAGCTTCTCGCGGGTCACTTCCGACACGCGCTTTGGCAAGCTCGAATTCCGCGGCGGCCTGGTCCTCACGTCCTCGTCACGCAATTTCGGCGGCTGGTCGGGGCTTTTGCTCGACGAGACGGGTCGCAACCTCGTCGCGGTTTCCGATGCCGGCGCGTGGATGACAGCGCGCATCGGTTACGACTCGCTGCGCCGTCCCATCGCGATCGAGAATGCGCGCCTCGGGTCGCTCAAGGCCCTGTCGTCGAAGTCGCTGCGCAAGAATCGCGATCGCGACGCGGAAGCACTGGCGCTCGAGAGCGGACGTATCGACAAGGGCCAAGTGCTCGTGGCGTTCGAGGGCAACCATCGCATCGGGCGGTTCCGTCTCGATGGCTCCGGTCTGTCGAAGCCGCTCGGCTATCTCACCATGCCATCCGAGCTCAAGGGCTCGCGCAAGCGCGACGGGCTCGAGGCGCTGACGGTCGTACGCGGCGGCCGCTCCAAAGGCGCGCTCGTCGCGATCGCGGAGTCCTTCAAGGACAGCGCTGGAAATCACACCGGCTGGATCTGGCCGACGATCGGCGGGTCGCCGCAACGTTTCCATCTGGCAGATATGGGTGAGTTCAACATCACCGATGCGGCGAGCCTCGACAACGGTGACCTGATCGTTCTCGAGCGGCGGTTCCGCTGGCTTGAAGGCGTGAAGATGCGGCTCCGGCGGATTGCCGCGGGCGAGCTGCGGCCGGGCGCAAGGATCACCGGCGAGGTGCTGCTCGAAGCCGATATGAGCTACGAGATCGACAATATGGAAGGCCTCGCGGTGCATACCGACGAAAAGGGGCGCACGGTGCTGACGGTCGTCTCCGACGACAACTTCAACAGTCTACTTCAGCGCACGCTGCTGCTGCAGTTCACGCTCCCCGCTGACACTCCGGGCGAGGCGCGCGCCGCACATTGAGCCCGAGCGCGCTATCGACCTTGATTGAATTGCATTCGCGCTTTCTCAAAGTCGTCGACAGCGCGCTAAGACATGATCCCAGGGTGCGTTCACGCTTTCGAAGGAAGTGCCCGGCACGTCCCACTCAAACGATCGCATCTTAAAGAGTGCGAGGCACTTGCCGCACTCGCTCGCGAGCACCGCTCGAATTGGGGCTTTCACGCGCGCCGCTGGGAAACTGCATGTACGCCGCCTCGGGCCCCGTCGTGTCGGGGCGCCCGTTAAGCCTCCATCAACCATGACGTTTGAACGCGGCGCAGAAGCGTGCTCGCCGTGACAATCCGCACGGCACAGTTAAACCGACGGAAACGGCGTCATAGGAGGATCGCCACCAGTCCATAACGGGGCGCATCCATGAGCACATCGACCACGACCACGACCTTCGAAGCCGTGGCAGACCTCGGCGGCAGAGCCGGAGAACAGAGCGCAACGCGCCACAGCCGGGTTCCTGAGTTCGCCACCACGGCGCTGTCGGGCTTTTTTCTCGACAAGCGCGGCAACGTCTCGCGACCGAAGCTGCTGTTCACGGTGGCCATGCTCGATATGCTTGCCGTCGTGGCCGCCGGTTACATCGCGGCGGCAGTCGCGACGATGTCGGGCGCGGGTGGCGTCGTTTCACCGCTCCGAGATGTCGCACTCGCCGTCGTCGTGATGGCGCTGCTGCATCGCGGCTGGTCCTATACGGTCGCCGGCCTGCGCCGCCGGCTGCGTCAGCTTCTCAATGTCACGTCGGCGGTGGCCGCCACCGGCTTCATGCTCGCCGGCCTTTCGCATCTGCTCGCGCTCGACCTCGCTCCCGCCATCCAACTGGTGTTCTGGATGGTGATGGCGATTGCCCTGTTGGGCCTCGTGCGCCTCGCCGCGGCGGCAAGCGTGGAGCGGCTTGCGGCGGCCGGACGCCTGCGACGCCGCACCATTATCGTCGGTGGCGGTGCGGAGGCCGACGAACTCATAACATTGCTCGCGAAGGACGATGGCGCACACCTCGAGGTGCTCGGTGTGTTCGACGATCGCGAGCGCGGCCGCGAGACGGTGGCGAGCGAGAACGGCAAGCTGGCGCGTCTCGGCACGTTCGCGGAGCTCGCCGAATTTTGTCAGAACGAGGGCGTCGATCTCGCCATCGTCACGGTGCCGACCCGCGCCGAGGAACGCCTGCTCCAAGTCCTCCACAAGCTGTTCGTGCTGCAGGTCGACATTCGTGTCTCGGCGCTCAATTCGAAAATCCGGCTCAATCCGAAGGCCTACAACTATATCGGCAAGGTTCCGATGCTGGCGGTGATGGACAAGCCGCTTTCCGATTGGGACCGCGTGGTGAAGAACGTGGAGGACCGCGTGCTGGCAGCGCTCATGCTGGTGGTTCTCTCGCCGGGGAGGCTGGCGGCGGCGATCGCGGGGGAGGCGACGAGCAAAGGGCCGATCCTCTTCAAGCAGCGCCGCTACGGGTTCAACAACGAGCTGATCGAGGTCTACAAGTTCCGCTCGATGTTCACCGATATGTCGGACGCGACGGCGAGCAAGCTCGTCACCAAAGACGATCCGCGCGTGACGCCCGTCGGGCGTTTCATCCGCAAGACGAGTCTCGACGAGCTGCCGCAGCTCATCAACGTCATCAAGGGAGAGATGTCGCTCGTCGGTCCGCGGCCGCACGCGACGCAGGCGAAGGCCGGCGGTGATCTCTACGAGGATGTTGTGCACGGCTATTTCGCGCGGCATCGCGTGAAGCCCGGCGTCACGGGCTGGGCGCAGGTGAACGGGTGGCGCGGCGAGACGGACACGCAGGAGAAGATCCAGCGCCGCGTCGAGCTCGATCTGCAATACATCGACCGCTGGTCGGTGGCGTTCGACCTCTACATCATCGCGCTGACGCCGTTCGTATTGCTGACGGGCAAGAATGCGTACTGAGGCACATGCGCTCGGCGCGCCGTTCGGTTGGCGCATCAGCCGCGGCATGCTCGCCGGCGCGCTGGTGGCGCTGGCTGTTGCAACGAGCACGCTCGTCTACTCGGAGCCTGCGCCGACGGATGTGTTGATGGGCGGCGTCATCGTCGGCCTGCCGCTGCTCGGCGCCGCGCGTCTCGGACCGGTCGCATCGTTCAATGCCGCGATCTGGCTGGTGATCGTCGCGCTCGGTTATTTCGCGCTCCTGATGCCCGATGTGCCGCCGACGGGATTGATGCACCAGGTGGTGACGATGTTCCTGGCGCTCGGTTCCGTCGCCATCGCCGCCTACATCGCCAAGGACCCCGAGCCGAGGTTCAGACTGGTGATGGCGTTCTACGCAGCCGCATGCCTGGCCGCGACGGCTGCCGCGCTGATCGGATATTTCCGCATCGTGCCGGCGGCCTATGACCTCTTCACCAATTACGGGCGCGCGCGCGGCACCTTCAAAGACCCCAACGTGTTCGGCGCCGCGCTGGTGCCGGCGCTGGCGTTTCTGACCTGGCAGGTGCTGCGAGGCACGCCGCGCGTCGCGCTTGCGGCGGCGGCGGCGATGCTGCCGCTCGCCATCGGCCTGCTGCTCAGCTTCTCGCGCGGAGCATGGATGGCGGCGGCCTTCTCCGTCTCGATCGTCGGCTGGGTAGCGGTCGTCACCTCGCGCCGCCAGCGGGATTGGCAGCGGTTTGCGACGGCGGCGGGCTTCGCCGTGGCGGGCCTCGCGGTGGTGGGGCTCGCGGCGTTCCAGGTCGAGGAAGTGCGCGGGTTGCTCGAGCAGCGCGCCAGCATGGACCAGAGCTACGATCAGGGGCCGGAGGGCCGTTTCGGCGGTCAACAGAAAGCGATTGCGCTGGTGCTCGACAATCCGCTCGGCATCGGCACCCACACGTTTCGCACCGTCCATCATCCCGAGGAGCCGCACAACGTCTACCTCAGCATGTTCCTCAATGCCGGCTGGATCGGTGGTCTGCTCTTCATCACCACAGTTGTTTTCACGCTGGTGGCCGGGCTGCGGCTGGCTCTACGTCCCGGAGTCCTGCAAGGGCCTGTGGTCGTCACCGGGGCGGCGTTCGCGGCCGTGGCGTTCGAAGGCATGGTGATCGATTCCGATCACTGGCGGCATGTGTTCCTGCTGTTCGGCTGCATCTGGGGCCTCGCCGATGCGGTGGAACCCACTGTCGATCCAGCGCGGCGCCACGGCGATTGAGCGACATTCATCGCTCCTCGATTTGCTCCGTCGGGATGTGAACGCAAGAGCGGCGGAAGTTCGTTGCTCCCGCCGCTCTGTGTCGATTGCCAGTCTGATGGTCAGCGCCGAAGCTGCATTACTTGTCGAACGGATGCGGCCGCGGCGTCGTGTCGGATGAGGGCGGCAGAATCGGCAGCGTGAAGCTCGGCTGGTCACCCGTGAGCGTCTTGAGGAACGCAACGATCTTGGCGTTCTCCTCTGCCGTGAACTTCCGGCCGAGCTGCAAGCGTCCCATGATGTCGACGGCCTCGGTCAGCGTGTTCGCGGCGCCGTCGTGGAAGTAGGGATACGTCATCTCGACGTTGCGCAGCGTCGGAACCTTGAAGTTGAAACGATCGGCATCCTTGCCGGTCACCGCCGAACGGCCCTCGGCGGGGCTCGCTGCCTTGTAAGGCTCGACGACGCCCATCTTCTGGAACGATGCGCCGCCGACCGCGGGGCCATTGTGGCAGGCGATGCAGCCCGAATCCTTGAACAGCTCGTATCCGGCCTTCTCGTCGGCCGTTATCGCGCTGGCGTCGCCGAGGAGCCACTTGTCGAAACGTGCATTCGGCGTGACCAGCGTCTTCTCGAACTCGGCAATGGCGGCGGTCACCTGCTCGATCGTGATCTTGTCCGTTCCGAACACCTGCTTGAACTCGCGCACGTAAGGCGGGATCGACTCGAGCACGCCGAGAGCCAGCGTGTGCGTGGACGCCATTTCGCCCGGATTGGCGATCGGTCCTCCCGCCTGGGCTTGGAGGTCGGCGGCACGGCCATCCCAGAACTGGGCGACATTGAGGCTCGAGTTCAGGACGGTCGGCGCGTTGATCGGACCGCGCTGCCATTTGTCGCCGATCGAGGTCGGGATGTTGTCGGTGCCGCCCATCGACAGGTTGTGGCAGGAGTTGCAGGAGATGAAGCCAGACTTCGATAGGCGTGGGTCGAAGTAGAGTTTTTTGCCGAGCTCGACGAGACCGAGGTTGATGCTCTGGGGCGGCTTGATGGGTTCGATGGGCTCCTCGGCGCGCGCGTTGACGGCGGCGAGTGCCATCGTGCTCGCGGCGGTCAGCAGGGCAACGATTGTCCGTTTCATGGTGCACTCCTCGGTTGGCTCGGCCGCCGCGAATGGGCGGCAATCGGCGCGGCGCAAGTGCCGCGGTTCCGGGAGGGCAGACTGCACTTAGAACGATTCTAAAAAATGATGCGTATCAAGGGATCCGCTGTCGCTAATCGTACCGCGAAGGGATCGGGATTGATTACGCCCCGGAACACGCGGCGCCAGGCGGGGACGGCCGGCATGTCACAAGCGCGTGAAGCGGCCCGTCTTGCGAGCCCTTTCGAAAAAAAACGCGAATGGGCCGCCGGACGGTCGGTCCGGCAGCCCACGTCGAATTTCAAGCGATGAGCCCTTGTCGCAGCATGTCCGCGGCCACATTGGGCGCGGTCGTGCCGCGTTGACGTCAGGCCGACTGCTCGGCGGCAGCCTTGCGCGCCTTGGCGACGTCGCGCTTCAGCTTGACGCAGCGGTCGGAAAGCTCTTCCACACGTGCCTTGGCGAGGAAGGCATCGAGGCCGCCGCGGTGCTCCACCGTCTTCAGCGCCTGCGCGCTGACCTTGAGGCGGTAGCTCTGGCCGAGGGCGTCGGAGATGAGCGTGACGTTGCACAGGTTCGGACGGAACTTGCGGCGGGTCTTGTTCTCGGCGTGGCTGCGGTTATTGCCGGAAAGCGGCAGTTTGCCGGTCAGCTCGCATTGGCGGGTCATGGTCAACGCTCCGTTGGTGGCCGCGGCCCGGAAAACCGATGGGCGCCTGCCTCTTATGCCGCTTGTTGTGGCGGGATGGGGGTAATGCTAATCGCCCCGCAGGCGGAACCAGCGGGCGTTTCGCGCCTTCTATACGTGCTGCACCCCGCCAGCGTCAAGCCGCAGGCTCGGCCTCGCGACGGCCTTGCCGCATTGGAGCACGGATGCGGCCAGGTTCGCCGTGCAACCCGGTGGTGTGCATCGCTTTGCGACAGCAAGGCACCGATTTTTAAGCACTCGGCTGTAGGGTCGAAGGGTCCAAATTCAGTCGTAAACCCAGCGTCTAGTGCCGAGCACTAAGCGCCTGCGTATCTGGGGATCCTGTGATGTCTCTCGCGTTTCTGTTGCGTAGGCGGCGTGCTGGCCTCGTGTCCATCGCCGTAGCCGGTATCTTTGCCACCATCGCGCCGGGAGCCGGTAGCGATGCACGCGCCGCGGACGGCGCTTGGCCGACCCATGTCACGGCCAGCTACAAAATCAACTTCAGCGGCTTCGACATCGGCCATTTCACCTATACGTCGAGCATCGCCGGGCCTGCCGGGGGCGACTACCGCCTGGATGGCAACGCGCAGCTCTCGGCCATGCTGGGCGCCTTCAAATGGCAGGGCGTATCGCAGGCGACGGGTGGCGTCGCAGGGCACGAGCCGGCGCCGTCGAACTACCGCTTCGATTATTCCTCGAGTGCCAAGGAAGGTTCGGTGCGGATGGGGTTCCGCGGCGGCAACGTGAATTCGGTCGCCGCCTCACCGCCAGCAGCTCCGAACGAGGACCTCGTTCCGCTCGAACGCCGCCATCTGACCGATGTTCTCGACCCGCTGACGGCGGTCATGTCGTTGACCCGTGCCGGCGTCGGCCAGCCCTGCCAGCAGCGGTTGCCGATTTTTGACGGCAAGCAGCGTTTCGACCTCGTGTTGCAGCCGAAGGGTGAGCGCGTTCTGAACGAGCGCCGCCCGACTGGCCAGCCGGGAATGGTGCACGTCTGCGATGTCCGCTACGTGCCGATCGCCGGCTACAAGCGCAATTCGGAGGCAGAGGAGGCGGCCCGCCGGATGGCAATCGAGATGACCTTGCGGCCGATCCCG
The DNA here is from genome assembly GCA_937873575.1 of uncultured Hyphomicrobiaceae bacterium. Taxonomy (GTDB): domain Bacteria; phylum Pseudomonadota; class Alphaproteobacteria; order Rhizobiales; family Hyphomicrobiaceae; genus JAEUMD01. Next base: position 23,913 of record CALMPK010000130.1, read on the forward strand.
AGCGCCAATCTCCTGGTGCCGCACGAGGTGGTGATACCGGCGGTCGTCGGAACGGTCGTTCTGAGCCTCGACCGTATCGACATCCGCACGTCCGACCGAAATCAGATCGCGCTTGTAAATTGAGCAGGCCTCGCTGTCCGGCGCGGCCCCGGCGATACGCTCCGAGACCAGCATAATCCCTGGCCTCGGGCGTCGCCGTGCGATCCGGCCGTGATCGTGGTTCTTTTGCAGGAAGCGCTTGATCTCGGCTGAGCCCAATGCAATGCCAAGGGCGACACTGATCAGGAGCCTCCACGTATGGGCAGCGACATGGAAACGCGCATCCGCCACGTCACGGCGGTGCTCGGTCCGACCAACACCGGCAAGACGCATCTCCCCATCGACCGCATGCTCCGCCACGAAAGCGGGGTGATCGGCCTGCCCCCGCGCCCGCTGGCGCGCCAGGGCTACGACAAGATCGCCGCCCGTGTCGGCGCCGACAAAGTCGCGCTCATCACCGGTGAGGAGAAGATCCGCCCCGAGCGCGCCCGCTACTGGGTCGCGACCGTCGAGGCGATGCCGCGCGACATCGATGTCGATTTCCTGGCGATCGACGAGGTGCAGCTCTGCGGCGATCCCGAGCGTGGCCACGTCTTCACCGATCGCCTGCTGCATTCGCGCGGCCTCAAGGAGACGCTTCTGCTCGGCGCGCAAACGATGCGCGAGGCGATTGCCGATCTGATCCCCGGCGCCAATTTCATCTCCCGTCCCCGCCTCTCCAAGCTCACCTACGCGGGCGAGAAGAAGATCACGCGGTTGCCGACGCGCTCGGCCGTGGTCGCTTTCTCCGCGTCCGACGTCTATTCGATCGCCGAGCTGATCCGCCGCCAGCGCGGCGGCGCGGCCGTTGTGCTCGGTGCGCTTTCTCCGCGCACGCGCAACGCGCAGGTAGCGCTCTACCAGTCTGGTGACGTCGATTTCCTGGTGGCCTCCGACGCCATCGGCATGGGCCTCAACCTCGACGTCGATCACGTCGCCTTCGCCGGCGTGCGCAAGTTCGATGGTCAGGCGCATCGCAATCTCACGCCGTCTGAGTTGGGGCAGATCGCGGGCCGCGCGGGCCGCCACATGAACGATGGCACGTTCGGCGTCACGGGCGGTGTGCCCCCGCTCGAGCCCGATCTCGTCGAGCGCCTCGAGAACCACTCCTTCGACAGCGTGCGCGTTCTGCAATGGCGCAACCGCAAGCTTGAATTCCGCACCCTCGACGCGCTGCGCGAGAGCCTGCGCGACATGCCGCGCGAGCAGCGGCTCGTCAGGGCGCGCATGGCCGACGATGTCGAGGCGCTCGAGACGGTCAGCCGGGATTCGGATGTCGTCGCCATGGCGCGGGCGCCGGCCGCCGTCGCCAAACTTTGGGACGTCTGCCAGGTGCCCGACTACCGCAAGGTTTCGCCGGGTGCCCACGCCGAGATGATCGCGACACTCTACAAATTCCTGATGGGGCCGGAGGAGCGCATTCCCGAGGACTGGTTCGCCCGCCACGTCGACTTCGCGGACCGCACCGACGGCGACATCGACACGCTCGCAAACCGCATCGCCCATATCCGTACGTGGACATTCGTCTCCAATCGAGCCGAATGGTTGAAGGACCCCGCCCACTGGCAGGGCCGCACGCGCGAGATCGAGGACAAGCTCTCCGATGCGCTGCATGAACGCCTGACGCAGCGTTTCGTCGACCGGCGCACCAGTGCGCTGATGAAGGGCATGCGCGACAAGGACGAGCTGACGGCCGAGATCAGCGACGATGGCGCGATCCATGTGGAGAACCATTTCGTCGGGCGGCTGCGCGGCTTCCAGTTCAAGGCCGATACCGCTGCGGACGGCATCCACGGCAAGGCGACGCGCCATGCTGCCGCGCAGGTGCTGTCGCGTGAGCTCGGCATGCGCGCGCGCCGCGTCGCCGCCGCCAAGGCCGATGCCTTCATGGTGACGCGCAACGGCCGCGTGCTCTGGCGCGACGAGGAGATCGCACGCCTCGAGCCGGCCGACGACCGTCTGAAGCCGACCGTCGTGCTCCTCGCCGACGAGCACCTGTCCGCAGGTGATCGCGAGCGCGTGCAGGCGCGTCTCGATGCCTGGATCGCCGAGACGATCGCGGAGCGCTTGAAGCCGCTCGTCGATATCGTCAATGCCGAGGATTTGACCGGTCTCGCGCGCGGCATCGCCTTCCGCATGTCGGAAAGCTTCGGAGTATTGAGGCGTGAGCTGATCGCCGAGGAGATCAAGTCGCTCGATCAGCCGGCCCGCGCCAGCCTGCGCAAGTACGGTGTGCGCTTCGGGGCAT
>CALMPK010000131.1 GCA_937873575.1 uncultured Hyphomicrobiaceae bacterium
CCCCCTTCTCAAACCAGCGGCGGGTCGCCGCCGGCGCTGGTGCTCGCCAGCGCGCGGCTGCGGCGGCTCACGCTCCACGCAAGTGTGATCGACGGATCGCTGCTCGCCGACCGGGTCGAGGTCGAAAGCAGCCTGCTGATCGGTGGCGGTGAGATCAATGGGGCAGTGCACTTGCGCGGCGCCGTGATACGCGGCGGTCTAGCCATCGAGGGGGTGGCGCTCGGTGACGGCAATTCAGCGCTTTCGGCGGCAGGCGTGCGCGTCGGCGGGCCGCTGGTGTTGCGGCGCTCCTCTTTCCGAGGTGTGACGTCACTGCCCCGATCGCGCGTCGGCGGTGGTGTGCAGGGCGAGGGGGCCGCATTCGAGGGCGGTGCCGGAGCCGACCTCGACCTCGAAGGCGCTCGCGTCGGCGGCGATGTCGCGCTCGATGGTGCCGTCGTCCGGCACGGCATCGTTCTCGCCGCGTTGCGCGGGGACGGGCGCGTGTCGCTGGCCCAGGCGCGCGTCGGAGAACGGGGGCTCCTGGCGAGTGGTCTTTCCGTCGCCGGCCCGCTGATGCTCGCGGGAGCGCGGCTCTCCGGGCCGGTGCGGCTCGAAGGCGCCGCAGTTGGAGGCGGTGTCGCGGCGGCGGGTCTCGAGGCCCATGGCGGCGATCTGGCGATCGCGCTCGGTGGTGCGCGCATCGCCGGCAGCATCGATCTCGAAGCCGCGAAGCTGGTTGGCGCGCTCGGTCTCACGTCAGCGCATATCGGGGGCGGTGTCGTGCTCACCAATGCGCGCCTGTTCGGTTCGGCACTGGCGGTCGAGGGCGAGGGCTGTTCGACGGGTGCCAGCGTCTCACTCGCGCGGGCGGTGGTGTTTGGCAAGCTCGCGCTGGTCAACGTGGAGATTGGCGGCTCACTCAGCCTCGCGGGCGCATCGCTCAAGGTCGAGAGTGGCGAGGCGCTCGATGCATCCGGCGCGTCGGTCCGCGGAGACGTGGACCTTGGCGGCGGTCTCAACGCGCAAGGAGGGGTCAGGCTCGAACGGGTGCGGATCGAGCATGGCCGGTTGAAGATCGCCGGAAGCCGGATCGTCGCGCTCGCCCGCGCCAATCCTGTGCCGCCGCATTGTGCGGCCAACGATCTGGCGCTCGGGCTATCGGGAGCGCGCGTCGCCACGCTCGAGATGCCCGCCGAGTCCGGCGAGCGTCCGCGCGGCATCGTCGATCTGTCGCAGACCGAGGTCGGCGACTTCATCGACTACGCGGCGGCGTGGCCCCTTCCGGCCAGCGGCCGCACCGACCCGATCCGTCTTGCGGGCTTCGTCTGCCAGCGGCTCGTCAACCCGTCCGGGCGGCCAGCCGGGCACGATGCTGGCGGAAGCACGCGGCGCGAGCCACAGCGGGCAGCACGGATCGACTGGCTCGAGGCCCAGCCCGAGAGCGACCTTGACACTGGCTTCAGGCCGCAGCCCTGGAGGGAGGTTGCGCGCCCCCTCTCGGCCGCTGGCCTTCGCGATCAGGCGCGGTCCGTCGTCCTTGCAGGTCTGAGACGTCAGCGGCGATGCCTGCGGGGACGCGGCGCGCGCTGGGCCGGCCACCTCGACGATGTGCTCACGGGCTACGGCCATCGACCCTGGCGTCCCCTTGTTGCACTCGTGCTGGTTATGCTCGCGTTCGCTGGCCTCTACGCTGGGGCCATGCGATGCCCGGAGGAAACCTGCGGCGGTTCGGCTTTCATCGCCCGCGCCGCGCCTTCGCCGACCGGCGGCATGGTGGTGCGCGCCGACCGTTTCGAGCCCTTCCTCTATTCGCTCGACGTCATGGTGCCGCTGCTCGATCTCGGGCACGCGGAAAGCTGGCGGGCGAACCCTGCGTGGCTGCCATCTCTTGGTCCGGGCGTGGCGGGCGGCGGAGGTTGGAGCGGCGGCGATCTGCTCGGGTTCGCGCTTTTTGTCGAGCGCGGGCTTGGCCTTCTGTTCGCAGCGCTGGCGTTTGCCGGTCTCGTCCGCGCGCCGCGCAGGCTCGAATGAACGCCCGAGAAATGCTCCGGGCGTTGCAATCAAAATCGTGAGAAGCGCTTCAATCGAGCTCGTGAACTGGGGGCAAACCGACGGTTTTCGGGCTTTGGCCACAGTAGTGCCAAAGTGAAGCCCGCAATCTGTCCGTCCTGTTCGAAGGGAACGCTGAGGGGGCGTCTGTGCGGCTGAGGGGTGTGATTGAGCGGCTGCTGGCCGTATCGATCGTGATATCAATTGCGGGTGGCCTGGCGATTGCCGCGCAGGGCCAGAGCGCGCCGAAGCGCGAGGTCCGCGCCATCGATCGAATCATCGTCACGGAGCCGCTGCCGGAGGTCGCCGAGAGCAACCGCCTGGACATCGCCGCCGTGCCGAGCGCGATGTCGCTGCGCTTGGCCCAGCCGCAACCCGGAACCGATGCCGCCACACAACATCTGATGTTGGGAGAGCCCTCACGCGGTCTCCTCGTCTGGCTGATGCTCACTTGCCTGATCGCGGCCGGCGGCTGGTTCGGCTGGTCGCAGCAGGCCGCCGTCGTCGCGCGCCTCAGGTCGGGGCTCAGCTCCGTGCCATGGGCGCTCGGCGTCTCGCGGTCGCTCAAGGCGCGTATGTCGGCGATGGGCGGGCAGGTTCTCGGATCAATGGCTTCCACACGAGCGCCACAGGGCGCGGGGGCAACCTATTCGTCGGAGCCGATCGAGACCCGCCTTGCGCAGGCCATCGAGACGGTCGCCATGGTGCCGCGCGCCGCGCCCCTGCGCGAGGTTCTCGACGACGAGCTGCGGCGCGTCCGCCAACGGTTGAGTGCCGCGCAGATCGGCGGCGACGGGGGCGCACGCGGCCGGCTTACCGCGCCGGCCTTCCGTGTCATCCAGCGCGACCTCGACCGCATCGAGCGTATCGCCGTCAGCGCGCAGCGTAGCATCGGCGGGCCGGAGACGGCGGCGAGCGGGGCCGTCGCCATGCCATCGTCGGTGCACGAAGCCTACGAGGTGCTCGGCATCAACAGCAACGTCAGCGAGGCGACGCTCAAGAAGATCCTCGATGCGTTGCGCATGAGCTGGCACCCTGATCTGGCTGGCGACGCCGCCGACCGGCATCTCCGCGAGGAACGAATCAAGCAGATCAACATCGCCAGCGAGTTGATCGCCGCCGAGCGCCGTGCCGCGTGATCCCGTGACGAGACCCGTTCCGATCGCCCTGACGATTGCCGGCTCCGATTCCTCGGGCGGAGCCGGTATCCAGGCCGACCTCAAGACCTTCTCCGCGCTCGGCGTTTACGGCGCGAGCGTCATCACCGCGCTCACCGCACAGAATACCCGTGGCGTCGATGGTGTGCTCGGTGTGCCGCCCGGGTTCATCGCTGCGCAGCTCGACGCCGTAGCATCCGACCTCACCATCACGGCGGCCAAGACGGGCATGCTGGGCGACGCTGATGCAGTGCGCGCCGTTGCCGATGGCGTCGCCCGCCACGCCATCTCGAAGCTCGTTGTCGACCCGGTGATGGTGGCGACCAGCGGTGACGTGCTGCTCGAGCCCTCCGCGATCGACGCCCTGCGCGGGCGCCTTGCGCCTCTCGCGCTCCTTCTTACGCCCAATCTGCACGAGGCGGGGCGGCTGCTCTCGCGCGAGCCGGCGGCGAACATCGCCGAAATGGAGCAGCAGGCCCGCGATCTGCTGGTCCTCGGCTCGCGCGCGGTTCTCGTCAAGGGCGGGCACGGCGCGGGGCCAGAAGCCGTGGACGTGCTCGCCGTGCGCGTGGACGCTGGCGCCGATATCCGCCACTATGCGGCCGCGCGCATCGAGACCGGCAATACGCACGGAACCGGTTGCACGCTTTCTGCGGCCATCGCCGCGCATCTCGCAAGGGGCCAGCCGCTCGTCGCCGCGGTGGGCCTCGCCAAGGAATTCTTGTCGGCCGCACTGATTTCCGGAAGCCGTCTTGCGGTCGGCCGGGGCAGCGGTCCGGTCGATCATCTGTTTGCCATCCGCCGCGACGCGGAGGACGAAACCTGAGGCCGCGGGGCTTCACCCTGGTTTGGCGCGGGCAGAGCATGATCTGCCGCCGGCCTTGCCGCATCTCCGGATGCCGATTTTGGGAGGAACGACATGCCGATAGACGCCAATCGCGGGGGCGCGCCCAAGACCGGCATCCGCCGTGCCGCTGCAAAGGCGGTTGCCGTACTGGCGCCGGCCCTCACGGCCGCTGTGCTGGTGACGATCGGCGTGTTCGCCGCCGCCGACAGCGCCGGAGCGGTCGGAGCAGACGCGGTCAAGGTGCTTGCCGGGCGCTGGTCGGGCTGGGGAGCCGTGACGCTTTCCTCCGGCCAGTCGGAGCAGGTCAAGTGCGTGGCCACCTACTTCGTCAAGGCCGAAGGCGGGGAGTTGGAGCAGAACCTGCGGTGCGCGTCGGCCAGCTACAAGATCGACGCCAGCGCGCAGCTCACGATCGACGGCGAGAAGGTCAAGGGCCGGTGGGAGGAGCGTGCCAACTCGGCCAAGGGCGAGGTCTCGGGCCGGGTAACGGGCGGCGGTTTCAATCTCAATATCCAGGGTGACAACTTCACAGCGGCGATGGCGGTGAGCGCTTCGACCTGCAAACAGTCGATCAGCATCGCACCCGAAGGCTTCTCGATCAGCAAGATCGCCATCGGCCTGCAGAAATGCTGATTGGCAGAGTCAGCTATTGTGTGGCATACCAGCATCGCGATGCGATCAACGCGGAGGCCGGCACAACTCGACGCTTGCCAGCGCGCCTGAGTTTTGGGCATCTTCCCGTTGCGCCGGCTTGAAGTCGGCTACGAGCTTCCGGGGGGAAGGCCAAGCGCGATCTAGGATTGCTGCTTGGCTCGGCTGAAAACCGGTCCGGCGTCCGCCGGGCCGGTTTTTGTTTTTTGGACCCTGCTCGGGTAGCGCCTTTTCACAGCGGAAGGCCGCCCAGAACCGAACCTCGCACCGGCGGGTGGAAAGCGATGGTGGCGAGGCGACGCCACGTCAGCGGCACCGAGCGGTTCCACGGAAACACCAGCAACATGCGGGCGAGCGGGCAATAGCCGAACAGGACCAGAGCGGTCGTTCCCGCGGTCTGGATCCAGTACATGAACGTCAGCTCGGGCACGAAGCTCGCCGCCATCCAGAGAGCATAGGCGACGCGCACCTGCGTCGGGAAATGCAGCACGCTCCGGTGGGCGGCCAGGTAGACGAGCGCCTGCGCCACGGCGAGAGCCATCGCCGCCTGGCGCATGATGGGGTTACCGGCAAGACCGGCGATCAGCAGGCCGGCGATGAGCAGCCAGGTCCACCACGTTGCCTCTTTCAGCTTGATGTGAGCCATCATCGTGCATCTCCTCGAGGGGGGGCGGGCCGCCGGCAAAAGACTGGCGTTCGTCGTCGGCACGCCGGCTGTTATTCTTGTCGGGGATACGTCGCCTCACGGCTTGCCGACGGGATACACGGTGAGGCGAGGGGCGTCTTTGTCCGGTGCGCCGGAATGATTGATCGAAAATTCGGACTTTGCCTGCGTCGCGGAATCTGGAGCCGGCGGTGAGCACGAGCGATGCCCTCTCGCAGATCCTGCGCGGCGTCCGCTTTTCAGGCGCTTTGCAGTTCTGTATCGCACCGAGTGGCCCGTGGCGCATCGATGCGGGTGCGTCGATGCGCAAGCTGGGCCTTGTTCCCGGCCGCTTCGTACCCTTCCACGTCATCGCAAAGGGTTCGTGTTGGCTGGTGACGGGCACGCGCCGCGACACCCTTCAAGCCGGTGACGTCGTGGCGTTTCCGTTCGCGTCCCAGCACGAGCTCGGGTCAGGGGAGGGCGGCCGCCTTCTCGATCCCGCGACGACCCTGCCGCCGAAGCCATGGGCCTCCGTTCCGGTGTTGCGATCGGGCGACGGAGGAGAGGAGGCACGCATCCTCTGCGGCTACGTCGAGTGCGCCGCGCTGACGTTCGGGCCGTTCAGCGCCTGCCTGCCCGAGGTGCTCATGGCGCGGAGTGGCGATGGTCGTGACACGTGGCTCGCCGCGACGGTCTTGCAGATCGAGCGCGAAGTCGAGGCCGGCGGCGCTGGCTCGTCGAGCATGCTCGAGCGGCTCACCGAAACCATGTTCATCCAGGTGCTGCGCCAGCACATCGAGGTTGCCGCCGAGGCCCGCGAAGGCTGGCTCGCCGCCTGCGCGGACCCGCAGGTCGGACGCGCGATCGCTGGTATCCACAAGGACCCGCAACGCGATTGGACGCTCGAGGCGCTGGCGCAAGTGTCCGGTGCTTCGCGCAGCGTTCTCGTCGAGAGGTTCCAGCGCCATCTCGGCGTTTCGCCGATGCGGTATGTGCGCGACTGGCGGCTGCACCGGGCGAGCCTCTCGCTCGCCGAGACGAACGCATCGGTCGCGGAGATTGCGGCCGAGGCCGGATATGCTTCGGAAGCCGCGTTCACGCGGGCCTTTGCACGCACATACGGTGCACCGCCGGCGGCTTGGCGCAAGGCGCGGTGACCGGGGCGGTCCGCCGGTTCTACACCACGCCGGCCCGAAGCAGGTCGTGCACGTGCACGATGCCGACCGGCTTGCCCTTCTCGACGACGAACAGGGCCGTGATGCGCGACGAGTTCATCATCTCGAGCGCGGAGGAGGCGAGCGTGTCGGGCGAGGTCGTCTTCGGCTTCTTGGTCATGATGTCGCGCGCCCGGGCGCGGATCAGCCCGTCGCCCATATGGCGGCGCAAGTCGCCGTCGGTAATGACGCCGGCGAGACGACCCTTCTCGTCGATAATCCCGAGGCAGCCGAACGCCTTCTGCGTCATGACCACGAGGGCTGCTTCCATCGGCTCGTCGAGGCGGGGGAGGGGGAGCGCGGCGCCCTTGTGCATCAGGTCGGAGACGTGCTTGAGGCTCGCGCCGAGCGAGCCGCCCGGATGGAAGACGCGGAAGTCGCGGGCGCTGAACCCCTTGGCCTCGAGCAAAGCTACGGCGAGGCAGTCGCCGATGACGAGCTGAAGTGTCGTCGATGTCGTCGGGGCGAGGCCGTGCGGGCAGGCTTCCTTGACGCGCGGCAGTTCGATGACGACGTCGGCATGGCGGCCGAGCGCGGACTCGCTGCGCGACGTGACGGCGATCAGCGGCACCGTGAAGCGGCGCGAATAGGTGAGAATACTCTTCAGCTCGACCGTCTCGCCGGACCACGACAGCACCAACAGGGCATCCTCCGGCGTAATCATCCCGAGGTCGCCGTGTGCGGCCTCCGTCGGATGAACGAAGAACGACGGCGTGCCGGTGGAGGCGAACGTGGCGGCGATCTTCTGGCCGACATGGCCGCTCTTGCCGACGCCCGTGACGATGACCCGCCCGCGCGCGGCGTGGAGCACCTCGACGGCCCGGGCGAACGGCTCGGCGAGCCCGTTGTCCAGTGCCGCGCGGACCTGGGCCAGGCCGCTGCTCTCGGTATCGATCGTCCGGATCGCCGAGGCTGTGGCGGGCGCCGTCGCTTCGGCCTTTGCGGCACGGGCGGTGGAGGAAGACTTGGCCATGGGCTCGCGGGGCCTTCTCGGGTTCTCGGCTGGTCGGGCGGGGCCAACGGGGGACCGCGCGGGCGCCGGCTGGAGTGTGTCGTGCAACCTGTAGAACGACTTGGGCGGCAGGAGAAGCCCGCCCGCGCGGCCGGCATTGCCGTGGCCGCTTCGGATTGGCCTGCTGGCACCGCGCCGGAAGGGCACATCCCTTAAGCCGTCCTTAACCGGCCCTGCCTAAGCTTTCAAACGTCGCGAATTGTTGCGTTCTCGCCTGCCGATATCCCGAGAGGACGCCCTCGTGCCGCCCCCGTCCCAGAGCTCATGGCTGCTCCACGGCCGCATTGCCGTCGCGGTCGCTGCCGCATTGGCGGCGTTCGGGCCGGTGTCGGACGCCGAGGCCCAGCAGACGATCGGCATCACGCGGGCGCAGGCGCCGTCGACGGCGAGTACCGCTCGACGCGGCCGGCCGCCGGCCGAACCGCCGACCGAGGACGATGTGGCGGGGGGGCCCCCCCCCCCCCGCCCCCCCCCCCCCCCCGCCCCCCGCCCCC
>CALMPK010000132.1 GCA_937873575.1 uncultured Hyphomicrobiaceae bacterium
CTGTGAGTTCAGGGTGCGATTCACGCCTTCGACGGAAGCGCCGGGCGCTTCCCTCTCAGACGATCGCGTTCTCCCTATGAGTTCAGGGTGCGATTCACGCCTTCGACGGAAGCGCCGAGCGCTTCCCTCTCAGACGATCGCGTTCTCTCTGTGAGTTCAGGGTGCGATTCACGCCTTCGACGGAAGCGCCGAGCGCTTCCCTCTCAGACGATCGCACCCTGGCTTCAATCGATCAGATCGACGCCGAACACCTGGAACGAAACGACGAGGACGATGACGGTGGCAAACGGCAGCGCCAGCACGCCGCTTGCCAGTGTCACCACGAACGCCAACGCGGGATGGCCCCGCCGGTAAAGCAGCCATCCCGCGGATAGCGCCGGCACCGACGCCAGCAGCACGATGGCCGCCTTGGCGATCGTCTCGGCACTTGGCAGCAGCTCATGCATGTAACGCTCTCGTAAGTCCGCCGTCGCGGTGTGGCGAGCGATGCAACCGGTTCGACCGGCCGTAGGAACAGCACGGTAGCAGCACGGGCTGCCTCAACCGCCTCGCTTCTTCCGCAATCCGTCCCAGTACGCGAGGCGCTTGACGATCTCGCGCTCGAACCCGCGCTCCGGCGGCTCGTAGAACTTCGGCCGCCGTTTCATTTCGTCGGGAAAGTAGTTCTGGCCCGAGAAGCCGTCCGGGGCGTCGTGATCGTAGGCATAGCCGTCACCGTACCCTTCGTCCTCCATGAGCTTGGTCGGCGCATTGAGAATGATCTTCGGTGGCGAAAGGCTGCCGTGCTCTTTGGCAGCGCGCATTGCCGCCTTGTATGCGACGTAGGCGCCATTCGACTTCGGAGCCGTCGCGAGATAGATCGTCGCTTGCGCGAGGGCGAGTTCGCCCTCGGGGCTACCTAGAAAATCATAGGTGTCCTTGGCGGCGATGGCCTGCACCACGGCGTTGGGATCGGCGAGGCCGATGTCCTCGACCGCCATGCGCACCAGGCGGCGCGCGATGAACAAGCGGTCCTCGCCACCGTCGAGCATGCGGCAGAGCCAATAGAGCGCCGCATCCGGATCGGACCCGCGTACCGACTTGTGCAATGCGCTGATCAGGTTGTAGTGCCCGTCGCGTCCCTTGTCGTAGAGCGGCGCGCGGCGCTGCACGATCTTGACGAGGGCCTCGCGCCCGACGGGCTTGGCGCCGGCAGGAAGCGCGGCGAATACTTCCTCGGCAAGATTGATGATGGTGCGGCCGTCGCCATCGGCCATCGCGACGAGCGCGTCGCGGCCTTCAGCGTCGAGCGGCAGCGCGCGCCCCTCGACTTTCTCCGCCCGCGCCAGCAGCGCCTCGAGCGCCGCGTCGTCGTGCCGATTGAACACCATCACCACCGCACGCGAGAGAATGGCGGCGTTGAGCTCGAACGACGGGTTCTCCGTCGTCGCGCCGACCAGCGTGATGGTGCCGTCCTCCATGTGCGGCAGAAAGCTATCCTGCTGCGCCCGGTTGAAGCGATGGATCTCGTCGACGAACAGCAGCGTGCCCTTGCCTTGCTCGCGGCGCAGCTTGGCGCGGTCGAACACCTTGCGTAGGTCCTGTACGCCGGAGAAGATCGCCGAGATCTGCTCGAATTCGAGCTTGGTCTCGTTGGCGAGCAGACGTGCGACGGTGGTCTTTCCCGATCCAGGCGGGCCCCACAGGATCATGCTGGAAAGCCGCCCCGCCTTGAGCATGCGCGTCAGCGTGCCCTCGGGGCCGACGATCTGGTCCTGGCCGACCACGTCGGCGAGCTGCTGCGGGCGCAACCGGTCGGCGAGCGGACGCGGCGCACTCTTTTCCAAACCGGCGGCTTCGAACAGGTTCGTCAACGGCCAGGCTCCTTGCCACGAGCGAGCAACGACAGGGGGGGCGGCCGCGAACGCCGCGTAGAGGACGGCCGAAATCATACCCTCTGTGCCGGCAAAATGCGCGAGCCACATTCCGGGCGTCATGCCGCGTAGCGGTCCCGCCAGCGCTGCTTCCGCGAAGAGCAGCAGGACCAGTGCGACGAGCCCCATGGCGATTCGGTCCGCCGCGCGCGGGGCTGCCTGGAACCAGCCGAGACAGACCGACGCCAGATAGACCATGGCCGCCAGCATGACAGGTGCCTCTATGAGAAGCGCCGAGGCTGGGCCGCCTCGCGGCTTTACCACCAGCCCGCAACCGGCCCGACCGGGGCACCCACCCCCCACGTCAGCGCGAATTGGGCGGCCCCCACCTTCAACCAGCCCATCGCCGCCGCCTCGGTACGACTGCTTCCGACCACGTTCGGCGATCCGTGTCGGATCGCTTTCCGATCATCGAGTTCAGGGTGCGATTCACGGTTTCGATGAAAGCGCTGCGCGCTCACATCTCGACCGATCGCACCCTAGCCCGGCACCTGCAGGCTCAAGAGCTGACCACCGCGCTCGATACCGATCAGCCAGAGCCGCTGGCGGGCGCCGAGGACCCCATCGAGGTCGCCGATGGATCTCACCTTCTTCTCCTGCACCGAGACGATCACATCGCCTGGCTGGAACTTGAGACGGCCGGCGATGCTGCCGGGGCGGACCGACAGGATCGCAACGCCCTCGGTCGCGTCGATGCCGAGTTCGTCGGCGACACCCGGCAGCAGGTTGGCGACACGCGCGCCGTCGAACGGGTGACGGCCGGAAAGGTTGCGCACGTCGTCCGGCCCTGGCGGCGGAGCGGGCTTCAAGGCAAGCTTCAGGTTCTTCGTGCGCCCGCGGCGAAGCACCGTGATGTCGACCGAGTTGCCGACACCACGTGTCGTCACGCGGTAGAGCGCGGAGCGCGCATCGGGAACCTCGAAACCATCGACGTGGGTGATGACGTCACCTGCTTCGATCCCTGCCTCGACGACGGGCCCGCGCGCATCCACCCGCGCCACCAGCGCTCCGGCGATGCGGTCGAGCCCTAGCCCCTCGGCGATCTCGCGCGTCATGCTTTCGAGCCGCGCGCCGATCCACGGCCGCTCGACCTTGCGGCCGGCGACGGCGCTGTCGACGTAGAGTCGCACGAGGTTGGAGGGTATAGCGAAGCCGATGCCGACCGAGCCGCCCGAACGCGAGTAGATCATCGTATTGATGCCGACCTTCTCGCCGCCCATATCGGGCAGAGCGCCGCCGGAATTGCCGGGGTTGATCGCCGCGTCGGTCTGGATGAAGA
>CALMPK010000133.1 GCA_937873575.1 uncultured Hyphomicrobiaceae bacterium
CCCTTGGCCGGCACATCGGCTACCTGCCGCAGGATGTTGAGCTGGTCGACGGCACCATCGCCGAGAACATTGCCCGTTTCGATCCCTCTGCCACCGACGCGGAGATCGTCGCTGCCGCCACGGCCGCCCATTGCCACGACCTGATCGTCCGGCTTCCCGAGGGTTATCAGACGCGCGTCGGCGGCAGCGGCGGGCAACCGATTTCGGGCGGACAGCGCCAGCGCGTCGCGCTCGCCCGTGCGCTGTTCCGCGATCCGTTCCTGGTCGTCCTCGACGAACCGAACTCGAACCTCGATCACGATGGCGAAACAGCTTTGGTACAGGCGATTGCCGGCGTGCGGCGGCGCGGGGGCATCGCCGTCGTCGTAGCGCACAAGGCGCGCGCGCTGGCGGCGATCGACCGGGTGCTCGCACTGGCGGGCGGAGAGCTTCGCCTGATCGGCCCGCGCGACGACGTTTTGCGCTCGCTGCTCCAACCACCGCCCGCCAGAACGCAGCGTGCGGCGTCCGTCGGTGAACCGCCGTCCCGGGTAGTGCGTGGCACGGTTCAGCGGGCGAAAGCGGGCCCGGCCGAGGCACCATCAGCGCCGGTTGGCGCCGCGACGAGCGCACTCGCAGCGCACGATCCGCCGGTTCTCATTGTCATGCCGCACGGCGAACCGAAGGCCGGCATATGACGGAGCAGGAGCCTCACACAACAACCGCCTCCGTAGGCCCACCGCACGCCGAGCCGGGTACGGCGCCCTACGTTGCTGGCGCGGGACTCGTCACGGCGCTGCTCGTCGGGGGCATCGGCCTGTGGAGCGTCGCGACCGACATCGCTGGCGCGGTCATCGCGCCCGGCCTTGTTGTCGTCGATGGCAACGTCAAGAAGGTGCAGCATCCGACCGGCGGTATCGTCGCCGCCATCATGGTCGCGAACGGCGACAGGGTGCACGCCGGAACGCCCCTCGTGCGCCTCGACGAGACGGTCACCCGCGCCAACATGCAAGTCATCGCCAAGCAGATGGATGAGCTGGCGGTACGCGGCGCGCGCCTTGCCGCCGAGCGCGATGAAGCCGCCGACGTCATGCTCTCCGCAGCACTCGCCGAGCGTCTCGGTGAACGGGGCGTCGCCGCCGCCGTCGCCGGCGAGCAGAGCCTGTTCGCATCACGGCGCCGATCGAACGAGGCCGTCGAGAGCCAATTGCGCGAGCGGATCGAGCAATTCGACCAGGAAGCGGCTGCACTCGATGCCCAGCGCGCCGCGAAGGCACTCGAAATCGATTTGATCGACGAGCAGATCGCGAGCCTCGCCGGCCTCGAGGAGCAGAAGCTCGTCACCGCGACGAAGATGATCGCACTGCGGCGGGAGGCGGCGCGCCTCAAGGGCGAGCAGGCGACGCTTCTCTCGTCCGCGGCGCAGACCCGGGGAAAAATCGCGGAGATCGAGCTTACGATCCTTCAGCGGCAGCAGGAGTTCCGCACCGAGGTCGTCAAGGAGCTGCGCGAAACCGAGGCGCGGCTGACCGAATTGTCCGAGCGGCGCATCGCCGCGGAGGATCTCCTCGCCCGCGTCCTGATCCGCGCGCCCGTGTCGGGCACGGTGCATCAACTCGCCGCCAATACCGTCGGCGGCGTCATCTCCGCCAGCGATCCGATCATGCTGATCGTTCCCGAAAGCCAGCCGCTCGTCGTCGATGCACAAGTCTCGCCCCGGGATCGCGACCAGGTCGTCGGCGGCGCGCCGGCCTACATCCGCTTCGCCAGTTTCAACCAGCGAACGACGCCGGAGATCGTCGGAACGGTCGATCGGATCGCCGCCGACCTCAGCACCGACGCACGCACCGGCACGAGCTACTTCGGCGTTCGCGTCGTCATTCCGGAAGCCGAACTCGGCAAGCTCGGCGGCCCCCTCGTGCCCGGCATTCCGGCCGACGTTCAGATCACGACCGGCTACCGCTCCGCCCTTTCCTACCTGGTCAAACCGCTCCAGGACCAGATCGCCCGGGCGTTCCGCGAGCGCTGACCGGCATTCGGGAATTGGGGCACGGGGTTACCAAACGCTGGGGCACGACCGGTCGGAACCTCGACCAACTCCATCCGGCGGCTCATCGCCGTCGGCGTTTACGTGCCCGCGGACGATGCTCTAGACGGCGGGGCGGCGAAGCCTTATGGCTGCACGCTGCCCACGGCCCGGCCCACCGGGCGGGTGCATCCCGTTCAACAGGACCTGTCCAGCCCCATGTCTGCCGAGCGCATTTCGGTCGTCGTGCCGATGTTCAACGAGGGCAAGGGAGCGTCGCGGTTTCTGGCCGCCCTGCTGCCTGTGCTGCAGGAAACCGGCCTCGACTACGAGGTGATCGCGGTCGACGATGGCTCGATCGACGATACGATCGAGGCCTTGAGGGCCGCG
Source organism: uncultured Hyphomicrobiaceae bacterium (assembly GCA_937873575.1). Lineage (GTDB taxonomy): Bacteria > Pseudomonadota > Alphaproteobacteria > Rhizobiales > Hyphomicrobiaceae > JAEUMD01. The sequence continues at coordinate 2,396 of CALMPK010000133.1, forward strand.
CACGAGCACAACCCGCGCGTCAAGGCGGTGGCGCTCTCCCGCAATTTCGGCAAGGAAATCGCTGTCGCCGCCGGTCTGCGCCATGCGGGTGGCGACGCCGTCGTCGTCATGGACGGCGACTTGCAACACCCCCCCGCGCTCATCACGGAGTTCATCGCGCTGTGGCGCCAGGGTTATGACGTCGTCTACGGACAGCGGACCGACCGCGACACCGATTCAGCCCTCCGCCGCTTTCTGGCGCTTCGCTACTACCGTATGTTCCGTGCCCTTTCCGGCACCGAGCTGCACGCCGAAGCGGGCGATTTCCGCCTGATCAGCCGCCGCGCCGTCGATGCGTTGAACCGGCTCGGCGAGCGCGCGCGCTTCAACAAGGGCCTGTTCGCCTGGATCGGCTACAAGACGATCGGCGTGCCGTTCAAGCCGGCCGAGCGCCTCGACCAGAGCGGCTCGCGCTGGCGGCTGCGCCGCCTGTGGCACTTCGCGCTCGACGGCATCGTCTCGTTCACCACGGCGCCGCTGCGCATCTGGTCGTATCTCGGCGTCGCCATTTCGCTGCTGGCGCTGGTGTTCGGCACGTCGATCATCGTCAAGACGATCCTATTCGGCGATGCGGTCGCCGGCTTTCCGACGCTGATCGTCTCGATCCTGTTCCTCGGTGGCGTGCAGCTCATCTCGCTCGGCGTCATCGGCGAGTATCTCGGCCGCGTGTACGAGGAAGTGAAGGCGCGTCCGCTCTATCTTCTCGCCGATACCATCGGCATCGATCCCGTGGAGGCGGGAACGCGCGCGGGAACTGACGCCGTGCGGCGCACGGAGCCGCCGCGATGACGGAGCGGGCGCGCAGCGTTTCCGGGGGCACTGGAAACGTGGTGCTCGTCGCCGACGACTTCGCCATCTCGGGTGGCGTCTCGGCCGGCATCGAAAGCCTCGCGCGCCAGCGCCGCATCTCGGCCACGAGCGCGATCGTCACGCTGCCGCGCTGGCGCCACGACGCCCCACGTCTCGCCGCGTTGCGCGCCGAGATCGCCATCGGGCTGCACATCAATCTCACGCTCCTGCAACCGCTCGGCGCCATGCCGGACCTTGCGCCGCGCGGCCTGTTCCCGGCCATCGGTGCGCTGACGCTCAAGGCCGTCACCGGACGCATTGATGTCGAGGAAATCGCGGCGGAGACGACGCGCCAGCTCGCCGCCTTCGAGAGCGCGACCGGCTTCCCGCCGGATGTGATCGACGGTCACCAGCATGTGCACGCCCTGCCGAAGATCCGCGACGGTGTGATGATGGCGCTGGCCGCGCGCTATCGCTCGGACGCCGCGCGGCCGCTCCTGCGCGTGCCGGCGGACCGGGCCCGGGCGCTCGCCGCCCGTCGCCAATCGTTCGGCAAGGCCGCTGTCCTCTCGCTGCTCGCGGCGGGCACTTCCGACTTGTTTCGCCGCACCGGCTTCCCGGTCAACGACAGCTTTGCGGGCGTCACCTCGTTCGCCGCCGACGCCGCAACCGTCGCACGCGATCTCGAGGCCGCGCGCGTGGCCCCGCGCGGGTTACACATCGCCATGTGCCATCCCGGCCTGCCGACACCCGAGCTTGCCGAGATCGATGCCATCACCGATCGTCGCGCCGTCGAGCTGGCGGTGCTCGGCGCGGATAACGCGTTGACTGCTCAGCTCTGGCATCCCTCGCGCCCCGCCGATGGCGCCGTCATCGACTGGATGCGTGAGCGCGAGGCCATGGCATGACGGAGGACGGCCGGCGAGAGCGCGATACGGCGGGGCGGCGCGGCCTCGCGTCCCATGGCGCCGGCTTCCTCACGTCGGGATCGATCGCCTTTGGCGTCGATGCGGGTGTTCTGTTTCTACTGACACACTTCGCTGGCCTCGACCCGTTCAGCGCCCGTGTGATCGCGATACTCACGGCGATGGTTGCCGCGTGGCTGTTGCATCGCCGGTTGACGTTCGCGGTGAAGACGCCGCCGAGCATCGCCGAGTTCATGCGCTTCGCCGTCGTCGCCGCCGGAGCGTCGCTCGTCAATTACGGGATCTATGCGGCGATACTTCTGATGTGGGCATGGGTACCACCGCTCGCCGCCCTCGTCGCGGCGACCGCGGTATCCATGTGTGTCAGCTATGTCGGCATGCGGCTCGGCGTCTTCCGCCACCTCGACTGAGGGCGCGAGGTGCGCCTCGTTGCTCGGGCCGTTCAGCTCGACTGCGCCTGCGACTGCGTTTGCGACTTGCCGATCTGCACCTGCCGCCCGTCTTCGGACGACTGCGATTGCTGCTGGCCGGCCTGCTGCTTCATCACCTCGACGGCAACCTCGAGTTCCTCCTTGCCGCCGCCGCGCCGCGCGCCGCGAACGGGCGTCGCCGATGCCGCATCGAGCCCCGCGGCGACCCGCACATAGGTATCCGTCGGGCAGAGGCGGTTCGCCGGATCGAAGCCAACCCAGCCGAGACCTTCCACAAACGCCTCGACCCAGGCGTGCCCGGCCTCTGCCTCACCGACCAGATACCCCGAGACATAACGCGCCGGCCGGCCGAGCGAGCGCACCGCTGCGATCATGATGTGCGCGTGGTCCTGGCATACGCCCTTGCCATCCTCCAGTGCTTCGGCCGCCGAGGTATGAGCGTTGGTGACGCCCGGCACGTAATCGACAGCTTCGCGCGTTGCGTGCATGATCGCGTGAAGCCGCGCGATGAAGTCCTTGCCCTCACTGGCGTTGGCGATCTTGCGGATCGCCTCGCTCGCCTCGGTCTGAGGCGTCGTGCGCAGGTAGACCGCAGCGGGAGCGACCTCGATGATGCCACTGACGATGCCAGCGTTGTCGGCCGTCTCGACCACGCCCTTCACGTCGACGATCACTTCCGAATGAGGCTTCGTCACCGTGATCTGGTGCACCGTGTTGCCATAGCAATCCCGGAAGGTGGCGGCACGTTCGATGCCTGGGGCGTCGATGGTCCACTCGAGCACGCGCTGGCCGGGAAAGCTCTGCGGCGTCACTCTCAGACTCTGCACCGAGTAGCGCGTCTCGGTGTCGTAGACGTAGCGAGTACGATGATGCACGGCGATCAGCATGTCGGCGTCCAGACCTAGTCTCAATCCGTGAAATTGTAGGCGAGCGCGATCTCGCTGCCCAGACGATTATGCCGGCCGAGAAAGTCGATCAGGAACTCGTGCAGGCCCGATTGGAAGATGGCGCTGACGTTGGCATCCGCCAGCCGCGTGCGGCTCTCATGGGCCATGTCGTGGCATTCGTGACGCAGCGCATAGTCCCGTTCGAGTGCGCCGAGCGCGTTGGCGATCTCGTCGTAGCAATAGCGCAGCGAGCGCGGCATCTCGTTGTTCAGGATCATGTACTCGGCGATCCGCCAGGGCTTGTAGCTTTCCTTGTACACCCACTTGTAGCTGCGGTGCGCGGAGACGGAGCGCAGGATCGCCGACCACTGGT
>CALMPK010000134.1 GCA_937873575.1 uncultured Hyphomicrobiaceae bacterium
CCGGCAGGATCGATCCCGAACAGACGAACTGCGTCTTCTGGTTCAGCGACATCGCGGGATTCTCCAAGTTCGCATCGGGTATGCCACCGGCGGAGAGTGCGCGGATCATTCGTAAGTTGATGGACATGCAGGCCGAGGCGATCGAGGCGTCCGAGGGGCAGATCGACAAGTTCATGGGCGACGGCCTGATGGCCTTCTGGCGAGCGCCGGACCAACGACGCTTGCGCATCGCTGCGCAGAATTCATGCCGAGCGGCGATCGCCAGTGCCGAGCGTATCAGAGAGTGGTGTCGGACTGCCGGATTTCCGCTCGATGTCCGCATCGGACTGCACGCGGGGCCGGTCATCCTCGGCGACTTCGGCGGCGCCGACAGGATCGCGTTCACTGCCATTGGCGAGACCGTCAACACGGCCAGTCGCTACGAGCAGGCGCACTCCGAAGGAAGGCTCGGGCCGGTGCGCGTCAGCCCCACTGTCTGGGCTCATGTCGACGATGCCGCGCTCCGATCGCGCTTCGATGACGAGACGGCGTTCTCCGACAAACACGGTGTCGAATACCGCGTGCGCAGCTTGAAAGCATGAGGGCAGCATCATGAGCTGGACGAGAACAAAAAGCGCCGCGCGCATTCAGCAGTTCATGCAGACGGTGCCGGTAACGGGTGTCACTGTCGGTCAATTCGACACGGCCATGCTTGCCCGCCGCCGGCAGGCCGTGGCTGCGACCAAGGCCGCGACCGGGCGCACGGAGGACTTGATCTTTCAGCTCAGGCCCAGCGAAGCCATCCTGGTCGATGGCGTGCACGTCTACGTGCAGCTGCTCGACTACCAGGATAAGATGCTCGAACGGGAACGAGAGACCGAGGCCGCGCATGGCCGTGTCCTCGGAATGCTGCATCTACATTACGGTGCATGCGACACCCTGGCCGAGCGCTTCGAGGCGCAGCGCGTCGATTTCCACGGCCCACGGCTGCACGCCGTGATCATCACGCCGCCAGGCGCTGCCGGCGAGCAAGTGCGCGTTTTGCGGGCCCTCGAATTCGCGGACGCCCTCAAGCGCACGATCGAGGCAGCCAGCCGAACGATCGGCAACGGCGAGTTCGCGACCAGGGTCCGCATTGGCATCGATTCCGGCCTAGCGGTTGCCGTCAACAGCGGACGTGGCAGCGAGCCGGAGCCGCTGTTCTTGGGCAGCCCGGCCAACTACGCAGCAAAACTGGCCGAAGGGGCCGACGAGGGCATTTACATCAGTGATCGCGTGCGGGCCATCGCGCACCTCAGCCTTGTGTATGGCGGTTTGCAGGCCGAGCGCCATGTCGAAATGAGCGCGCAGATCAAGGCACTCGGTGCCGCTGCGGCGACCACCAAGTTTACCGACGCGGACGTCGGCGTCGCGGTTAACGGCTTGAAGAGCCTGATGGCCCAGAGGTACGGCGTCGAGACTCCGAATTTCGCATTCCATCACCACGAGCCCCCATTGCGTTCGATCGATTTCGGAGAAGTGTCGCCGAGTCGTGCCATTCGCATGGAGCTGGTATCGATATTCGCCGATCTGAGCGGGTTCACGAAGTATGTCGACAATTGCATCCGCACAGGGCGGGTGGCCGACATGGTCGCCAACTTGCACGTGCTGAGAAAAGAGCTTGCCGCCAGTCTACGGGAGGACTTCGGCGGCAAGAAAGTTCGCTTCATCGGTGATTGCCTGCATGGTCTGTTGGCCGAGGGAACGCGGTTCCAGACCGACGCTGGCGCCTCCGTGAAGGCTGCCGTGCACGCCTCCGGCGGGCTGAGGTCGAGCTTCGAGCTGTGCCAAGAGCTACTGCCAGAAATCGCCACCCTCGGTTTGGCGATCGGATTGGAGTATGGCGCGACGCCCATTTGTCGGCTCGGGCTCCGTGGCGACCGGAGTGTGCGGTGCGCCGTCAGCAAGGCCGTGTCGCGCTCGGAGGAATTGCAGTCGGGATGCAAGAGAACAGAGACAGCGATGGGACCCAGAGCCCATTCGCAGGCTCCTGTCGCGGTGCGCCAGCTCTTCGATCGCGATGGGAAGGCGCAGGGCCTGGATTATGAGACGGTCGCCGTCGGGACGGTCGCTGCGCCGGCTGTCGTGAGCAGCGGCAGCGCTTCCCGCACGGCGCAGCCACACACGCAATGAGTTCTCCGCTCGAATTGATCCGTGAAGCCAAACCGGAGTGGATGACCTTCGATCAGATCACGCCGTCGTTGACCGGCGAAGCGACCATCCGTCCGCCCGGCGCCGCGCGCGACTGGAAGATCGGCTTAGCAATCGCTGAAGTTGGCGGTTCGATTTCCGTGCAGGAGCGGATACTCGGCGCATTGCTGCCGCGGTCTTGCCCACAGCGCCACATCAACGAGACTGGCACCTTCTGCCTTGGCTATCATGCGGGAGAGGCTATCCGGTCTGGCGACGATGCCGTCGTGTGGTGGGGCCTGCTGCTCCACTATTTGTCGTTGCAGCGCATCGCGACCCGGACGCGTCGTTGGCCACCCCGACAGGCGTTGTCCCACGGCGTGGCTGGGCGACATCAGCTCGATGCACAAGCGGCGGCCGGTCGCATCGGCATCCTGGACCAGTATCTCGACATGCTCGACGGTGCCGAGCACTGGCTGGGACGGCGCCACATTATGTTGAACAAGGCGGGAGATGGCCTGATCAACGGCCGATCGAAATGTCCGGTCGGTTGCCTAAGATCACGCAAGACACGACTACGGCGCGAATGCTGTCGCAAGTCGGACGTCGTCCAACTCGTGCGCAGCGAGCGTCGGCGAGTCGACGCCGAGCGCGATTATTGGATAGACCTGCAGCGACGCGGCGTGCGTTGCTGCGGAACGATGGACGTGTGCCCATTGGGGCAACACAGGGGACACTTGGTTTGACCTGCAGGTCTGCTCTCGGCCAAGCAGCGATTGTGCAGTTAGGTCTTTCCAAAGCAGGCAGCGACGGCAGCTATCTCTGCCTCTCGACCGTCATGCCTCTGAAGGGCAACGTCAGGAATCCAGCCATTTTGTCGGCACGTCGGCTGACCACCCCAGAAGCGGTCGCTCTCTTGCCACGCCCGTCTGTTCGCTCTGATTGCCATCCGAAGAGGTGGCTGGCTCCGGTGCGCGAGCTATGGCCGGAAGTTGGTGACGGCGGGAATCGGGAAGGCGGCATATCGTGGGGTTGCTTGACGACCTCACTTCTCCACCGAAGGAGCGATATGCCGTGCCCAACGATAAAGTCGTCCGACTGATTCAGCCAGGAGCCTTCGACGACCAACTCACGGAAGTCTTGCGCAACGGGGCCCGTGCCCTGCTCGCGCAGGCGGTCGAGGCCGAGGTCGCCGGCTTCCTCGCCAAGCATGCCGAGTGCAAGACCGAGGATGG